>CAXBEL010000274.1:0-5048 GCA_963974735.1 uncultured Flavobacteriaceae bacterium | reverse complement strand
GCAGAATTTAATGCTGCATAGAAATTATCTTTAGGAGGTACAACTGTGCCTAAATATTTTTTCACCAACTCTGGATGATTTTTAATCGCTTCAGAAATAGAGCAGAATATAATCCCTTTCTCTCCAAGAGTCTTTTTGAAAGTTGTAGCCACAGAAACAGAATCCATTACCACATCTACAGCAACACCAGCAAGCTTTTTTTGCTCATCTAGTGAGATACCGAGTTTTTTAAAAGTATCCAGCAATTCTGGATCTACCTCATCCAAACTTTCATACTTAGGCTTCTTAGATGGCGCAGAGTAATAGGATATATCCTGAAATTCTGGTTTTTTATAATGAACATTTGCCCATTCTGGTTCAACCATCTTTTGCCAATATCGAAAAGCCTCCAATCGCCACTCGGTCATCCACTCTGGCTCTTCTTTTTTCAATGAGATAGCTCTTACGATATCTTCGTTTAAGCCCACAGGAAAAGTGTCAGATTCTATGTCTGTATAAAATCCGTACTTATATTCTTTGGAGGCTAACTCTTTCTGTAAATCGTCTTCTGTATAAGCCATATACTAATTTATAAACTTGATTAATCTAAAAATTAATTAATCAAATACATTTTTAACGTTCAATAAATATTATAGTGAAAAGCTCTCACCGCACCCGCAAGTACGTTGGGCATTAGGGTTGTTAAACACAAAACCCTTGCCATTAAGGCCACCGCTAAATTCTAGTGTTGTACCTATGAGATAGAGAAAGCTACGCTTATCTACGATTAATTTTATATCGTTGTCTTCGAAGAGTTTATCCTCTTCAGAAACTTTTTTGTCAAATTTTAATTCGTAAGATAATCCGGAACAACCCCCACTCTTCACACCTACTCTGACATAGTCAACAGTAGCATCATAACCATCCTCATTCATAAGGCTGGCTATTCTCTTTTTTTCATCTTCACTTACTTTAATCATCATTATCTAAATTGATTGCAAATATACCACTTAAACGGCGTTTTACCATAGATAGGAACATTAATCTATCTTATGTCAAAATAGCCTTTCTATATAGTGAAACCCATAGGAGCATAAAAGAATTTATAGATTATTTAAAAGAGCCTTTTATCTGATCTGCAAAACCCATAAATCATTTAATCCTTTATTAAATTCTACATCTCCATCATTACTTTCAGTACTACCTATAAAAGTTACTTTTTCTTCTGTAGAAACAGATATACTTTGTGCTAAATCAATACCTGAGCCCCCATAAGTTTTTTCCCAAAGTAAATCCCCATCATTACTCAACTGCATTACCATAAAATCGTTCTCTCCCTTATTTGTCAGAACATCCCCATCTGCACTCCGGCTATTTCCCGTTATAAAAAAACTACCATCTTTTGCCATAGCGATACCTTGTGCCAGTTCAAAATTACTCCCGCCCAACATTTTTTGCCATAGCAATCTCCCTTTCTCGTCTATTTTAATCGCCCATGCATCTGAGCTGCCGTGATTACCAGTTGCATCTCCATCATTACTATATCCCTGCCCTACAATGACAAAACCTCCGTCTTTTACGGCAACAGCATCATAAGCCTGTTCGATACCAGAACCTCCAAATGTTTTTTCCCAGAGCATTTCTCCACCTTCATCTATTTTAACAACCCAAAATTCATAGCTGCCATGGGTTTCTTTTATATCAAAATCATCACTTTCGGTTAGTCCAAACATCATAAAGCCCCCATCCTTCGCTTGTAAAACCTTGTAAGCGCGATCATTATTTGTTCCTCCATAATACCTACGCCACTCCAATTCTCCTTCTGAATCAAACTTCTGACCCCAAAACTCTCCTATTCCGTGTCGAGTGATGGTTTCATTTCCTGCTCCGCCTGATGCAGTTACATCTAAAAATCCCGCGCTAAAATAGCCTCCATCCTTTGTTTGAATGAGTGAGTATGAATGATCGTGACCAGAAAAGCCGTAGCTCTTTTCCCATTCAATAGCACCTGAGGCATCTAGTTTTACAAACCAATTATCGTGAAAACCTTCATTTTTACTTGCATCTCCATCACTACTCATGCTGTATCCCCCCAAGAGATAGCCCCCGTCATTGGTTTGTATCATATTTGTGCCAATATCATCACCAGAGCCACCATAAGTTTTAGACCATTGCACAGTTCCTTCATTATCTAATTTAAGAACCCAATAATCATTGCCAGGTCTGGATTTCCCTATCAGCTCGCCATCTTGGCTTTCACTATAACCAAAGAGCGCTAATCCGCCATCATTGGTTTGTGCAATTGAACTTCCAAAATCATTTAAGGAGCCACCAAAAGTTTTATTCCAAACAATTTCTCCTTTAAAGCCAGGAGTTGGTGTTTCAGCTTCCTCTATATCATTCTCAGTGGTATCTCCCACACCATCATCCTTAGAGCAACTAAGAAAAAAGACAGAAAATGCAAGGCAACTCTGAATCACTAACTTTTTAAAATAGAATCTCATAGTTTGTTTTTTCATTTAAATAGCTATCAAGTCCCACTTCGCCTAATAAGAAACAATCCTCTATTAATGTCGCTTACCGCGATATTACCACTGTCAAAAAAGGGATAATTGCTCCATACACCATTAAAAGAAGTTTCATTATTTTCTGGATAGGTGTCAAAGAAACCTACCTCACTTAAATTACCATTAGCAACATCTGAAATATCGACAAATCTAATACCAGCACTGTAATTGCTCTGATATAAAATAGAGCCTTTAATGTAATGGTTATGATCAATGGCTTGAGTGGGTCCTGTATATGTACCTATCTGAACAGGATTGTCCATATCAGAAAAATCAAATACAAAAGTGCGGGTGTTAAAGCCAAAGTTTATTTCATCTAGCTCATCATTAACTAAATAATAATGATGATCTTCTGTAAACCATCCCTGATGCACATAACCCACATTAGGATATGTTGTTTTTGCAATAATTATGGGATTGGATTTATCTGTTACATCTATAATCGTTACTGAATCTTCATTGCTCCCTACATAAATTTCATGACCTATATAGTCTGCATCTAAACCGTGATAAGTCACTACCTGCGCATCGTGGGTGTAGGAATCTCCAGCATAGCCACCAGCAAAAACCGGATTTTCTGGATTCTGAATATTGATAAAATGTGCTCCTCCAGAAAAAGTGTCAGATCCCACTACGTAGGCAAAACCACTATCTTCATTTATAACGATATTATGTGCACTGCCAAATTCAAGATATTCAGCATCAGCATCAAAAGTTGTGGGAGTGTCTATATCTCTGAGACGTGTCAAGTCAAAAACCTGCATCCCATGATCTGTAGCTTCACTTACTACAAATGCATAGTTATTATATACTTTAATATCTCTCCAAGAAGAACTTACTGTGCGCGTTGGCAATTTGCCAAGATAAACGGGTTTTGAGGGACTTGAAATATCCACAAAACCGGTACCATTATTTAAACCTATGAAGGCATACTCTTTTCCTGTTGCAGCATCCGTCCACCCCCAAGAATCACTGGCCGATTCCGCATCCATTTCCTCTAAGGATACAAGAGCCATTAAATCATATCCATTACAAGGATAATCGCCTGCAAATCCATTTTCACAAGGAGTTCTTTCATCCTCCTCTTCAGGATCAACAGGAGTAGGGTCAGGATCCTCCATGTCTATACCATCATCAGATGATAAAAGTTCAGAATCCATATCGTTGTCAGAACAAGATGCTATTACAAGCAGCAAAAAAATAAGTACAAATCTTTTCATCAAATAAATTTAAAATATCGCAGACAAGCCTGTTTCTATAATTCAACCTAACTTTGCAAACCAAGTAAAAAATTATGTTTGAAAATAAAGATCAATCCCGTACTTCTTTAAGCGAATTAGGAGAATTCGGCCTCATAGACCATTTGACCAAAAACTTTGCCATAAAACACACGAGCACAGTTAAAAGCATAGGCGACGATGCTGCAATTATCGACCACAAAGATAGACAAGTAGTGGTTACCACAGACCTGCTTATTGAAGGGGTACATTTTGATCTCAGTTTTATGCCCTTAAAGCATTTAGGGTATAAAGCGATTATTGTTAATCTTTCTGATGTTTATGCAATGAATGCTGAAGCTTCACAGGTAACGGTTTCTATTGCAGTTTCTAACCGATTTCCTTTAGAAGCAATAGAAGAATTGTATTCGGGAATTGAGCTGGCTTCATCTATATATAATGTGGATGTTGTAGGCGGTGACACCACTTCTAGCACAACTGGTTTACTTATAAGTGTAACCGCAATAGGTTCTGCGCCGGCCGAAAAACTGGTTTTAAGAAGTACAGCCAAAGAAGGAGATCTTTTAGTTGTTTCAGGTGACTTAGGCGCAGCCTATATGGGCCTTCAGGTTCTGGAACGTGAGAAAGCTGTTTTTAAAGTTAACCCAAAGGCACAACCTGACTTAGAGCCCTATTCTTATCTAATAGAACGGCAATTAAAGCCAGAAGCCAGAAAGGATATTGTGGAGTTATTAGAAAAACTTGAAGTACTTCCTACTTCTATGATAGATATTAGCGATGGCCTTTCTTCAGAAATCATACATCTGTGCAAACAATCTGAGATAGGCTGTAATTTATATGAGGATAAAATACCTTTAGACCCTCAGCTTATTCAAGTCTGTGAGGAATTTAAGCTAGACAGTACAACGATAGCATTGAGTGGAGGAGAGGACTACGAGTTACTGTTTACAATTGCTCAAAGCGATTTTGAAAAGGTAAAAGCTAATCCAAATCTTAGCATAATTGGTCATATGACAGATGCTAAATCAGGAATGAACCTTATTACCAGAGCTAACACATCTATACCAATCGTAGCACGCGGTTGGAATTCTTTAAAAGAGGATTAAGCCTGTTGTCTGGAAAGTTTGGTGAGATATAATTTTTCCATGACCTCATTCATATGCCTAAGTTTAGTCGTTAATGGAGTATAAGTTCCATATTCGTCTAGAGTAAATTGGCTTTTACAATTACAGCATTCATATTCTCTGTGTTTTGACTTGTAGAG
>CAXBEL010000273.1:0-5158 GCA_963974735.1 uncultured Flavobacteriaceae bacterium | reverse complement strand
TCATCTATGGGGCAAGCCATCACTTCTGGAAAACCCATCACCTATAAAAAATCACCCATACATTTTGAAGGAATAGAAGCCTATAGAGTGAGCGGTACACCTGCAGATTGCGTTGCATTAGGCATACACCTTTTTGAAGATATAGATCTAGTTCTCTCAGGTATAAACATTGGTGCAAATTTGGGAAATTCTGCCTGGCACTCTGGGACATTGTCTGCTGCAAGACAGGCTGTATTGTTTGATGTTCGGGGTATTGCTTTAAGTGTTTCTGTGGGAGATGGAGAACCTGATTTTGAGTCGCTCAAACCCTTTGTTCAAGATGCATTAAAAGAAGTTATAAATGAAAAGGAAAGAAAACTATTAAATATTAATTTCCCCCGAAATCCTGAAGGAGAAATTATTTGGACAAATCAATCCATTAGACATTATGATGGTAAGGTTATCGCAAATAAAGATCCTATGGGCAGACAACATTATTGGTTTACAGTGACTCCCATTGAAAACGTGGATGAAGGTTCTGATAGATGGGCCATCAGAAATGGAAAAACAAGTATAACACCTATGATTCTTGACTTGACCGATAAAGAATATTTAGCGCAAAGGGATTAGTTGGTTCTTGTCAAAATTTCATCTTTCAGCTTTTGGTATTTTCGGGTAAAGTGAACACCATTTTGGGCTTCTCTCAAATCAAATCCAAAAGCTCTTCGACTTACGGCAATAATAGGTGGTGCCTGTATACGTTTAAAATAGCTTATTTTAAATAAACGCCATTTATGCTCAAGATCATCAATAAATGATTTTGCATCAGGAAAAAATGTTTTGAAATCTTCCTCTTCTATATCAAATGTTTTAATCAGATTTCCTTCATTGTACATGAGAAGAATATCCTCCGGATCGAGTCTAAATTCAATAAAAGCTTTGACCAATTTATCGTGGTAAGGATAATTAATGGGGTCCCCTTTATTCTCATCTACATTTTGCGCAGCACTCAATTCTGCAGATGGCACCACATTTATAATGTCATTAGGGATTAAATCCCAACCTTCTTTCTTGTTTATATAGTTGGCCAACTGATAAACCTCTCCTTTGTAAAGATCTCCCAAAGGTGCTAGAGCTCCATTAACATCGCCATATAAAGTGGCGTAACCTATTGCAATTTCGGTCTTGTTACCATTATTGGTATAAACAGCGTTTAACGCAGAAGCAATTCCTGCAAGTATTCTTGATCCTCTATCGCGTGCTTGAATATTCTCTTCATTTAGATCAGAAAGTACTATAGAGGTTTCTGTATCTGAACCATCTGAACGATTAAAAACTGTATTATTTAATTGTTGTCTGGTATATTCAAAAGACTCTTGAATAGGCACTGAAACATAATTTATTTTTAGATTCTGAGCCAATTTAAAAGCAGCGGACTTGGTAGTTTCAGAATTAAAGCTCGATGGCATATTTACTGCAAAAATATTTTCAGGCCCTAAAGCAAAAGCAAGTAAAGTAGCGGTGAGTGCAGAATCTATACCGCCACTAAGACCAATAACCACTTGGGGATTACCTATAGATGCTATCATTTTCTTTATTCCAAAAATCAGACCCTGCAATAACTTTTTTGAATCTTCTTCTTTGCTCAAAGGTGGTAAAGAAGCCAAAGTCTCTGTATTATCAGCTTTGACTACTGCCCGTAATACGTGTTCTGTATAATCTTGAGCCACTTTATATAAGCTACCATCAGCGTTGTAAATAGTAGAATTTCCCTCAAATAAGTAGATGTTTTTTCCGTTATTCTGAATTCCGATGTTATTAGCATAAATAAAAGGTACTGGATGTTCTTTTAAGCGGTCACTAATAACTCGATGACGTTTATCATTTTTTCTCCACGTCCACGGTGAGCAGGATATATTTACAATAACTTCAGCTCCTTGTTTTTGCAGTATTTTGACTGGTTGTAAAAAATAGTCATCACTCCACATATCTTCGCATAAAATCAAACCCAAATTCACTGGAACATTTTTCACCGTAACTTTAATAGGTCTTAACAATTCATCTGCAGTTAAACCCTGATCCCAAGCGTCCTTTCGTAAGGAATAAAAATAACGGGAATCATCAAATTCACGATAAGTAGGTAAAAGCGTTTTATGGGTTTTACCAATTATTTTTCCGTTTTGGGCTATAAACGCTGAATTATATTTGCGCACCCTGCCATCTTCATTGTTTTTGTTTTCATCTATATCTATGTTGCCCCAGATAACAATAATATCTTTCGAAGCCTTTGTTATGTCTTCATTATAAGAAAATGCATCTTTTATGAAAGCCTTATTTTCCCACTCATCACCCACAAAATAACCTGGTACCGCCATTTCAGGAAAAACGATTATATCTTCCTTCTTCTTTTTTGCCTCTTCTATTAGCGCTAAAATCTTGGCAACGTTCTTATCTGGATGGCCAGCAATATCATCTATTTGTGCAACTGCTACTTTGAGTTCGGTTTTTAATTTCATATAAAAGACTATTCTACAAAAATAGAAAAGGAGTTGCATTCTAAGCCGTAATTTTTTGAGCTTGATTGTTGCGCAGACAATTAAGCGTTATAAACGAAACGATTACGGACTTTCGATTTGAGACAGGGCTAGATAAGCTAATGACTTCCCATACAGTCACAGAAGTTAAAGATGAATTTTAGGATCGTAAATTGAAAAACCTCTAACAACTGATTAAACTAACTTCATTTTTAATTAAAATGATCACTTATAACCTGTTCTGCGGCGTGAAAACCGCACATGCCATGAACACCACCTCCAGGAGGTGTTGAAGACGAACACAAATAAATTTTTGAATTAGATGTTTTATAAGGTGATATTTTGATTATCGGTCTGGTAAAAAGCTGGGTGATATCTTGTCTTCCGCCATTAATATCACCTCCTATTATGTTAGGATTAAATACGTGCAGCTGCTCTGTATTCATTGTAGATCGTTTTAAAATACAATCTTTAAAACCAGGAGCCGCTCTCTCTATTTGGTTTTCAATTATATCCGTATAATTTTTGGTACTACCATGAGGAACATGGCAATAAGCCCAAGCCGTATGATGTCCAGATGGTGCTCGAGTATCATCAAATACGCTATGCTGAGCTATAAGAACATAGGGCTTCTCTGTCATTTCACCATTGTGTATTCTCTTTTCTGAATCTTCCATTTCCTTAGCTGAAAAACCAATATGAACGGTACCCGATTTTCGGCATTTTTCACTTGTAAAGGGAATTGGCTCTTTTAATGCCCAGTCAATTTTGAACACTCCGGCGCCATATTTAAAGGCTTTTAGGCGTTTCTTGTAAAGCCAGCTTAAATCCAATCCATTTATTTTTACGAGTTGCCTTGGAGTAAGGTCAAATAAATAAGCCTTTGCTTTGGGAAGCGCGTTAAAATCTCTAACAGTGTGGTTTAATTCGATTTTTCCGCCTAAAGATTTATAATAGCCAACGAGGGCTTTAATAAAATTCTGAGCTCCTCCCTGTGGAAAAGGCCAGCCAAACTTGTGCGCAAGTGCAGTAAGCACCAAACCAAAGGAGGATGAAGCCAGGCTTTTAAGCGGTAATGTTGAATGTGCCACAGAACCGTAAAAAAATGATTTTGCTTGATCATTTTTAAAATAGTGATTGGCGACCATTGAGGCTGATGGCATTGCTTTTAAACCGAATTTTAAAAATTCTAAGGGATTTTGAGGCCACCCCAGCGGCCCGAGTAAGTCTTCGTCGATTTCATCCCAATTTTCAACTAAAGGTTTGAATAATTTTAAATACGAGTCTTTATCTCCTTTTAATTGTTCTGCCGTCCGTTCAATATCTTGATAGCAGGCTAAAGCACTGCCATCTTCAAAAGGTTGTGAGAATGGTATCTCAGGAAAAATCCATTTGAGTCCAAAATCTTTAAGAGGTAATGAGCTTAAATACGGTGAGCCAAATGCAAGGGGTAAGATTGAAGAACCTACATCATGTTTAAACCCCGGCAAAGTAAGTTCTTCGGTTTTAGTAGAACCACCGGGCGATTTAGAATGTTCAAAGATTTTGGTTCTTAATCCTTGCTTCTGCAAACGAATAGCAGCTGAGAGACCGTTAGAACCGCTTCCTATAATAATTGCATCATATTCATACTCCATCAGGGTAGTTTATTTAAATCAAGATTATCAAGATAGTCCTTAAATTTGGCACTACCATACGGTTTGGCCACCATATCATGAGTTGTGATATGCGTAAAATAAGTTAAGTTTTCACTCAGGTTTTTAAAAAATAATTTTGGTGGTTTACTACCCAGTTTGGCCAACCATACGGGAACATGAATTAATCTAGCTCCTGTTTTCTCTGCTATCATAAGTGCCATATCCTTTCTGGTATGTGTTTCTGGCCCTCCAACTTCTGTCATCTGTGGTCCAGAATTTAAAAATGAAAGAATCAATTTCGCTAGATCAGCAGGATGTATACTATTAGTAAGCGCATTGCCAGACCCTATAATCGGAATAACCTTTCGCTTTCCCATAATCACAAGATCATTAAGACCCGTAAAAAACCCAACAGGTCTTATAATGGTGTAGTTAATACCTGATTTTATTAAATCATCTTCAAAAAGTTTATGACTATGAGGGATTTGAAATTGGGAAAGTGTATCGGCTCCTTTTATAGACACGTAAATAAATCGTTCCACTTGGTGATCGAGAGCATCATTTAGAATAGCTTTATTAGCAAGGTAATTGCTCTTATAGTAAGAATCTTTTGAACGTGTAAACATACTCACACTCTCTCCCAAAGTAGATATTACTGTATTAACACCTTTTGTAATACCTTTTATTAAATCTGGATTTTTTGCCGCATTCGCTTGCCAAACATCATCGGACAAACTTTCTGTCTTTTCTACCCCTTCTTTAGATCTTAATAAAACACGAATATGGAAATCCTCCATACTCAATAAATTAAGAAGTTCTAATCCTAAAGCCCCAGAGCCACCAGCCAATAACAATCTTTTTTCAATCATAATTCTATATGCTACTACTGCATTGACAATACCTACAATTAATTACCACAAGATGAAATAGTTTTTTTTATAAAATTCATTTTAAATCTTTTATTTATAAATATTCTACTTACAAATAAATAATTTTTTTAATTAGATA
>CAXBEL010000272.1:0-5159 GCA_963974735.1 uncultured Flavobacteriaceae bacterium | reverse complement strand
TTTCTGTTTTTGCCATTTTAAAACTTAGTTTACGTTCCCGTTGTAGTAGCAATATTCAAGTGGTTGGTAATAATCCGCGCCTTGAACATTTAGATGCTAAACCAATTTCCTGAACAAGTTCAGGACAACGACTGTTTTAATTAATAAATGATTAACGTTTAGAGAACTGGAATTTCTTACGCGCTTTCTTCTGACCGAATTTCTTACGCTCAACCATTCTTGGATCTCTAGTTAATAAACCTTCTGGTTTAAGAATGCTTCTGTTTTCTGCATCAAGTTCGCACATTGCTCTTGAAAGAGCTAAACGTACAGCTTCAGCTTGACCAGTAATACCTCCACCAAAAACATTTACAGTTACATCAAAGGTTTTATCATTTTCAGTCATTACTAATGGCTGATTAACCTTGTACTGTAGCGTTCCTGTAGTAAAGTAGTCTTTAAGATCACGTTTGTTAATTGTGATGCTACCTTTACCTGGAGCTAAATAAACACGAGCAACGGCGGTCTTGCGACGACCAATTTTGTGAATAACTTCCATTTACTTGAGTTCGTTAATGTTAATTTCTTTAGGTTTTTGAGCTTCTTGACCATGATTGGCGTCTGCATAAACCTTTAAATTGCGAAAAATCGCACTACCCAATTTGTTTTTGGGTAACATACCTTTTACTGCTTTTTCAACAAGACGCGTAGGGTCTTTGTCAAACAATTCTTGAGCAGTAAGGCTTTTTTGACCACCAGGATATCCCGTGTGACGGATGTATTCTTTAGCATCCCACTTCTTTCCTGTTAAGTTGATTTTTGAGGCATTGATAATAATAACATTATCCCCGCAATCAACGTGTGGTGTGTAGCTAGGCTTAAACTTCCCACGCAAAAATTTTGCTGCGATAGAAGACATGCGACCCAGCGTTTGTCCTTCAGCATCTATAACAACCCACTCCTTATTAACGGTGTTCTTGTTTGCAGATACTGTTTTGTAACTTAATGTGTCCACACTGATTAATTTAATTATTAAACATTCCATTTCCTGCCCGAATCTAATCGGAAAACAGGGGTGCAAATGTACAATTATATATTAATCTATCAAATATCAATTGATTAATATTTTTAGTCTCACTAATTACTGGTTATCAGGGGGGTAATTTTTTATATTTATATTGAGTAAAGTATTAGAATTTGATTCTTGAAAAGAGTAGTTGAATTCTTAAAAAGCGGGCACGGAAAAGAGATTCTGACCTAACGTTTATGGAACAATAATTTCAGAAATATTTCTTTGATTTTATTTTTTGTGTTTTGAATCGCAAAAAAGTTCATACCATTGACTCCTCTTTTACGAGAACATAAAAAAACCGCCAAAAATGTTTTTGAACCGTCTTTTTTAAATTAATCTTATTCTTGGTTATCACCACCTATAACCGTTTTGACACAATCTCCCGCACCATGGTTACATTTTGAGCACGATTTCCGATCTTGTCTTGGTATACAGCCAGTAGGTGAGGAAGAGCATTGTTTAGAAGTACAAGAAATGCCAACACTAATAAGTTTGTCATTTCCTACATTTTTTAGAAGTGTTGTCGAAATATAATCACCACTTTTGACAACCATATAATAGGATTCATCTATTTTTTTTATCTCTGACATTCCAAATTTGAGAATTTCATTTGGGTACTCAATAGACATACTGTTTTCAACTGTGGCAATAATTGCGCGCGCATCAGCCGTTTCTAAGGTATAACCATCCAAAGTCATTTGCTCATCTTCAGAACAAGATGAAACAATTAATACCACTAATAAAAGTAAAATCCTTTTCATAATATTATTTTTTAAATTAAACCAGAACTAATTTAATCTAAAATCTAAAATCTAGTTAAAATAAATTTTAATGGGCCTCTAGCCAGTTATCACCAACCCCAATTTCAACATCTAAAGGAACACTCATAATATAGGCGCTCTCCATTTCCTTTTTAATCATTGTTTTTACTTGTTCAAGCTCTGGTTTATATACATCAAAAACCAGTTCATCGTGCACCTGTAGAAGCATCTTGGTCTTAAGATTTCCTTCTTTTAATTTGCGATGAATATTAATCATTGCAATTTTAATAATGTCCGCAGCACTTCCTTGTATAGGTGCATTAACGGCATTACGCTCAGCAGCTCCACGAACAACTGCGTTGCTGCTATTAATATCTTTTAAATAACGGCGACGACCCAATACCGTGGATACATAGCCATTCTCCCTTGCGAAGTCAATCTGCTCACTTATATAGTTACGCAGTTTGGGATAAGTTTTATAATAGGTATCGATAAGTTCTTTTGACTCCCCTCTAGAAAGTTCGGTTTGATTGCTTAGGCCGAATGCAGAAACACCATATATTATCCCAAAGTTTACTGTTTTGGCATTACTACGCTGTTCTCTCGTGATCTCGTGTATATCAACATTAAATACTTTTGCAGCTGTTGAAGCATGAATATCCTGTCCCTCCTTAAATGCGCGGATCATATTTTCTTCATCACTAAGTGAAGCAATAATCCGAAGTTCTATTTGTGAATAATCTGCTGCGAGTAAAGTGTAATTTTCATCTCTGGCAACAAAGGCTTTTCTCACCTGTCTACCACGTTCGGTACGAATTGGGATATTCTGTAAATTGGGATTGTTTGAGCTTAATCTACCTGTAGCTGCTACAGTCTGCATATAATCGGTATGTACACGTCCTGTTGAATCTTCAATTTGCTCAGGTAATGCATCTATATAGGTGCTTTTAAGTTTAGAAAGACCACGATAATCCAAAACGTGTTGAATAATCTCATGCTTTGGAGCTAAATAGGAAAGCACATCTTCTGCTGTAGAATATTGTCCCGTTCTGGTCTTCTTCGGCTTTTCAACAAGTTTTAATTTATCAAAAAGGATTTCTCCCAGTTGTTTTGGAGAAGCAATATTGAACTCTTCAGAAGCTTCTTCATATATCTTGGTTTCAAGATTTAATATGTCATTATTTAAATCAACCGAAAGATCGTTTAAAAACTGCTTATCAAGATTAATACCCTCTAATTCCATATCTGCCAAGACCTGTAAAAGTGGGATTTCAATATCTTTAAAAAGTTTTTGAGTATTTGCGTCAGTTAATTCTTTTTCAAAATGCTCTTTTAATTGAAAGGTGATGTCTGCATCCTCAACGGCGTATTCAGTTTGTTTATCAACCGAAATATCACGCATCGATTTTTGATTTTTGCCTTTTTTCCCAATCAGTTCCTCAATGGAAACTGGAGTATAGTTGAGATAAGTTTCAGCAAGAACATCCATGCTGTGACGCATATCTGGATTGATGAGATAATGCGCAAGCATTGTATCAAATAAAGAGCCTTTTACTTCGACACCGTATTTTGCCAATACCTTAATGTCGTATTTTAAATTTTGACCTATCTTTTGGATTTGTTCTGCTTCAAAAAATGGACGCAATTCTTGAATTAGTGTTTGAGCTGCTGTAAATTCAGTTGGGAAGGGTAAGTAAAAACCTTTTCCTTTTTCCCAAGAGAATGCGATTCCAACCAATTCTGCCTTTATCGGGTCAAGATCAGTAGTTTCTGTGTCAAAACATACAGAATTCTGTTTCAATAAATTTTGGATGAATAATTTCATCGCCATTCCAGAAGCTACACTTTGATAAAAATGTTCTGTATTATCTATTGTTTTTCGACTGTTGAAGTCTTCAATCTGCATATCATTGTCACCCCCACCAAAGAGAGTGTATTGACCAGCTCCAGCATCTGCGGCTTTTTCTGCGGAAGAAACCAATCTTTTTGCAGTTTCTGTATTAGAAACGGCTGCCCCTACACTGCTGTCTGCTTCGCCAGAAAATATTTTTAAGAATTGGTCTTTAAGCCTTCTAAATTCGAGTTCTTCAAAGATTTCCTGCACCTTTTCTGCGTCCGGTTTTGAAAGTTCATAAGACTCGGCGTGAAATTGTACGTCACAGTCTATCATAATAGTGGCTAGCTTTTTTGAGAGCCTTCCCAATTCAGCATTTGCTATTACTTTTTCTTTCATTTTTCCTTTTAGCTTGTCTGTGTTTTCAAGCAAACCTTCCATAGACCCAAACTCTTTAAGGAATTTCTTGGCTGTTTTATCACCTACTCCTGGCAACCCTGGTATGTTGTCTGAAGCATCACCCATCATACCCAGATAGTCAATAACCTGCTCTGGCCTTTCTATTTCAAAACGTTTCTGAACTTCAGGAATTCCCCAAATCTCTATCCCATTGCCCATTCTAGCGGGGCGGTACATAAATATGTTTTCTGAAACCAATTGTGCATAATCCTTATCTGGAGTTACCATAAAAACCTGGTAATCTTCCTTTTCAGCCTGTTTGGCCAATGTGCCTATAAGATCATCTGCTTCTATACCCTCAATCTCTATACAAGGTACGTGCATGGCTTTCAGGATTTTTTGAATAATGGGTACTGCAATGCGTATAGCTTCCGGAGTTTCGTCTCGATTTGCTTTATAATCCTCATACATTTCTACACGATCTGAACTGCCTCCTTTATCAAATGCGACGGCCAGATGATCTGGTTTCTCCCGCTTAATTACATCAAAGAGTGAATTGACAAAGCCCATTACAGCAGAAGTATCCTGCCCTTTAGAATTAATTCTAGGGTTTTTTATCAATGCATAATAACCTCTAAATATTAATGCATAGGCATCAAGAAGGAACAAACGTTTTTGTGTGGACATGTAAGAGTGAGCTTATGAAGAATTAAAAATGATTTCAAAAATAAGAAGATTGATTCACTAATTGTAGTTGAATGATAAAAAAGGAAATTAACTCTCCTGGTCTTTATCCAATATCTATTGTAATTATTTTACCGATCAAAATATTCCCCCTGAAGAAAGGGGCTAATTACCTTTAGAGATTTAGTGATTATACCCTGAACGAGACTAATTTAAAGTCATAAATTTGACCCGAAATCGATTCAAAGTACACGTGAAGAGAGTTAATTTGAAATAAACATGTTGTTTATTTCCTTAATTAACAATTGAAAATGGATTTTTTTAAGTGAAAAATGTATAGGAAATCGATCGAAAATTTGAAAATTAAGTTTTGGTAAAATAAAGAAAGCCAGCTACAAGAGCTGGCTTTCACCCCAAATCATAATTGATT
>CAXBEL010000271.1:0-5230 GCA_963974735.1 uncultured Flavobacteriaceae bacterium | reverse complement strand
CTTATCTGGATAAAATTTAAATATAACATCACATAAATCTTAAAATAAACTGAATTTTGGAGATTAGCATTCTCGACTGCGCTCAAATTTACATTTTCGATTTCTTTTTTAGAAACCCCCTGTAGAAGGCACTTAACACATTTTAGGACTGGATTAAGAAGAAAATAACAGCTATTTTTTCTCCTTAGCAGGCATTATTCCTAGATTTAAATAAAATCAACTATTATGAAAAAAGTTCAACCATATTTAACATTTAGAGGAAATTGCCAAGAAGCATTAAACTTTTACAGAGATTGCTTTGATGCAGAAATCCAGAATAAGGAAACTTATGAAGGAAAGGAAATAGATATACCAGGAAACTACAGAAACAAGCTTCAGCATGCAGAATTAAAAGGAAAAGGCATTCATATAATGGCTTATGATGCAGCTCCAGATACTCCGCTTAATGAAGGAAATCAAATATCGTTAAGTGTTGATTTAGATAGCAAAGAAGAGACTGATGAACTATTCGAAAAACTTTCTAAAGGTGGGCGCATAGATACACCGTTGCAAGAAACAAGCTGGAATGCATATTACACCCGCTTTCATGACAAATTTGGAATCTCATGGATGTTGAATTACCAAGAGAATTAGACCTTTAAATATATTGAGAAAGCCTGCTTATAAAAAGCAGGCTTTTTAATTTTAAGACTTTTCCTCCTGATTTGGGCCATTCATATTTAGATGGAAAAGCAGAACTTTGCGGCTGCTATGAATCAGACAATTTGCATACACCAAAACTCCTTTATTCTTCATCCATGTGGTGTGATTTACTGGGAAGATAAAAACATGCTTCTCATTGCTGATGTTCATCTGGGAAAAGTCTCTCACTTTAGAAAACACGGCAGCGCTGTTCCGGCAAAAGCAATTCATAAAAATTTCACCGAATTAAACAAAGTTGTAAAGTATTTTAATCCAGAAATTATTTGCTTTTTGGGCGACTTATTTCACAGTTCATTAAATACAGAATGGCAACTTTTTAAAAAGTGGGTGGAAAAAACAAATAAGAAAATAGTGCTCATTGCTGGAAATCATGATATCATATCACCCGTAAAGTATGAGGAGTTGAATATAAAAATATATTCAGAATGGGTTTTGAAGAACTTTTTGCTAACGCACCACCCAGAAGAGCGGGAAGGGCTGTTTAATTTTTCTGGACACATTCATCCGGGTATCCGTTTGTCTGGTTTTGGCGGCAGAAGCCTTAAACTGTCTTGTTTTTTTCAGACAGAAAACCAACTTATTTTACCCGCTTTTGGCACATTTACCGGTAATTTTTATTTAGAACCAAAACCTGGGGATCAAGTGTTTGCAATTACCAAAAATGAGGTAATTTTAGTAACCAAATAGATCAAATGCTCACAAACCAGAAGCACCTTTTTAATATTGACAAAGACGTTATTTACCTCAATGGGGCCTACATGTCACCTCAATTAAAAAGTGTAGAACAAATAGGCTTAGAAAGTTTAACGAGAAAAAGTAAGCCATATCTCATCTCCCCAGAAAATTTTATAGATATACGCAAGCCGCTTAAAGAACGTTTTGCAGAATTGATTGCGGCAGAAGATGCACAACATATGGCAATTATTCCTTCGGTATCTTATGGTATGGCCAATGTGGCAAACAGCCTCGATTTGCAAAAAGGTCAGGAAATTCTTGTTGTTGATGAGCAGTTTCCTAGTAATATTTATTCTTGGCAGCATCTCGCAAAACATACGGGTGCAAAAATCATCAATATTAAACCTCCAGAAGAATATAAAAATCGAGGTGCTCAGTGGAATGAGAGAATTTTAGCTGCGATAAATAAACAAACAGCTTTAGTTGCCTTACCGCATTGTCATTGGGCGGATGGTACATGCTTTAAATTGAAAGAAATAGGTGAAAAAGTGCATCAATTTGGCGGAAAATTGGTGATTGATGGTACTCAAAGTGTAGGAGCGTTACCATTTTCAGTAAAAGAAATTAAACCCGATGCACTTATTTGTGGAGGTTATAAGTGGTTAATGGGACCTTATTCATTGGGAGTGGCATATTATGCCGATTCTTTTCATAATGGAGATCCCATTGAACACAATTGGATGAACCGAGCGAACAGCGAAGATTTCTCCATGCTTACAAATTATCAAGAAGGTTTTCAGCCCAAAGCCGAGCGTTTTTCTGTGGGCGAATCCAGTAATTTTATTCTTACTCCAATGCTGACCCGCGCAATTGAACAATTGATCGAATGGACTCCTCAAGCGGTTCAAAATTATTGCAGGGAAATCTCTCATTACACAATTACTGCTTTGCGTAGCATGGGTTGCTATATCGTGGAAGATAATTACAGAGGCCAACATCTTTTTGGTATTTATTTGCCAGAAAGTATTGCCATTGAAAAATTAAAAGCAGAACTTAATAAACAAAAGATTTTTGTCTCTTATCGAGGCAGAGCGGTTCGCGTTTCGCCTAATGTGTACAACTCTGCTGAAGATTTTGACCGTCTATTAAATGCTTTTAAAGCTATATTATGAAAAAGAAAAGATTAGCCTTGCTCAATCTATGTTCCGTGATTTTGGTAATTGCGGTTAATTATGGATCTCAAGCTGGATTATGGAGTGAAATCACCATTGGCGAAATAAGTAATAAATACGACAATCTTTTTACTCCTGCTGGTTACGCTTTTGCGATATGGGGCTTAATTTTTTTGTTTTTGGCGGGATATGCAATCTTTCAGGTTAAGCGGGCATTTTTTAGCACAAAAGATTCCCCTTTTATTGAAAAAACCGGCTATTGGTTTGCCATCGCAAATCTTCTGAATATAGCTTGGGTCTTTGCTTTTACTTATGATCAGGTTGGTCTCTCTATCTTTATTATGGCTGGTATGCTTTTTAGCTTGCTCAAAATAGTGATAAACACAAATATGGAGCGCTGGGATGCACCATTAGAAATAATTGCTTTTGTGTGGTGGCCTATTTGTTTCTATTCTGGATGGATTAGTGTCGCGATTATAGCCAACATTGCCGCTTTTCTTGTGAAGATTGAAATGGCCGGGAGCGAACTTAATCAAATCATCTGGACGATGATTTTGATAACCGCTGCTGTTTTTATTAATATGTTAATGATCAACCTTCGAAATATGCGAGAATTTGCTTTAGTAGGAGCTTGGGCTCTTTTTGCAATTTTCATTAAGCATAATGGTGCTATAGATTCGGTTGCTTATTATGCTCTTTGCGGCTGTATCTTATTGGTGATTTCCGCAGGAATTCACGGCTATAAAAATAGAGCTACAAGTCCTATGAATAAATTAAAAGAACGCTGGGGGAAGTAAACTGTTAATAATTTTTATTTAATTCAAACGGAATACTCTCTTCTTTTATCAATTCAATTTTTGAATTAAAATCTGGATGAAATGGATTGATTAGTAAATTATATTCCCTCTCATAAATATTTAATGGAATTCTTGCAGATGGAACAGCCAATGTTAAAGATTCTTTTTTTTGTGCCCATAAAGTACCTAATTCTTGTGTTTTCCTAGGATGTGGGCGGTTATTCCAATATAGAGGCAAGTTTTCTGCGCGTAAACGTAAAACTTCACTACTTACTTCTAATTCCGCGATTTTCCATTCAAATTCAGAAACGGAAGCTCCTCTTATTGAAAGGTGTTCTACCATACATAGAGAAACGTGACTACTGCAGTAAATTAGTGGGGTATTAGATCTGTTCCATCTTGCTCCTGATGGACCCCAACCTAAAGCGGAGTGATTTTCTTTGTCTTCATAAATTCTATAAAACCTCATTAAATATAATTTCCCCAAGCAAGAGCGTCCAATGCTTCTTCAACAAGTTCTAGTCCGTTAGGGTCTTGCAACATTTCTTTAGGTTTAGCATCTCCCAAAGCATAATTGTCATTTTCAAGCCAATTCATAAATTTTTCCTCAGATCCAAAAACAGATATGCCCTTTTCAATAATCTCATCTACTTCGTAAACAATTTTAGAACTAAGCACCCCAAGCTTTCCATCTGAAGAATTCCACCTGGAAACAGTAGACGGATTTACATCTAAAAATTTCGCCTTTTGACCTTGATTAAAATTTAAAAATTCTAATACTGGCAAAGCCTGTTTATAAGTAAGTCTTTTGACCTTCCAATCTCTTTGAGACCTATATTCTTTAATAATTTTAGAAATATATCTTGCTTTCCTAACCGATGAAATACGGTTCTCAGCATTTCTAGAAGATCCTGTGGCTTTGACCTTCTTTCTAGTTTGTTTTGAATCAGACACTAAATTGCATTTAAGATTAAATTATATTGTATATGCAATATAATCAATTTTATTAAAATTCTAAATTTTAAAATATTTCATCAAACCATAGCCTTAATATCACTTGCCCAACTGGGATATGTAAAAATCATTCCTTTAAGAGTCTCACAATCCAGTTTGCCGCACATGGCCATAACAAACATATTTATGGTCTCGGCTGCATCCCAACTCAGGAGATGTGCGCCCAGCACTAATCCGGTTTCTTTTTCTATTAAGGTTTTATAGGCATAACAATTCTGATTCATCCGTTTAGAATTATACCAATGCGGGACATTAGCCTGATTTACTTTGAATTTATATCCTTTTGCCCGCGCCTCTGCTTCATTAAGACCCACAGATGCTAACTGGGGTTGCGTAAATACTACCGAGGGAGTTGGTGGGAAATCAGTTTCCATTGAATTTCCTTTGACTAAATTATGAGCTACAATTCTGGCTTCCTGTGAGGAAAGTGGGGTAAGTGGTAAACTTCCACTAGCCGAAACATCTCCACAAGCATAAACACTAAGATTAGAAGTATTTTGCAGGAATTTGTTTACTTCTACTCCATTTTTAGAAAAGGCTACATTTCCTTTTTCGAGGTCAAGTTCTTCTATTGATGGTACGCGACCTGCCGTATTAAAAATAAGTTCTGCTTTAGCTTCTATAGTTTCTCCATTCTGTTGCGCACTCACCCTATAATTCTTCCGGAGCTTTTCTATCTCATTTACTTTGGCATTAAGAATAAATTTTATTCCAATCCCTTCAGAATTTTCCTGTAGATAATTGGCAAGGTCTACATCAAAATTTGACAAAATTTGACTTT
Source organism: uncultured Flavobacteriaceae bacterium (assembly GCA_963974735.1). Lineage (GTDB taxonomy): Bacteria > Bacteroidota > Bacteroidia > Flavobacteriales > Flavobacteriaceae > Leeuwenhoekiella. Next base: position 89 of record CAXBEL010000271.1, on the reverse strand, counting down.
CAGTATCCATCACAGTGACTTCAACGCCACAACGCGCAGCAATATGGGCGAATTCCATCCCTATATAACCCGCACCTATAAAAATCATA
>CAXBEL010000270.1:0-5350 GCA_963974735.1 uncultured Flavobacteriaceae bacterium | reverse complement strand
TTCTACGCAAGACCTGACACCTTGAGTTTGGGTGTATGTAACGGTTGCCAACTGATGGTAGAGTTGGGCTTGGTTACTTCTGATCATACTGACAAACCAAAGATGCTTCACAATGCATCCCATAAGTTTGAATCTACCTTCGTGAACGTAACCATCCCAGAAAACGAATCAGTGATGCTAGGTTCACTAAGCGGACAGAGACTAGGCGTATGGGTAGCACACGGAGAAGGCAAGTTCTCACTTCCTCAAGCAGAAAGCGACTACAACTTCGCTATGAAATACAGCTACGAGGCCTACCCAGGCAATCCAAACGGTTCCGATCACGCTACTGCAGGTATCGCTTCCGCAGACGGTCGTCACTTAGCCATTATGCCGCATATCGAGCGAAGCCTGAAGCCTTGGAACTGGGCGCATTATCCTGCTGATAGAAATGATGACTTTACGCCATGGATGGAGGCTTTTGTGAATGCGAGAGTATGGATTGAAGATCATAACTCTTAAACTTCGACATTCTTCATTAGGAATTAGAGATTGGAGAATAGAGATTGTGTAATTACAAGCGCTTCGGTTCTTCTTCAATATTCATAATTTCAAATACTAAAAAATCCCTTAGAGCAATCTGAGGGATTTTTTTTAAGATTTTTGATTCTCTTAATATTCATATAGAGAATAATTGTATTTATTCAGCTTTTTAATTACTATTAATAACATTTTTAAATTTATATCATAATGGACAATTTTTTAAGCAGCCAAGTTATAAACTTGTGGAAGAAAGAATATTCTTCTCGTTTGAGCATAAATACAAAGTTTAGTGCTTCTCATCAATTCCATCAAGTTGTAGCCATGTGCTCTCCGGGGAACTCCTTTTATTACATTCTAAACTTTTCAAATCTCAGCTTTGAATACATCCATCCCAATGTAGAACAGGTAACTGGTATAAAACCTGAGGAAGCTACTATCGAAAAATTGTTAATAAATTCTCCGTCTAAAGAACTTGAGTTAATCGAAATAAAGGAAAAAATAATCATTGACTTTATGTATAGTTTCCTAAGGCAAGAAGATTACTTATTCTATAAAATAATATATGCATATAAGTGCAAATCTAAGAATGGAAGTAATCAAACTATGTTACTCCAATCAACCGTAATATCACAGACAGATGATGGGAAAATTGCGCATGTTTTTGGAGTGCATACAGACATTACACATTTAGGTAATGTAACTACAGACTGGGTTTCATTCATTAGTCTAAATGGTAAACAATCATACCTTAATATCAAGGCGGAACATGGAAGTTTTAACGCCAAATTGGCTAATCTTGAAAAGAAATCAATCACAGCCGATCTCACCAAACGTGAGAAAGAAATCATCACACTGATGAGTCAAGGACTTAGCGCTAAATCCATTTCTGAGAAACTTTTTATCTCTTTCAACACTACCCGAACTCATCGAAAAAACATCCTTTGCAAAACAAATTGCTCTAATACCGCTGAATTGATATCAAAGTGTTTAGCTGAAGGGATTATTTAGAAAAAAATACGCCTTTTGTAGGATTTTAAATAGGCTAAAAAATACGCAACTTCGAAAATAAATAGTGATAATCATGAATATGGATTTGACAGGATTTTAAATAAGAACAAACAGCAGACATGAGAAACTAAAGCCTATACCTAACAATTAATTTCTTAAAATGTCCATCTTTTCGAGAATTCAAGCTTTAAACGAAGAAACATAGTAAAAAACCTGTGTTGGCTTTCCTCCTTAAGCGTAACTATCTGAATAATTTGAAATCCATGAAAATGGCAATTAAATTATATAACAAATTTTCAACATCATGAGCAAAGGCAAATATTTTTATAGCAATTCACCATGTTAGATGACAAATTACCCTATATATTATTTCTAGCTATATGCCATATAGTTACGCTTATAATTTTCCTAATTTTGTTCATTATTTTAGCTAACCGCATTTTAAGAAAAAAAAGTAACAACCGGGCAGAAAAAATTTTAGCTATCGCCCTAACTTCGTTTTTTTTCAACAGCACATTACAAAGCGCCATTATTTCTCCAATCACGACATTGGTTTCAAACCTACAAAAACTATTTTTTGCTACATACAATTATGAAAATATTGATACAAATAACCTGAGTTCAAGTGAAATAGATAATGTTTTGTACAAATATCAATTAAATGAAAACACTATATCAATAGATCAAATGTTGACTTACTATCCACTTTCAAGGCTAATCTCAGCAATTTCGCTTTCAATTTTAATATATTTTTTAATTCTCTACGTAAAAAAAAACATACCCACCGAAATCAATCAAGAAGCCACACCTTTTGCGAAAAAAAGTGCAATTATTCTTAATTCAATTATTACATGTACATTAATACTAAGCCTATTTTTAGTAATAAGCGTTTGCATAACCATACCATATCTAAATGAGATAAGCAAACCAACAGCCTTTACTATCGCCCGTTTGGAAGCAACGCTTAACGATAATTCCAGCAAAGATTCCTTAAAACTAATAGAAACTATTGTAAATCCATTTCCTGAACAACCTCTTGAAAAACTAATTTTATCTGACTCTCTTAAAGTTATATATGAAAAACTCAATAGTCAACAAAAAGAATTAATAACTCAGAAAATTAATAGTTTTGAAAAAAATTACAAATTATACAACTCAGAACGATCCCTAGTTATTAAATCTCTTACTGATTTCAAAAACAACTTTACATCAAATGAAAATAGTTACAAAAAGAATATTCTTGTCAACTTCGAAAATGAAACCCAGTCAATTATGGTAGATAAAGGAGATCTATTTCAGTCGTCAGTGGAGAATTTTTCCTATTTCGTTCAAAGACAGAAAGAAAGTTTCGAAAACACACTTCAAATGCTGAATTATTCTGATAATTTCAATTATGAAACGACTCAAAATGCTATAGACCAAATTAAAAATGAAATTAAAGTTACTGGAAACTCTAGATTAGATAGTTCATATATCTTACAAAATTATTACAATCCACATCTATCCTCTTATCAAAGTAATTTAGCCAAACCTGATTTATACCTCTATTTGTCAGCCGATGTAAGAGATGGGTCGGAATGGGGCTTCTTTGGATTCTTAGCTAATCCTTTAATTAGAACCCAATCTTCTGAATTAGTATTACTAATGGGAATGTTTGGGTTCGGTCTTTTAGGAGCTTCCCTACTTTCCTTTCAGCAACTAAGCAACAATGGTGATTTTGTTGAAACTTTTAAAACTAAACCGCTAATAATTAATTTCGGAAATGTACTTGCAAGGGGGGTTGGAGCAGCACTTGTTATATATTTAGCCACAAAGGGAGGGCTATCTATTTTTTCTGCCAGTTCAACAACTGATGCAAATGGATACATCTTGTTATTAACCTGTTTCGTAGGAGCGGTTTTTAGTGAAAAAGTATGGATCAAAATCCAAAAAAGCATTATTCCAGATGAGGTAAAGAATCCTATTCCTCCCATTCCTCCTGCTCCTGCTCCCCCCCTGAAATAAGTGCAAACAACGGTTTAATCTATAGATTATAAAGAAAATAAAAAAGTAGAGATATCAAATTTATTTTAAACATACTTCAAATGAATTTTAAATTAGCTATACTATACGATATTTAAATTTGTACTTTAACCTTGATTTTTCATTGTCTAACTAAACTTAGTTAAATAATATTTAATTGACTAAAAATAATTTAAATAATTTTACAAACTATATTAATTCTTCAGATGTCAAACACATATAACATCGGTCTAACTACCGGACAAATCCATTTAGCTGTGGACATTACCACAGTAGGACTCGCTGCCACTAGGGCCAGTGTTTTAATAGTCAACAATAATAGCCCGGGAGTTCCAGTAGCACACTCTGTGGATGCAACAGGAGATATAAATGGAAAGCCAATTGGTGGAGGGGTTTCTCTTAAAGGAAAACGTCTAACAATTTTTACAATGGTAACGCTGACCGGCGATGATCCAAATGTGCGTGCTATCGAGGCTCAAGCTGTTCGTGGCCAATATGAACTCTCAGGCGGAGATGAGGATATAAAATCTTTTAATAATCCGGTGAAGTCTTTTCAAGATCCTAACGTATTTGTCATTTCAGTAATTGATCTGCTATGAGAAAATATCTAATTTTCATAGTATTATCAGTAGGTTACAGTAACGCTATAGCCCAAACTTCAGAGAAGACCGCAAGTACAAGCAAAGACCTTGCTGTTCCATTTTCTCCTGCATTTTCCATTACTGACATCACCCCTTCATTGGTACAAAACCCAACTACACCAAAAGCTTTTACGTTGGGAGTTGCCCAATCCGCAACTGCAGGATCATCTTATTTTCCTGACAATTATTCTGCACAATTTGCGCCTATCTGGTGGATTGATCCAAGTGGGATAAGTATTTATTCATATTTGGGTCTTGACCTTCCAAAAGATGGAGAAAAGCTAGGTGACAACACCCAACATAATATATTTTCAGGCTTGAAATTTAGTACAATGTCTATTGGGTTTGTGAACAAAGACCTTATTCCAGATAATTTAGATGAAACACAAAATATTTTTTCTATTGGCGTTCACTCAACATTCATTAAATTTTTTAAGAAAGAGCACATTGCGAAACTCCAAAAGGAAATTAACCAATGGCATATAAATGCGCTTACGGATTTAGAAAGAAATCAAGCTCTTATTGATGCAATCACAAGAATTCCTTTAGATGATTCTCTTCGTAATGAAAAAATAGATGATTTAACCAAACAATTCACACAAACTAACTCACTCGGAAATCTTAAAAATATAAATAAGCTTATTTCAGAAAAACCTATTTTCACATGGGATTTATCTGCTGCGATAGCGGGATATGGTGTAAGTAGCGATGAAATAAAAACTGGAAGAATGGGTGTTTGGACTGGTTTGGCTACCAATTTAAAACTGAAAGAAAATACACAAAACTACTTTTCAATAAATGTTTTAGGGCGCTACTTGTATGACCAATTTCAGGCCAATGATGAGGGAATCATCGGAAGCGCAGATAATATAGATGTAGGTGGAAACTTAGGCTTTGAATTTGATCGACTTAACATTTCTGTTGAGTCATTATACCGTTTTACTAATGGAGTAGCAAATTCAAGCAACAGGACAATTGGTTTGATTAGCGTTAAGCTTACAGACAATCTGTTTATCAATGGTACTTTTGGCAAGGATTTTTCTGGACCAAATAAGCTTATTTCCACATTCGGAATTAATTGGGGCTTTGGTAATGAAAAAATTAAACTGCCATAAATCCCATATAAAAAGATGCATAATAATAATAACATTTATAAA
>CAXBEL010000269.1:0-5454 GCA_963974735.1 uncultured Flavobacteriaceae bacterium | reverse complement strand
GGTCATCAGATAAAACGGGATTCAAGATGAAAACAGTTTCGTAATGATTCATATAATAGTTTGTTTAAAAATGTGTGCAAAAATAATTCTAATTTCTAAACTAGACAAGAAGAACTACCTATAATAATCCTTTTGTTGAAAATACGCATCTACAGAAAGCGTTTATCCTGTCTAAACGAAAAAAAAATCGACGAAAAGCACTATTTTCTTGTTTAATAACAAAATTCTCCCTATTATTGTCAACACTTAACCTAATCATATATAAACTGTGGAAGAACTCGTTTTAGACTGTGCTGTCGTCGACGATTCAAGTTTACAGCGGCTTGCAATAGTAAAGTTGATAAAAGATCATCCGAACCTGCGACTCGTAGCTGAATACAACAATGCGATAGAAACAAAAAATGGTCTTATTGAGACCAAGGTTGATCTGATCTTTCTGGATATAGAAATGCCCATATTAACCGGATTTGATTTGCTGGACGACCTAGTTCATAAACCGCAAATTATATTTGTAACTGGCAAAACCAAATATGCTTACAAGGCATTTAACTATAACGCTATAGATTATCTGCGCAAGCCTATTACCAAAGACCGTTTTATGAACGCCGTGCATAAGGCCCTAAGCCTGCATCGTTTAAAAACGGAAGGAAATGTAGAGGACGATGATTATATCTTTGTAAAAAGCAATTTAAAAAAGAAGAAAGTCTTTCTTAATGAATTGAAATATATTGAGGCTCTTGGCGACTATGTAAAATTAGTAACTCACAACGAACCCATTATTGTACTTTCTACAATGAAAGCTTTTGATGAACAATTGCCCTCTACACGTTTTATGAGAATACACAAATCTTATATTATCAATATAGATAAGGTAGAAAAATATAACAGTAGAAATATTGAAATTGAAGGGGATAAAATTCCATTAAGCCGCCATAAAAAGGCCAAATTAATGGATGCACTTTCCGCTTAAATTCTCAAACTGAAAATTTATCAAAGATCTCATTGAAAAATGGGATCTTTTTATTTTTAGTAGTTATCTACATTGATGACTAATTTTACGCTTCTAAATTGTGAAATACTCATAAAACTAGAACGAACCCGCAAAATTGCTTTTTTTGTTTTTTCCAGACTTTGCTTACGCGGAATCTTAATAAGAATGTTTCTATAATATTCATTGCGTATGCGAGAAACAGGTGGAGGTTCTGGACCTAGAATATTTGCCTCAAAAAGATTTTTTAGAGCTTGACCCATCCAGACTGAAGCATCTTCTATTTTTTGGAAATCCCTATGTTTCATTGTGATTTTAATAAGACGGCAAAATGGAGGATACTTATAAATATGTCGCTCTTCCAACTGCTCGTGATACATGGCATCATAATCATTCATAGAAACCTGCTGAAGGATTTGATGGTGTGGATTATATGTTTGAATAAGTACTTTACCTCTTTTCTGAGTTCTTCCTGCCCTACCCGATACTTGTTGGATTAATTGAAAACTTCGCTCGTGTGCTCTAAAATCTGGAATGTTGAGCATACTATCTGCATTGAGAATTCCTACAAGGCTCACATTTCTAAAGTCTAAACCTTTAGTCAACATTTGTGTACCCACAAGAATATCTATTCCCCCTTGTTCAAAGGCTGTTATGATTTTTTCAAAACCATATTTTCCTCTTGTGGTATCAGAATCCATCCTTCCTATCGATACATCTGGATATAATTCTTTCAATTCAGATTCTACCTGTTCTGTTCCAAAGCCTTTTGTATCCAATTCTTCACTACCACAAGCCATACATTTTTGTTGCATCGCTATATGATATCCGCAATAATGACAACGCAGTTGACTGCGGTGTTTATGATAAGTTAAACTTACATCACAATTAGGGCACTGTGGAGAGTGACCGCAGGTATTGCATTCTAATATGGGGGAATACCCTCTTCTGTTCTGAAATAATATGATTTGTTCTCCTTCGGCTAAAGCATCTGTAATGGCAAGCTGCAGATCATCACTAAAATGACCTTTCATTAATTTTTTACGGTATTTTTCTTTGATGTCAATAATTATGTTTTCTGGCATCAATACATTTCCATGGCGGTATTTCAAAGTAACCAGACCATACTTACCTGTTTGAGCATTATAAAAGGTTTCTAACGCAGGAGTTGCAGATCCCATTAAAATTTTTGCCCCTTGCATATAAGCTAAAACAATTGCAGAATCTCTTGCCTGGTAACGAGGAGCTGGATCATACTGCTTATAACTGGACTCATGCTCTTCATCAATTACCACCAAGCCAAGATTATCAAAAGGTAAAAACAAAGCACTGCGAGCACCTAAAACGAGTTGTGCCTTACCTTTATGATTCAGCACATTATTCCATACTTCCACGCGCTCATGAACCGAGTATTTAGAATGAAAAACAGACAGCTTCTCGCCAAAATACTTTTGAAGTCGAGCAACTAACTGGGTTGTTAATGCAATTTCCGGTAGTAAATAAAGTACTTGCTTACCTGTTTTTAGAACCTCTTCTATGAGATTCACATAGATTTCAGTTTTACCGGAAGAAGTTACCCCGTGAAGTAAACACACTTCTTTTTCCAGAAATTCTTCTTTAATCTGACTTAGAGCTTTTATTTGATGCTCATTAAGTTCTTTAGTTTCAATAGAGTCATCTCCATCATAGCTTATACGATCCCTTTGTAATTTATAACTTTCAAATATTCCTTTCTTAACAAGTGCCTTAAATTGAGCACTGGAAGCATCTGCTCGTTTTTGCAGATCAGAAACGCTTATAGCCTTGGGAGTTTTTGCTTTTAAACCGAAATACGTGAGTAAAAGTTCCCGTTGTTTGGGCGCACGATTAAGATCATCCAAAGCTTCGTGCATTTTTGCTTCATTTTCATATTCTGGGTGTAACCTTACATAAGCAGTCAGTTTGGGTTTGTAGGCTTCATAAATTTCTTCTTGAAGCTCAACTAGATCCTGATCTATTAATTTTTTTATTATTGGAAGCACTTTTTTCTTTCCCACAACATCCATTACCTCATGAATCTTTAGGATTGGGCTATCCCTCAATGCCTCAATTATTAATAGACCATCAGCATCTTCAAACGAAAGATTGTCTGTGTTGATCTCAGAACCTTTTCTTTTAATAATTGTTTCACTTTCTAACAAAAAAGCTGTTGGAAGAGCTGCGCGCATAACCTCTCCTAACGTACACATATAATAAGAAGCCATCCATTTCCAGAAATTGAGTTGCGTTAAGTTAACAACTGGTTCTTCGTCCAATATCTGTTCAATTTCTTTAGCTTCATAAATTAACGGTTCGTTTTGGTGAACAGCAATAGCCAATGCCGAATACACTTTTGATTTACCAAAAGGAACTGCTATGCGCATTCCTGGCTTTACAAAAGAATATTCTGCCTTATTAATTTTATAGGTAAAGGCATTTTCTACAGGTATAGGTAATATGACATCTACAAAATACATGAAGAGTAAAGATAAAAATAATGGCTGTCCCCGTTATGGAAACAGCCATAGTATACTTAGATTAATTATAGATTATTGTACTCTAGACCAGTACTGCGTTCTTCCCAATAGAGAAAAACCAACATAACCTCTTACTTTTAATTTATTAGTATCTTCAAGTGCTATATAACATTTATATAATTTTCCAGACTGAGGGTCAAGAATTTTACCATCGGTATATTCATCTCCATCTTTTTCCAGACCTTTTATAATAACCAAACCTTTTACAGGCCTGCCGTTATCTGCGCCCGGGCAATCTTGACAAACAGCGTCCTGTCGTTTAGGATTAAGAATTTCTAGTACTTTACCGTAAACTTTGCCATCTTCTTCATAAATATCTACAATAGATTTTGCTTCACCAGTCTCATCATCTATGGTTTTCCATTTTCCGGTTACATCCTGAGCAAAAAGTGTTGCTGCTCCAAAAAGGGCAAGCACAAGGGATAGGGTTATTCTCTTCATTCGTATTAAAGTATTAAGTTAATAATGTTTAAGATTCTCTTTTGTATTTCAAATTATACAATGTACCATTTAATTCGAAACCCAATAATAGTAAATTTGAATTTATCCAAATATATACCATCATAATCAATAGTGCTCCAATAGACCCGTATAACTGGTTGTAATTTGAAAAATTATTGATATATATACCAAATAAATAAGTGGTCAATAAATATAATAAAGTAGTCATTACAGAACCAGCTGAGAAGAAGCGGTACTCCCTGCCTTCCTTGGTCCCAAAATAATATAATGTCGCAACCACTGCGTATATTAGAACAATAAAGAACATGAAGCTACCTAATTGTGAAATCCACATATTGTCCTCGTTAAAAATACCTCTGCTTTTTAGCTCCTTTATTGTAAATTGATAATAAAGTATAATTACAACTGTAATGAGCAACAACAGTGCCAAGACTATAGAAACGCCTAGAGCCACCAGATATTGACGTATTATTGTTCTATTTATAGAGGTGTGATAACTATACTCAAACCCAGTAAAAATGGCATTAACCCCATTTGCCATTAAAAAAATGGAGAAAATAAGGGTTAAGGATAAAAGACTACCTCTGGGGTTTGCCGCAATATCCAGCAAAATAGGTTCAAAAAAATCTGCGGTTTGTGCCGGAAGTAAACCTTGAATAAAATTTAAAAATTCTGATTGAAAATTGTCTAGAGGAACATAAGGAATGAGGTTTAGTACAAAAAGAAAAAAGGGGAACAATGCCATAAAAAAGCTGAATGCTATTGCACTTGCGCGGGTAGAAAAAGTACCTTTAATAATGCCAATAGAATAAAGCTCCCAGAAATCGTACAGTGACAACCCCTCAAAGCCAGGTAAAATGATTTTTTTCATCCAAGCCACAATGCGACCTACAACGGGTATTTGCCGCAGTTCTTTTTCTACCTCTTCACTCATTTAAACCGCTTTGAGGCTTAAATCCATATTATAAACTGAATGTGTAAGCGCTCCACTCGAAATATAATTCACTCCACATTCTGCATATTTTCGTAAAGTTTCTTCGTTTATACCTCCAGATGATTCTGTAAGCGATTTATTACCAATCATTTTTACAGCCTCCCGTGTATCTTCGTAGTTAAAATTGTCAAGCAGAATACGGTAAATTCCTTCCTCATTCAAAATTTGTTCAACCTCTTCAAGGTTTCGGGCTTCCACGATAATCTTTAAAGGTATTCCGTTTTTCTTGAGGTAGGCTTTGGTTTTAGTAATGGCTTGAGAAATACTACCGGCAAAATCAATATGATTGTCCTTAAGCATAATCATATCATAAAGACCAAATCTGTGATTCTCCCCACCTCCTATTTTAACCGCCCATTTTTCAAGGGCACGTATTCCAGGAGTAGTTTTACGAGTATCCAAAATCTTAGTATCTGTTCCTTTAAGAAGGTCTGCATATTCCCGGGTTTTTGTAG
>CAXBEL010000268.1:0-5456 GCA_963974735.1 uncultured Flavobacteriaceae bacterium | reverse complement strand
CCTGCTCCTGCTCCTGCACCTGCACCTGCACCTATTTTAGATAGATCCGGACCACCACGTATTGTAGGCCCAACTGGACCTCGTATGGCTCCTGAGCAAAAACCAGTACTAAAAAAAAAAGCCCAATAGATCCTAATCCTCAACCTATAAATTTTTATCAACGTAGTATTGATCGGAGAGCAGATTATGATAGAAAAAATTGGGCTTACGATAATACAATAATGAAATCTGTACAAGATATACCTAAGCAAGATTTTACTAAAATAATAAATAATAATAGTAATAATAAATAATATGTCTGATTTAAATTTCCCCATTCAACCCGTACAACCTAGTATGGACAGCCTTAGAGGCTTTGGTAATGCAGGAAATTACACCTATAAAAATTCCTTAAATCCATTAACGCAAGCAGCCTCGTTAGTTAACCAGAATGCGCCTTATGAAAAGATGTCCTTAATGGAACACTCTGCCGAAATGAATTTTGTAGCTAAAGGTAATCCTTGTTTACCAATGTACGATGTAATGAGATTTGGCACGGCTAAACCAGAAGATTTTAATGCTATCCCGAGATCGTGGAACAACCAATTAGGTGATGTACCCATAATGGGACGCCCCCTTACAAATTTACAGGGTTTACCAGGCTACCCAAATGTACCAACCACAATCCCAGAACCAACCAATGCTGGATTATTTTAAAATTGATTTAAAGAAATATTTTCTTAAGATAAATAATAAAGATGCCACTACAAGTATTTACATCAGCAGAAGTCAAAGCTATGAGCAAAGAAGAAAAATCCCAATATACTAAGTATCAACTCTATTATGAGAGCAGAGTCAGAGCCAGAAAGAAGTTTATGCAAAAGGAAGATAGCTATCAAAAACAGTTAGATTACCAAAAACGTAGATATAATAATGATGCTGAACATAGAGAGGCTAAGTTGGCTTACGGTAGACAATATAAAAAGAAATCAAATGAACAATTATAATTTTAAACTTTCTGATTGAGTTTAAAATTAACATTCAAAACGAAGTTGTGCTTGTTGTTCTATTTCAAGCAAAAGATCTGCTGAATTGGTTGCTGATGAAGTACTAACTATGGGATTACGACGGGGATCAACTGGTAGTTTAACACGTCCAGTAAACTCTTGGAATTTAAGCCATTTATCATAGCTTAGGTTAGTGCACTCTTTTAAATAAAGCTGCTTAAGTAGGGTTTTGGTTCCTGTTATAGAGGAAATGTAATTATCTACGGCTTGGTCATACGTAGTCATTTTTTATTTATCACAAGAAATTATTTCTTTAGATTATTTTTAAATGTTTAGCCGTTTTTTTATGTTTAGCTAAATCTGATCTCCTTACAACTGAGCCGCATTCACAGGTTATTTTTTCAGATATTTTTTCTTTGTTATTCTCACGGTATACTTTCTGATATGCTTTTATCTTTTCTTTGTTAGCTTCGCGGTATGCTTTAATTTTTTCTTTCTGATATTCTTTCATATATTCTTTAATTTTTTCTTTGTTATCTTCACACCATTCTTTATGTGTCCTACCTGGTGATTGACAATTAATACAGTAAGGTTGATGATCCTCAATACATTGTTTCTCTTGGTAGATACTATCGTCTTTGTCTAATTCAATATCAAATAACAATTCAATTTTAGCATCGCCAGCATCTATAATTTCTGTTGCAGTACAATCGCGTTTTGATTTGTGATCGTTAAATCTAAGATTTAACTTTTGGGTTGTTTTACCGATATAAACTAAGTCTGTGTTTGGGCTGATTATTTTATAGAATCTATAATTTAACATTTTGTTTAAAGAAAGTAATTGCTTAAATTCAAAAAAATCAAAATTAAATTGATTATAATAAAACAAATGAGTGAAGTTGAACCAACAAAAAAGAAAAAATTTGTACGTAGTGAAGCCCAGAGGGCGGAGATGTTGAAGAACCTTGAAAAAGCTAGGGAATCACAGCGAATAAAGAGGGAGAGAAGAGCGGCTGAACTTAACAAAGCTATAAAAGAAAAGGAACCCGAGCCAAAGGTAGAAAAGATTGTAGAGCCTGAACCAGTACCTGAGCCAGTGCCAGAGCCAGAGCCAGAGCCTAAAGTGCCAGAGCCAGAGCCAGAGCCAGAGCCAGAGCCAAAAGTTGTTGTTAAAAGGAGAAACAAACCTAGAAAGATTATACTTGAGGAGAGCGGCAGTGAAGAGGATGAAGTGATTGTGGTGCGTAGACCAAGTAGACAAAAGAAAATAATATATCGCGATCCAAGTCCACCACCTCGACCTAAGACGCCTCCTCCACCTCCAAGACCCAAAAGCGCTCTTGAATCTGAAGTAGATAGATTAACAAGATTATGCTTTGAAGCAAAAACAAATTCAAAAAATATTCCTCGTATATACTAAACAATGGAAGCTTCACCAGAATTATTAATCGGAGGTGCGGCAGTGACCCTACTTGGTGCTTGGGGTTATGCTATTAAAAAAATGAGTGATAAAGGAGTGGTTTGTAAAGTAAAAATTGGTATTTGCCCCAATGCTTGCTTTGAATGCGCGTGTGATAGTAATGAAAAGAATGATCCGGATTTTAACTTTGATTTTGAACAGCGCGATCGTAGTGATTCTAACGGGAGTCAGCCGGAATCTGCTAAAGTATAATTTTTTGTAATAAGATAAGATTACAAAAATCAATTAAAGTGCTTATAGCCTTTAATTTTAAGAATTAATTTCTTATGAAAAAATGGTCAAATAAAAAAAAATGTTAAAAATGTTCTATCAAAAAATATAAATTCTTCTTAGCAAACACACGCGACCCAATCACTCCCCAATCCACGATCCAAGCCCCTACTTATATATACAAAATATTATTTTTAAATATTAATTTTTTAAAAATATTTTGATTTAAAGAAATAATTTCTTGTGATAAATAAAAAATGTTCATTGAAAATAGAAATATTGTAAATGATAAACACGCGATGACAAAATACGAAGCAGTAATAAACGGAGACAGTGAATACTATGTCTCCCAGGATGTGAACCAAAACGGGACTAAAATTTTTTATAATATGAGCGAGAAAGAGCTCTTAGCTAACCTACAAAAAGATAACAACTTATATGAGATACTACACGAAGATCGACCGAGAAATTTCCACATTGATTATGATGCCAGCTGGATGCAACTTAAAAAGCACTTTGAAAACGAAGGTGATGGTTATGATCCTACTGAGAAGTTAGTCGATTCGATTAAAGATGCTGTGAACGACTTCTGCTCCGAATTTAATCTACAAGAGCCTGTATTCAATGTGCTTTCTGCTTGTGATAAGACCAAATATTCGTTCCACGTTAATATTCCGAATATTGTACTTAAAAATCAAGAAGAAAGTAAGCTATTCCACGATCGATTTATTAAATATTGTAATGACTACCCTTGCCCGTTTATTGGTTATATTGACGCTGGTATTTACACTAAAAATAGGAGTATGCGTATGCCTAATCAAAATAAGAAAGGTAAGCAGCGGCCGTTAGTAATCCTTGAAGGCAGTCAAGACATTCGTGATCATCTCATTTCTTACGTAGATAAAAAATTTATTTTTAAAGTTCCACGTGCGTGGAAAATTAAAGTAAAAGAAGCACCGAAAGTAGAACTTATGAGCAATGACGATTTTGATGAAAATGAGATGATACACGCTTTGTTAGAGAATACTCTTCATAAAACAAAGGCATATAAGGACTGGATTGAGTGGATCTATGCCTGTAAAGGTGCTGGTGTTCCTCATTATGGTATTCACGATTATAGTCAACAAGGATGTATCGACAAATACGATTACGATGTTACGCAGGCGCTTATTGATGGCTATAATCCTGAGAAAACTACGATGGGGTTACATACACTAAAGCTATGGGCCAGTGAAAATGGATATGAAGTAGAAAAGCATTTCGATGTTATCGCTAAACCGCTTCCTGTTCTACGTAAGGATCATATAACTTGGGTTGACCTACGCAAAAAATATCACCGTAAGACATATGATGATTTTTACTCGATGGTCAGTGATCTCAAAGATGATGTAAGTCAGGTTATACACAAGATAGATAACAAAGGCTTTGTGTTATACCAAAATGAACACGATCAGTTTTCTTTTGTAAAGAAACCAGACCCTATTACACTTTTTTATACAACAAAGAATGATAACGCAGGTAAACAGGGAAAAGACAAAGTAACCAAAATTGATTTAACTACATTAATGACTGAGTACCCTCTACACTTTCCTATATATTGTAATATTGTGTTTAAGCCTAATGGTAAGGGGTTAGGACGCAACGAACTTAATACCTGGGGCGGTTTCAAAGCACAGCCTGTAGAAAAGGTAGATATGGATTATGTTCAACCTATTCTTAATCATTTCAGAGAAGTTTGGGCCAGTGACAACGAGGTTGTATACAAATATATTATCTCCTGGATTGCACAGATTATTAAGACTCCTTGGCGTAATACAGGTGTGCTGATGCTTCTCCAGGGCGAACAAGGGGATGGTAAAACCTTACCGTGTAATTTTCTGATGAACAAAGTATTTGGACGACATTTAGCATTTCAAACCAGTGGATTAATGAGATTAACGGAACGCTTCAATGGTCATTTAGCCAATAAAGTATTTATTAATGCAAATGAGTTAGAAATGACAGGTGGGGATAGTTTCAATGGTACGTTTGACAAGATGAAATCTTTGATTACGGACCCTGTAATTCAGATTGAAAAGAAGGGTTTTGAGGGATATACTATAGATAACCATATGAATATTATCGGGACAACTAATCATATGCATACTTTACGCGTGGAGCAGGGAGATAGACGATATGCGATATTTGAAACAAACAGTAAATACAAAGGTGATTTCGCTTACTTTAAGAAATTAGCAGAACTAATGGATTGTGATGAAACAGGGGATCATTTTTACCAGTATATGCTTAATTATCCAGAAGAGAATATGGTTGATCTTAGTGTAATACCTGACACACAAATGAAGCGGGATATGATTGAGATGAGTAAGGTAAATCCTGTTAGATTTGTAGAGAGTATCTCTGAGCACGTAGATAAAGCAGCATTATATGACCTCCGTGATGGTACAGAAATAAGTAAAAATAATATGTTTATACAATATATGGCTTGGGCTGAGTTTAGCCGTGAGCGCGTGTATTCGGTAGCGCAGTTTTGGAAAATGATAAAGGGATTGGTGACTGAGAAAAAGTTAAAAATAGATGGTAAAACAGTAAGGGCGGCTGTGTTTAAAAATGATCCATATGAGGAGGAGGAGGAAGAAGACTGTGTTCAGTTTAAAACTATCCCGGTATGAGGGGCGGGTGATCAAAAAAGGTACCTGTCACCCTGTAACCCATAATTTTTAACTTGTTTTCACTCTATATTCTTATTATTAATATATATTATATTATATATATATATA
>CAXBEL010000267.1:0-5485 GCA_963974735.1 uncultured Flavobacteriaceae bacterium | reverse complement strand
AGTAAAAGTTTTAAAAAACAAGTAGATGAATTAGGAGTTGCTAGTGGTTTAAAAAATCAACAAGAATATATCTATAAGGGGTTATACACAGACAATAGTGTAGATAAAGATATGGCAGCTAATGAACAAGCATTAAAAGCAGTTTTAAAATCAATATACATCACATTCTCGGTTCCATAATTTGCTTGAGTTTAGGAACAAGTTGGTTTACAATTGTAATGATTGAAAACCCAAAACTATGGGACTATTTTATTGAAAAACAAATTGTCGGAAGAATGACAGGTAATTCATTTAGTGAAAGATCCAAACCTTTCTGGTTCTTTTTCCCCATAATTATAGGTCTCCTTCTCCCCTGGTTAATTGGCAGCATTCCCAAATTTAAATTTAAAATGAGATCGCTATCTAAAATTTGTAAAGAGTCACAACTTCTTCTTATAGCAAGTATCGTACTACTACTAATATTCTCCTCTTTTAGCACTAAACTCATATTGTACATCCTCCCTGTATTTTGGATGCTGGCTATTTTTATAGCTAAACAACTGGATGCCCTTGACGAAAAAAGTCAAAAGTATATCAGTATATCATATCTGGTAATTTTAAGTTTGTTATTTATTAGTCTTCTGGTATGCTGGTATTTTCAATTCGAACTGATAAGTATTCAAACTATATCGATTATCACCAGCTTCATGGTAGTCATTATTGCTTACGGAGCTTATTTTTTTCTTGATACGGGCAATAGTTTTAAACCAGCCTTAATTTCAGCAATTTTTGGTGTAAGCATTCTGTTAATCTCAGGAACTGTACTGAAAACTAATAGTCCCTTAATAAACTCCACCCGACATATGGCTAATTTTATAAAGCACATTTCAAAAGAGGAGGATAAAACCATCCTGGTTTACGACTATTTACTTACTTCTATTCCATTTTATTCTAATGCTGAATATATCACACTACAATCCACTCATAGAACAACAGATAGGGAAGTTCAATTTCAGAATAATGAGGATTGGAGGAAACAATTATGGGATGTGAATACTCCTGATGTAATAGCTAATCTTAAACAGTTATCCAAAGCCCGACATACTTTCCTATTAGTTCGGAATAAATCGGAATTAAACGAAAATATCCAATTCTTGAGAAATGCGTTTGATCAAAAAAAGGAGTATCCTAAATGGACGATTTTTTACAATAATTAAGACTTTAGATTTCCTTTAGAATCTCTTTAGATTCTCAAAAGACTTTTCGTTCATCTTTGCTATCAGAGAAAATCAAGAGCCTATAGATAACATTTACTCAAATCTAAATTTAACTAATTAATGCTTATCTATTTGCAAAATTTCAAATCTTCATTTTGGACAGTAATCATCGTTTGCTGTCTTCTATTTGCTCAGTTTTCTTATGCTCAGGATACAAGTGAGACCATTCCACAAGTTGGCACAGTACAAAAAATAGGTGACGTAATATTGATTGCTTTACCTGTTGCGACTTTAGGAACCAGCTTGATTAAGGGAGATAATGAAGGAGCCTGGCAATTTACAAAGGGGCTATTACTTACAGAAGCAGTCACATTTGGTTTAAAATTAGGGGTAAATAAACGACGTCCAGACATGAGTAATGATAATTCTTTCCCATCAGGACATACCTCTACCGTTTTTCATAGTGCAGGATATATACATAGAAGATATGGTTTTAAATATAGTATTCCTGCTTATGCACTTGCTGGTTATACCGCCGCCAGTAGAATTGATTCTAAAAAACATGATATCCTTGATGTAATTGCTGGAAGCGCTATTGGATTAGGGAGTAATCTACTCTTCACTACAGAATATCAGGAGGATCATATGGAGCTTACGTATACAAATTTTGAAGGAAATCATTTGATCGGCTTTAAATACAAATTTTAAGACTATGGCTTTACAAAAAGAATTTAGAGTACAGGGTGATTTTCTATTTAAAAATCGTAGCTATCTACCATTGTTCTTTCTTGCAGCTGGTTTCAGTGTATTTCTTTATGGCAAATATTTTGAAACCGTAGATTCTGATACAATAAACTCAGATTTTTATCTTTTTGTGTGTCTAGCTATTAGTTTGTTAGGGTTATTAATTCGCATATTCACAGTAGGACATACTCCAAAGAACACTTCTGGAAGGAATACGGGTTTAGGTCAGCTTGCTGATGAATTAAATACTACCGGAATATATTCCACAGTAAGGCATCCTCTATATTTAGGAAACTTCTTTATGTGGTTGGGAGTAGCATTGCTAACTGAGAACCTATGGTTTACGGTTGCATTCATTCTTCTATACTGGATATACTATGAAAGAATTATGTATGCAGAAGAAAATTTTCTGATTCTTAAATTCAGTAATACATACTTAAATTGGGCATCACGAACACCAGCATTTATTCCCAGCTTACAAAACTATGAAAGTCCGAAATATTCATTTTCTTTAAAGAAGGTTCTAAAAAAGGAAAAAAATGGACTTGCTGCTGTATTTCTAATATTTTGGCTATTCCAATGGATCGAAAATGTTGTTGAGCAGAGAAAAATATTCCAATTGAATTTAGACTTTTGGTTCTACGCTGCTTTAATTAGCAGCATACTTTATTTAATATTAAAAATATTGAAGAAAAAAAAGCTGTTACAAACTATCGATAGATAGTTTGCTGAAAATTAAAGTTCAGAACCTTACACTCTAAATTTCTAACAGGCTATATACCTGAACTGGGGGCTTATCAAAAGAATTCGGAATCAGAATCAAAAAATATGAATATTGCTTTAATTGAAAAAGTCAAGATATTTTGCAAATTGCTTATAGAATTAAGTAGATGTAAAAATCTACCATTCCATAATTGGCAACATACAGAAGAGGTAGTTGAAAATTCAGAACTAATTGGCCAACAGGAAGGTTTGAAGGAAAATGCAATTGAAGAATTAATTATTGCATCCTATTTTCATGATATTGGGTATTTAAATCAAGCGAAGGGCCACGAACAATTGAGCTGTAAATATGCGAGAGAGTTTCTGGAAAAAGAAAGTCTCAATATTTCACAAATAAAGAATATATTAAATTTAATAAAAGCAACTAAAACCTCTGAGGAACCTAAAACAATTGCTCAAAAAATAATATGTGATGCAGATTTAGCCCATTTGGGAAGAAAAAATTTCAGGTCTAAAAACGTTCAACTTAGAAAAGAATGGGAAAATTCCAACGGATTGGAATTTTCGAATGTGGAATGGACTAATTTAAATATCTCTTTCATGGAGAATCATTCTTTTTACACCGAAACTGCAAACAAACTATTTTTATCCCAGAAATTGAAAAACATTAAAGCTTTAAAGGATTCTATTTTGTAAAAGCCGGACGTAATCTTTTTTCTATATACAATAGACATCTAAACACTAACCCTCCAAATCATAAAACCATTCTTCGGCCTTTCTGATTCCTTCTTTTATGGCACTCTCTCTGGTATAATTCTTTTCTATAACCAGCTTTTTAGCTATTGTAAGAGCTTTTTCTTTTATTTCAGGATGGAAGTCATCCAGACTGGTTTTAAATTCTTCAAAGGTCCATCCCATAACTTATTTTAATTCTAAAGGAGTTATAATTTTCTATTGGCTATTTCAGCCTTAGTTATTCCACGCTCAATAGCCTCTTCTTTTGAACAATTTTTATTCAAATGGAAATCCCTTGCATGTTTCAATGTTACCGCTCTAATATTTTCATCTAGCGAATTGAGCTTCTCCTGGTAATCCTTAAATATATCGTCCTTCAATTTTTAAAATAGTTTTAGAACAAAAAAGTACATAGTTAATATATATACTCTGCATCCCACACAAGAAATTGCCAGTGGAGAAACCGGCTTATCCAAATTACTGCTTTTATTTCCGTGCAAATTCCTAAATCTACCATGGCTTCAACTTTATGATACTTAAGACGAAGTGTGCATATTGATTTCTTAATTTTGCAATTGTAATTAATAAGAAGATTCTTGGAACCATCTATCTCTGTCTGCAATAAGCAGGCACGAGGCAAGGAGAAGAGGAATTTTATAGATTAAATATTTTACAGATTTTTTTCTTTCTGTTTGCACCATTTTCAATCCGTATTATATTCAATGTTTCTGGCTTTATTAAAAGCTTCCCAACCTTCTTTGGCTGCATAGGGAACAATAAGCAGTGCTGCAACCGGGTCTGCCCACCACCAGCCCAACCAATTGACCAGCAGTAATCCTGCAAGTACTACCACAGTTTGGTACAAACAAATAAAAGTGTCTTTGGCATCGGCCAACATAGCCGGACTGTCCAATTTATTTCCGTATTTTCTTTTGTAATAGATTAAAATAGGATTAACTACCAATGAAACCAGCAAGATGATTAAACCCAATATACTCCAACGTGCCGTTTCTTGATTGATTAGCTTTGTGATTGAATCGTATGAAATAAAAAGGCAAACCAGTGTAAAAGATGCTGCAATAACATATAAGGTAATTTTCTTACGACGCTTAACCTTTTCCTCTTCTATGCCGTTAAGCTCGCCGTGCAACCGCCAGCCCAAAGTTGCTGCGCTTATTACTTCTATGGTGCTATCCAGTGCCCATCCTATGAGTGCAGAACTATTTGCAGTTATTCCAGCAATAAGTGAAATGACCACTTCTATCGTGTCATAAATGACATTCCATATTTGAAGTGTTCTTGCTTGTTTAAGATTCTTTTTTCTTGATGATTCCATATCTAATTCGTCTGTATAGTTCCCGCTTTTTCATTCTTTTCATTATGTAATAGGCATTTTGATAGATGATTTTTTTTCAAGATTTACCTTGATAATTTCAATATTTTAATCGCCCCACGCATCACAAATGTGAAGACAATAGCACCAATGATCAAATCTGGCCATTTACTTCCTAAAAAATAAACCAAAACACCCGCCAAAATTACTCCGCTGTTCACGATAATATCATTTGAAGTAAAAATGGCACTGGCTTGCATGTGGACTTCGTTACTTTTAGCCTTGTTGATTAGCCATAATGAGAATAAGTTTCCAGCAAGTGCCAAAGAAGAAATAATAATCATCCACTCGAATAAGGGAGTTTCACTACTCATAAAAAACCTGCGCAAGACTTCTGTAAATCCAAGAGTCGCCAGTAACATTTGAAAGTACCCACTAAATTTCGCGACCTTCTTTTTTCTTGAAACAGCACCACCTACTGCAAATAAACTTAGCGCATATACTATCGAATCTGCCAGCATATCAAGAGAATCTGCAATAAGGCCCATCGAAAAAGATATCCAACCGGTAATCATTTCAATTAGAAAAAACCCAAAATTAATAATCAACACCCACCAAAGAATATTTTTTTGTTTGGTTTCGTTTTCCCTAACTGGAACTTCCGCCTCTTCTGATCCTATAAATTTATCGCCTAATTTTAATCCTTCAAATTACTAAGTTACACTTCGAATGAGATAGGAAATATCCCCAAATA
>CAXBEL010000266.1:0-5509 GCA_963974735.1 uncultured Flavobacteriaceae bacterium | reverse complement strand
TTAGCGAAGTTGCCTACGAATTAGGTTTTGAGCATTCACAATCGTTTAGCAAACTTTTCAAGACAAAGACTAATTTATCGCCTTTGGAATTCAGGCAATCGTTTAACTAAAATAAGCCCAGCTGCCAACAGGGTTACCTCGCTAGATTGCTCACCCCTCTATTCGCAGCCTTTCTAAGTATTTTGTTTTTAAATGAAATCCCCAATGTATTATTATTCTATTAATTGGGTTATATCTAATTATTAAGAAAAACTAACTAACTGGCAACTAATTTTAGCTCCACCCATCATTTCCTAAAAGCAACAAAATTAACAGTTCACAGGCGCTACCACGAATCAGATGTATATTCGGGCCATACTGATTCCTCTAGAGAGTTTTGGTCAAAAAAGATAAATTACACGTGCTATTCAATAATTTTTTTAAATATGATGATAGCATATCATTGACTATAAATATCACAAACTATGGAATTAGCAAAAGATAATTGAAGCATCAGCCAGATTTTAAATTACAGTATCGTAGTTAAGAAGCCTGTGCCAAAACGCCCTGTTTTTTTAGTTTCTTCACTTTCTTCAACTTCTTTGGATGAGATTTGATTGATAAGACCTCTGATGTCCTTTTCAGTAAAATGAATACCAGTCTAAAAATCACTTGGTTTTCATCCAACTCAATTTGCACAGATATTTTCCGGTCTGGATAGTGGGCAATACTGTCCTTGGCATTTTGTAATAGTTCCCACGCCCATCGTCCTTGATTATTTTCTGCTGTTTTATCTAAATTATGTAATCGTTTTTTGATTTTATCGGCAATAGACCTGTGACCGTCTTCTTTTCTGCCTTCTTCAATTGATTGTATCATATTTTTTTTCAGATCAAGCCTGATTGAGTTTAATTTTTGTATAAATATTTCATAACCTCTTTTTTAAAATTACGTGCGAGCACTCTCGATAGCCAATCGATTATTCCAGATATTGTTTTTTTATGCTCGGGGATTTTTGTTTTTTCGAGTTTAGTCTTCCACATTTCCAAAGAATCCATTATTTTACTAAAGACAACTAAACTACTAGCCTCTGCGGAAACTCCCGCTCTTATACTGGTGAAATGCAGTCCCCAAAAAATATAGATGTTTTCATCCTTGGTGATTTTTGGAATCTCAAGGGCTTTATTCAATGATGACAAAACTGTATTTTCAAAAATGTTATCGTAAAAAACCTCAGCTGATTTTGTTGCTATTGAATTATCAATATTCCAGAGCGTCCCGATATATCCTCTCGCACCAACACCTAAAAATGAGTCCGCAACATCGGACCAAGACCAACAGGTGTTGTTGAAAATCACAGGGGAATGCATTGCTGCCAGATAATGAAACATTGCTTGATAAACGGAATCCACGCATTTTATGTGGCAAGACCCTGGAACATTAACCTCTCTTGAACTTTTTTGATTTTTTTTCTCGCCAAGTGCTTGGAACATTTCTGAAAAGACATAATTCGGAAAAGAGGTTCCCTTAAATTCCTTACTACCCCAAGTGAGACCATCGAATTTGCGAGGTAATCGCTTTGTTGCAACAGGATGTGAATCTCGATTAGGATTCAATCCAAAACTAAAAACTTCATCGTACTCTACGATATGTTCATCACCAATACTATCTATAAATTTTTCTGTAATTCTGGTTCCTTCTACTTCGCCACCGTGACTGCACAAATGTAAGAGACTAAACGGATAATGTTGGATATGGTTATCTAAATTAAAATAAGTGGCTTCTTTATCTACAAGTGGTTTTACTAGTAGATTATTTTTTAACAGCTTGTCTTTTACAAATTCCGTTTCTTCATTATCAAATTCTTTAGGAGAAAAAACAACCGCCGAATAAGTTTCAGAGTAAGATTCAAAATGAATACTATTGAAAATGAAAAAATCTGGATTTATTCGCAAGTGTACGTGTGAAATAGGAACACTATTTTTTAAAATCAGCGAGTAAGGAACTCCATCCGTAAAAAAAGTAACAAATTCTCTACCTTCAAATTGGATATGTTCTATATAGGGAAAAATAGCTGCACTAAGATTATTGTAGCCATTTGGCTCGTCGTTCCTCCATTTTTCAATTAATTCTTTGATATCATAGCTACTCAAATCTTTAGTAGTTATTAACTCTACATCTGTATTGATGGAATGGGCATATAATATTCCAAATACACTTGATACCTTATTGTTACACTCTATAACGACTAATCCCGAAGAATCCTCGGCAGATTCGGATATGTCCTTTGCGTTGTTATCAATAGATATGTATAGGTTTTTTCTGAGCGCATATTGTAAATATTCAAGAACCTTAGTCTCCTTACAATGTAACGCTCCTAACTTTGGCACAATACCGTTTAAAAGTGTATTTACATCATTTTCATTATCAATGTAAATTGTATTGTAGTTATTCAGGAATTTTAAATAGCTTAGTTGTTTGTCAGTAAGACCAGCAACAATAAGATATTCGCATCCACCTAAACGACCTAAGGCATTGCCGACTTTGATATTAAACTTTCTTGCCCTTGACCTGCTAAGTTGATGTTCATCTCGCATCTCCTTAGCCGGTTCATTTTCAAAGTCTTCTGATGAGACATAAGGGAATTCAAAAGTTGAGATATATCCATCCGATTGGTCAATGTAGCTTAGAATTAGGGCCGCCAATATTGGCTCATCCCTATTAATGATACAGAAAAATTTTGAAGATATTTTTGGCGGATAAAATTTCATTAAAAGAAATAAATATCGTCAATTAATTAACATTTTTAAAATCTTAAACAAACAAATTTTTCACCTCCTCGTAAATACGCTCAAAATTAGTTTCCAGATCAGCCTGAGAAAACTGCTTCGATTCCTCCGGTAATCCCCTTTGAATATTGGCTAGTTTGAACTGTACCTTTTTATCATTACCATCAGCATAAGTAATAAATTCTCCCTGTTTTAACCGAAAGAAAACATCTGCCCTGATTTTTGGAATTTCTTTTTCCCCGGTGGTAATTCGGGTATCAAAATCGAGGTTATGTCCACGACTAATACTTTTTGTAGGGTCTTTTATAATCTCAAAAAAACGTTCATAATATTTTGCGGTGTCCGGGTCATTGACCTTTCCAAAAAACTGATAGGATAGATTGCTCAATATCGCCTTGCTTGCCTTATCGCCATACATCATATCGTTTTGGAGCTTGTCCTGCATCACATAGACCGTGGAAATATTATAGCTCCGCAGTGTTGCCGGAATACGGTGCATATTCAATAATCGAATGGTAGGTGCTTCTTCCATCAACAGAAATGAAGGTTTGGAATTCCGCACACTCATTTGTTTGGTGATGGTATGGACAATGGTAGCAATAACAGGCGAATAGGATGTTTCAAATTTTGGATTGTTCACGATTGAAATTACCGCAGGATTTTCTTCACTATTGATATTGAGGGGTACTTCATCTGCGGACAAAGCCATAAAAATCCGTTGGGTACTGATACGTTTTAATGCATTGGCCAGGGTACTCTTTACCCCGGCAGTTTGCCGTTCCGAATCCTTACCACTTATAAAAGCATCTGCCATAGCCCTTGAGGTGGTATTGGTTTCCAAAAACTGGATCAGGCTATCAGTGTCCAAGTATTGATAAATGGCAATCAAGTGAGGAAGGGTACAGAATTGGGGATAGGTCGTTTTCAACTTCCAAATCAAACCACCAATCAATCCCTCGGCAGCATCATTGAAAAATTTGGTAGTTCCGGTCGTTCCAGATTCTCGTTGCTCCAATAGGTTTTCAATCAATACCCGTGAGACTTCATTTACGCTTTCCTCATTCTCTAAATAGCGTGGTGCTATGGGATTCACCTTGTGAATGATTTTATCGAAGGAAATAACCTTAAACGGGATATCACTATCCTTAAAAAGCGGATACGCCATTTCCGTTAATTCAAAATCCTTATAATCGTGAATGATTCCGCAAAAGTGCTCTTTCCTGAAGTGTTTTAAAAATCCATACACCACACTTTCGGTCTTTCCACTTCCGGCAGAACCGATTATGGATGCGCCCCTTTTGATATTATCTAATTTGAAATTCCCTTTTGTCGTAGCAAAATTGACTTGATACTTTCTATCGCCATTTTGGACGGTTTCAATTTTATGCAGAAAAACATATAATTCTATATTAATTAGCATAAGAGGACACACCAGATAAAGCAATATTGATACTAATTCATTTCCTGAAGAAATATAGAAAATGAAGACCGAAAGCATTGTGATATTTAATAGGAACGCATACTTACTTAGCCGAAACATTGCATAGAAAACCATACTGGCAAAACCAATAATTGAAAGTATCGTTATGAGATTATCTACCTTCATATTATTTATATTCCTATGGAACTTGATTTGATGACCACTTCAGCACCACGTCTTAACCGTTTGAAAACCCGAAGCGCAATTTGTGCTTGATTAACTGGAATACTGGGAACGACGGGCAAGCCGGTTTTGGTTATCATTTTGAATGCCAATGCTTTTTCATTGGCTGGTAATTTCATTAAGGCAGCGAAGTATAGATTCGGGTTCTTTACGAAGTCTTTTCGTGCTTTGTAGGTTTCTGCAAAGTTGCGTTTGTACCCAAAGGCCCTATCAAAGGTCTTTTCTGCTTGCTCAAAGAATTTGTCGCGATCAAAGCCGCGTTTCACCGTTTTTCCATTCAATTCCACATCGGAGGCTTTATACTTGCTTCCTGGGGATAGGCTGAACCTGTTGGAAGCATCCTTTCGGCTCACGATGATATGGATATGGCATTGGTTTCCATCTTTTGGCATTCCCTGGACAATTCGTTTCCCATTTTGTTGATGTGGTGCTTGCCGTTCCAGTTTGACAATTTCATTTTTCATCCTTTTAATATTTCCTTCAGCTCGCCCTTCTTGAATATTTCGGATTTCGGTTTTTAGGTGAAGTATTTTTGTTGCAAAAGGTTGGTTTTCCTTTACCTGAAAATCCGTCCCTTTAAAGGTGCGTTGATGCTCTATTTTTGCATAGTATTTTATGTCGTCAATAGTTATAGGTCGCCCATTGATTTCCCGATTGAAGCTGGTAACATAATCCTTCATCAGTTCACGGGTGTACCTTTTCAAATCTTCGCTACTGTTCTGAAGTTTTCGCAGTTCATATTGTGAAGGACTCACGGTAATCGAGTAGAATCTTGGTTCGTGTTTTTCCAATTTTGCGGTATTTCCATCTATTCCCTTAATGACTTCCTCGGCTGAAATCCCATCCCCATATTGGTTGAAAAAGTGTTCCATATCCTGTTGTTTCAATCCTTGGTTTTCTTTCTCTAAATAGCCAACAAAATCTGCTGAACTTTTGGAAAAGTTACTTCCCATTTTTTGAGGTGTGATGGTGATGTACATAAGCTAAATTTTTAAAGTTCACTGTTGGTATTTCGCTTTTCGCTAAAGCGTACTTCTTTCTTTTCCTCAGCATATTTTTTTTCCAAAATGAGCGGTTT
>CAXBEL010000265.1:0-5531 GCA_963974735.1 uncultured Flavobacteriaceae bacterium | reverse complement strand
GAGTATGGCCGTTATTGATCTTTTTGGCCCAGATGACAATAATGATGGGGTTCCTGAAAGGTTAGAGGAATTAAGAAATAATGGATGGTTGATAAGGGAAGCAGATTTGATTTTTAACGTCAATCAAACTAAAATTAACACTTTGGGAGGTCAAACCTCAAATGAACCAGAAAGAGTTTATATTTATAATCTTGAAACAAACGAGCCTTTATTGGATTATCTTATAGATTCATCAGTTGGAACTGAGGGTGCTGTAAGTTTGAAAACAGGACATCTGGGTAGACTGCAAAGAGATGCTAATGGGGATGGCGTAAGTTATAAAATACGTATTACTGAGTATTTAAAAAGTTTGCTGGATGAGGAAAATGATAGTCCTGGAACTAAGTTGGGACTTGTTGTGAGTCAAAATGTTGATTTGGTTACGACAGGAATGATAGAGAATACAGATGAGAACGATATTCCCAATGAAGTTCCTAATGCTTCAACATTATCTCAGCAGGGAACAATTTTGTACGGTAATCAGAACTCTGACGAAACTAAAAGATTAAAATTAAAAGTATATTTTTCACAGGCGTCTTCAAATTAAAAATTTATGTGTGGAATTGTAGGTTATATAGGTTATAGAAAAGCATATCCTATTGTTTTAAAAGGATTGCAACGTCTTGAATATAGGGGTTATGATAGTGCTGGTATAGCGCTTTATGATGGTTCTGATATAAAATTATGTAAGACAAAAGGGAAAGTTGAGGATCTCAAAAAACGTATAGAAGGGGAAATTTCTACTGAAGGAAACATTGGAATTGGTCATACACGATGGGCCACTCACGGCGAGCCAAACGACGTTAACTCGCATCCACACTATTCTAATAGCGGGAATCTTGTTATAATACACAATGGCATAATCGAAAATTATGAATCGATTAAAAAGGAACTCATTAAAAGAGGATATACTTTTAAGTCAGAAACCGATACAGAGGTTCTTGTTAATTTAATAGAAGATGTTCAAAAAAATGATGGTTTAAAGCTTGGAAAGGCTGTTCAGATTGCCTTAAATCAAACCGTAGGGGCATACGCCATTGCTGTCTTTGATAAAAACAAACCAGACGAGCTTGTTGTTGCAAGATTAGGTAGTCCATTGGCTATAGGTGTCGGGGAAAAGGAATTCTTTATTGCATCTGATGCATCACCATTTATAGAGTATACTAAAAATGCTATCTATCTAGAAGATGGAGAAATGGCAGTGATTAGATCTCATAAAAAAGTGAAACTTTTGAAAATTAAGGATGACAAATTAGTAGATCCTTATGTTCATGAGCTCCAATTAAATTTAGAGGAGATTGAAAAGGGTGGATATGACCACTTTATGTTGAAGGAGATTTTTGAGCAACCTCAAGCTATACGCGACACCTTTAGAGGACGTATGCGCAGCAAGGAAGGTATTATTAAAATGGCAGGAGTAGATGACCATATTGATAAGTTTATAAATGCAAAAAGAATTATAATCATTGCGTGTGGAACATCATGGCATGCAGGTCTTGTTGCAGAGTATATTATAGAGGAACTAGCTCGTGTCCCAGTCGAAGTTGAGTATGCTTCTGAATTTAGATATAGGGATCCGGTTATTTATAAAGATGATGTTGTGATAGCAATCTCTCAAAGTGGTGAGACTGCAGACACTATGGCTGCCATAAAATTGGCAAAGGCTAACGGTGCTTTTGTTTTTGGGGTTTGTAATGTTGTAGGGTCTTCTATTTCACGTGAGGCAGATGCTGGAGCATATACACATGCTGGTCCTGAGATAGGAGTTGCATCAACAAAAGCTTTTACGACTCAGATTACTGTACTAACACTTTTGGCTTTAAAAATAGCCAAAGCAAAAGGCAAAATATCCACTTCAGATTTTCATTTGCATCTTCAAGAATTGGAACGAGTACCTGAAATGGTAGAAAAATCTTTAAAATCCAATGACCATGTTAGAGAAGTGGCCTATGCTTATAAAGATGTTTCAAACTTCTTATATCTGGGACGTGGATTTAACTTTCCGGTAGCTTTAGAAGGAGCTCTAAAATTAAAAGAAATTTCTTATATACACGCTGAAGGATATCCTGCTGCAGAAATGAAGCACGGCCCTATCGCCTTAATTGATGAGCAGATGCCTGTAGTTGTTATTGCAACACGTAAAGGACATTATGAGAAAGTTGTTAGTAATATTCAAGAAATTAAATCGCGTAAAGGAAAAATTATAGGAATTGTTACAGAGGGCGACGAGTCTGTAAGAAATCTTGCAGATCATGTTATTGAAGTTCCAGAAACTATGGAATCCATGTCTCCGTTATTAACTACCATTCCTTTGCAACTACTATCCTATCATATTGCTGTTATGCTGGGTAAAAATGTTGACCAGCCTCGTAATTTAGCCAAGTCAGTTACTGTTGAATAAACTTTAACTTTAAGAATACCCTAAATATTTAGCTTTTTTTTAAAGATATTCTTAAAAAAGTGTAAATTGTTTTCATTAATCCTAATAATCATTCAATGAAAACAATTTACACTCTTATCTTATTGATTTCCGGATGTTTAGCTTTTGGCCAAACAACAATTACCGGTTCAGTTCAAGATGAAAATGGTCAACCTATCCCGGGAGCCAATATTACTTTGCAAAATCAGGATGTTGGAACTGCAACAGATTTTAGCGGAAATTTCACGTTAACAACCACTGTAACACCTCCCTTCAACATAGAAATTTCAAATTTGGGTTTTATTGCGCAAACGATTGAGATAACTAGAAATAATCAAGTTGTAAATGGGTCTCTTATTGAAGATGAAACGCAGTTGGGCGAGATTGTGATTTCAGCTTCAAGAACTCCAGAACGTATTTTTGAATCGCCAGTTTCTGTAGAACGTTTTGATTCAAGAGATATAAAAAATACAGCCTCTGCCGATTTTTATGGAGGTCTTGAAAATTTAAAAGGTGTTGATCTCAATACAAACAGTCTTACTTTTAAATCTATAAATACTAGAGGTTTTGCTTCTTTTGCCAATACTAGATTTATGCAACTGGTTGATGGTATGGATAACTCTTCTCCCGCATTAAATTTTGTTTTAGGAAATTTATTGGGGATGTCAACTTTAGACGTTAATAGTATAGAATTACTGCCAGGTGCATCTTCGGCTCTTTATGGGGCAAATGCTTTTAACGGTATTCTGTTCATGACAAGTAGAAGTCCATTTGATTATCAAGGCATCAGCGCATATTTTAAAGGAGGTATCACATCTCAGGATGTAGCTGGAGATAACGAGTTTTATGATTACGGTATTCGCGTTGCACATGCTTTTTCAGATAAGTTTGCTGCAAAAGTCAATTTTTCATATCTAAGAGGTACAGATTGGTTTGCGGCAAGTGAAGAAGATGTAATTAACCCAGGTGGAACTCGCGCCAATCCCAATTATGATGGACTTAATATTTATGGTGATGAGGTGAGCTCAAATATTCGTGGGGTAGGTCAGTCATTAGCTAGCTTAGGAGTTATCCCTGCAGCGGCTGTGGGATTATTGCCTGATGAAGATGTTAGCCGTACTGGGTATGCAGAGCAAAGCCTAACAAATTATAGAGCAGAAAGCGTAAAATTTGACGCCGCATTGCATTATAGACCATTTGCTGATGATTTTGAAATAATATATGCCGGTAAAATTGGTGTAGGTTCTACAATTTATCAAGGGTCCAATAGATATGCCCTTCAAGGGTTTTTTCTTCAACAGCATAAAATTGAATTTAAAAATGACAATTTCTTTGTGCGCGGTTACATCACAGATGAAGATGCAGGAGATTCTTACGATACCCGTTTCGCAGCTATTAACTTAAACCGCCAGTGGAAATCAGATGAGCAATGGTTTGGGGAATACGCAGGGGCTTTTGTTCAGGCGAGTTTAGCTGGAGCTCCAGAGGCTCAAGCTCATCAGGTAGCCCGTCAAACTGCGGATACCGGAAGATTAATTCCGGGAACTCCAGCATTTCAAAATACATTTAATCAAGTTATATCAGACCCAGATTTAACTACGGGAGCACAGTTTAAAGACGCAACCCAATTAAGACACGTAGATGCTAATTATAATTTTAGCCATCTTACAAATTCATTTGCAGATATTCAATTAGGAGGTTCCTTTAGAGAGTACAAACTTAATTCCTTTGGTACTATTTTTACAGATATAGATGGGCCAATAAGTTATTCGGAATATGGTTTATACACACAGATTCAAAAGAAAATTTTAGAAGATAGATTAAAATTGACTGGATCTGTTCGTTATGATAAATCAGAACTTTTTGATGGGCAGGTAACTCCGCGTTTTTCTGTAGGTTATACATTGGGTGCCGAAAGAAATCATAATATACGTGCCTCTGTACAGACGGCCTTTAGAAACCCTACAACTCAAGATTTATTTATTGGTCTTGATTCTGGAAGGGCAGTTTTAATAGGATCAGCCGAAGAAAATTTAGATAGGGACATACGCAATTACCCTGTAAGTGGAAATGGCCAAGCGGTTACAGGCTCTCAGACGGCCACTGTAGTGGGTAGAGCGGCATATGAAAATGCATTTTCATTAAATTCAGTTAATCAGGGAATGCCTACACAAGCAGAAGTTGGTCTCGTTCAACCAGAAGAAGCTGTCGTGTATGAAGTAGGTTATCGCGGACAGCTGGGGAGAGTAACTATTGATGGAAGTGCCTATTATAATGTATATGAAAATTTCATTTCAAATGAAACTACGTTAGTGCCTCTTTATGGAGAAGTTGGTGATAATTCATTATCTCTTTTAGCCCTGCAGAATGGTGATTTTGCTGCTTATCAAGCATATACTAATTCTGACGCAGATGTAAAATCTTATGGTGCTACACTTGGTTTGGAGATGTCTCTTTTTGAAAAATTCAGTCTTGATGCCAACTATACATTTGCAAAGCAAGATTTTGATCAAGCTTCAGATCCTGATTTTAGAACAAGCTTTAATACTCCTGAACACCGTGTAAAAATGTCCTTAGGAAGCAATGAGCTGTTTACAAATTTTGGGTTTAAAGTAAGTTATAGATGGAGTGACACTTATTTTTGGCAAGCGACATTTGCAGATGGTCAGGTACCTTCTTTCTCGGTTCTTGATGCCCAGGTCAACTATAGATTGCCAAGTTTAAAAGCAACAATTAAAGCGGGGGCAAATAACCTCTTTGGTGATGATTATTTCACGGCATACGGGACCGGTTATATTGGATCACAATACTATCTTTCTTTAACGATTAATAATTTTTAGAGAATATTTAATTCTTAATAATTGTATCAAAGACATCAAGATTATCTCTTGGTGTTTTTGGTTTTAATAGACAAAATTTAAATATGCGAAATCCCTAAAAAGAGTTTTAGTTTTTTAAATATTAAAAACTATATTTGCAGCGTGAAAAAAGACCGGGGTTTAACCATTTTTTAAGGTTGTTTTCGGCTACATATTTTGCTAAACATTAAATAGTTAAGAATGTCAAAAGTTAC
>CAXBEL010000264.1:0-5590 GCA_963974735.1 uncultured Flavobacteriaceae bacterium | reverse complement strand
AAACATATTGTTCATATTGTTAACCTTGATCACCTCCCAATTGCCAAGATCCTGATCAAAACTTATGGCGTTTTCAAACATTAGAAACATATTAAAAACCTTTTGTACCTCCCAATCACCTATATCTTGATTAAATGCCCTAGCTCCAAGGAACATTTCTCTCGTATTTTCAACATTTTGAGTTTGCCAATCTCCAATATCTTGATTAAATAAAGTAGCGCCCCGAAACATATCCCTAAAGTTTATGGCGCTCGATACATCCCAATTGCCAATATCTTGATTAAAGGCTATTGCATCTTGAAACATCCCTCTCATCTGGTTTCCTTTACTCACATCCCAATTTCCTATCTGCTGATCAAATGAAGTAGCACCTCTAAACATTTCCTGAAACTGGGTTACCTTACTTACATCCCAACCACCTACGTCACCATTGAATGCTGAAGCACCTGCAAACATTTCTCGCATATTAGTACTATTGCTCACATCCCAATGATTAAGATCTTCATCGAAATTAATAGCATTCTTAAACATTCTCGACAGGTTAGTAACCGAACTTAAATCCGGAGCATCAGTTGCACTGAAGCTTTCGCCTGGCCAATTTTCAAAACTACCTTCCATTGTTTTCCATGGGATATTGCCCCACTGCGCCACATCCAGTAATTGATCTTTTGGATAACCAAAGAAACGGGGGAAGGTGCCCGTAATTTCAAGCTGGTAATTGCCTGGATCATCAAAACTCGTTACTATAATTCCTGAATTTACATTGATGTTCCCCTCAGAAATTGTAGTCCCATCTTCATCCATCCATTTAAAATGGTAATCGTAGGTGAAATCTGAATCCAGTTCATATCTAATTTGTTTAGAGTCGTTCACTTCCCAAAGAGTTATAAAGGGTTGAAAACTGTCCTGACTATAGGTATTTGGAATCAGCACTACCCAAGCAAAAAGTAAAAGCATAAGATTTCGTTTCATGGCGAATTAGGTTTAATTGTTCTTAATTTGAGCCAAAAGTACTATGGTACAGGGATTTGGGTAGATTACAAAAGCGGCGAATGTGTGAAGATTTACGACATGGCCTGTTAAAAAACCGACGGATTATAACATACCCGACATTTCATTATCAAAGTGAGATGGGGAGATGGGTATTAAAAAGAAAAGGTGCCCTTTTAGACACCTTTAATCAAACACATATTGCAAATCACTCCTGTGCTATGAGCTCTTCATTTTCTTTTAATAGTCTGCGTAATATTTTACCCACATAGGACTTTCTCCCTAAATTCAATGTATTTTGGTACTTTATAAGGTGTAAGGTTTTGTTTGCAAAAGGCTATTAATTCTATCTCTGTTAAAGAGGCCTTGTCTAATTAATTATATGAAATAGAACTACCCATACAATCAAATGCAGGTAAGGGACCATATTGCACGATGCAGTACCTAAATAAATCAACAAGGTTTGTATAGCGATGAGCGTTAATTCCTTTAGGAACATCCAGGGGATAATTTTGATGCCAAGAATATGTTTCTACCTTCATACCTATTTGTTTATTAATGTTTTATAGATGCAAAGATATCATGCAAAAGGAGCTAGAAACTGTTACAAATCCAAATATGTATAATTTTCCGACAGTGAATATGTTACAAAACCGACAGATTATTGTATTTCCGTCAAGTACTAGTTTCTTTTTTGAAGTAAAGCAGAAGGCGTTTGACCAAATTCCCTTTTAAAGGATTTTGAAAAGTAAGACGGATTAGAAAAACCAGTTTGATAAGCAATTTCGGCTATATTAAATTCATTTTCAAGAAGTAATTCTTTTGCCCGATGCAGGCGAACTGAAGATATCAATTGAATGGGAGATTTATTTGTGATTGCTTTCAACTTGCGTTGCAATTGCCGTTCACTTATTCCTATTTCCCTACATAGGGCTTCTACGCTAAACAGTTCGTCTCCCAAGTGATCATCAATATGCTCGAGTACATTTTCTAAAAAGGAATCATTTTGCGGTAGCTGCATTTTAAGTGGGGTTTCAAGCTGCGAATCTAATTTGTATTCATCCTCCACAGCGTAAAGCAGAATGGATTCATCACTGTTGGGTTTAAAAATGGTAGTATAATGGGAAAAACTCAAACCTGCGCCTGAAAGTAAATATTTTACAGTTTGACTAAGAAGAATTTGATTGGGTTCAGCACATTCAAGAATAGCTTCCATAGTTGAATTCGTCTCTGTACTTATAAAATCTGCTTCGTTGGCCGGTGCCTCCTTAATATAAACAGCAATTACTAATTGAGCATTTAGATTTTTTGCGGTTTCAATAAGACCAATACCGCAATTTACAGCTTTACTGGGACCCTCAAAACTTGCGATAAATGTTTGCCCATCACTCTGAATTATTCTACCTCGATATTGGGCGACATATTGAGCAAAAAATATCTGTTGGCTGGGATTGGGTCTTTGATCTGAAATAATTCTTGCTGCCCCTATTGTAAAGAGCTGTTGTTCGACGTTTGGAACAGGATTTTCGTTTGAGATAAATGCTTTCATTTGATCAAGCACTTCTTTTGTATTGCCCACCCAAAAAAGATGATCGTCACCCTCAAATTCAACAAACTTGGCTCCTTCGATTTTTTCGGCTATAAATTTTCCTTCTTCGATTTTTACATCTATATCATTTGTGCGCTGCATGATGAGCGTTGGGACTTTGATCGAGCTTAAAATATCAATGATATCAACTTCTGTATTCATTTTAGTAAGAACAAGAGCGGCACTGGGACTGGCTCCAGAACGAAAGTAGTTTGCGAGCCAATCCATAAATTCTCTATCATTTGCTTTCGAAGGAGCTAATCGCTCAAGATCCATCTCTCCACTCCCCCATTTGCTTTCAATCATATCATAAACCAATTGACGCTCTTCGTCTGTAGGCGCCCAAGGATAATTGGGAGCATATCTGCGCTTGGCAAAAATTCCGAAGGTAATCATAGAAATCACCCGTGCAGGATAAGTAGCAGCAAACAAAGCAGAAACAGATCCTCCTTCCGAATGGCCAAATAGGACCGCCTTTTCACTATCTACGGCATCCATTACCGCCCGGATATCATCCATTCTTTCTTCAAGGGTAGAAACTTCAACAATGCGATCTGAAAGTCCGGTTCCACGCTTATCAAATAAAATAACCCTTGCGATTTTCCCCAGCTCATTAAAAAAATGCACGAGTTCGGGACAACTCCACATAAGATCAATATTAGATACCCATCCTGGGATATAAACAAGATCTACAGCCCCAGAGCCAAAAACCTGATATGCGATATTTAATCTCCCACTTTTAGTATACTGCGTAGCCGGTTTCATAGGGACAAGAATATTTAACTTCTACTACAATTTGACACTCAATTTCCCCAAATCCCTTACAATTAGATAATGGATTCAGAAAATAAAAATGCTACTGATTATCAATAATATACGGAATAATACCAATTTTAACTACACAATCTCAAAAACGCCCTGCTTCAATTTAATCCTATAGTCAATTATATATTGATATGTTAAAGTTATTTTGATACCATTTAAGAGCGAGGTTAAGTTTTTTTGTCCGTTATCAATTTATAACTAACTTTAAACAAGATTGCAAATCAATTCATCCATTGAATATAAATCTATATGGTAGCTATCCTGCCATCTTAGTTATTTAACATCTTGAAAGCCCCTTAAACACTTAGTAATGCGTGATAGGTTTGAATCCTGTCGAGGTCACAAGAATAAAAAACCACATCTTAACAGATGTGGTTTTTTATTTATAATCTTTTTTGGCTTAAAGCTTTCTTTAAATGTTCGCCTAAGAAGTATACAAATCGTGATATCTACCACCTTGAGCAATCAAAGATTCGTGAGAACCAATTTCTGCAATTTTGCCATTTTCTATTACCCATATTTTATCGGCTTTTTTAATAGTACTCAATCTATGTGCATTAATTATTATAGTAAGGTGCTTTAATTCCTGTAGCGATTTCTGAATTAACCCCTCACTTTCAGTATCTAAATTTGATGTGGCTTCGTTAAGCATTATAATCTTAGAGCCCGCGAGAATTATAACTGGAATGAATTCTCCTTTTAAATTTACTATTTGAATTGAAGCCCCTTCAGTATATGAATGGGTTTCAAAGTTTGATTCAAATTAGCTAAATTATTTCGGCTATCCCACAATAATGCGAACCTATGTTCAATAATTTCTATTTAAAACTCCAATATGATTTTTATCTATAAAGAATTAAATTTTATCTCAAAAAATTAAATATATGTTTGGGTAAAGAGAGTTTTGTAAATTAACAAAAGGAATAATTTATAATTGTCAATAATTGTCAATAATTGTCAAATGAAACTTTTCATTTTTAATTTAATCTGTTTGTTGCTTCTTTCATGTGGAAAAGATCGCAAGTCAGATACAGAGGTTCCCGGTAGAGAGGAGACCACTAAAACAGATGTTCTGGAAATAGGAGCTTCCGCCCTTCAAAAAAAGGGACCGTTTGATCATATGAACATTTATCTTGTTGGTTTTCATCCAATGAAAGAGGATCCTTCCCATCAAATGGAGGCACATCATTTTTGCACTCAAATCAATGAGGATTTTGCGCAATGTGCATTGTTTGATGGTAACACAGAAGATGCCAAACTTACAGGTATAGAATATATTATATCGGAAAAGCTCTTTAACACGCTTTCGAAACAGGAAAGAAAATACTGGCACCCTCATAACTATGAAATACTTTCAGGACAATTGGTTGCTCCAGGATTGCCAGATGTTGCCAATAAGGAGCTAATGGAAAGTAAAATGAATAGTTATGGCAAAACATGGCATGTTTGGAGTACTGGCAATTCCGAGGGAGATGGTGATAAAATTCCTTTGGGAGATCCTCAATTGGCATGGTCATTCAATCGTGACGGTGAGGCAAAACCTGGTTTAGTTGAAAACCGGGATAAGGAAATGGATATTAATAGTAGGGAAAAACGTGAGGAAAGAAAAGATCTTACTCCACAAGCGAAACCACAGGAAGGAGTAGACTTTTTAAAGGGTAAATTTTCTCGTGAGACAAAATCATTACCTGGAGTAGAAAGTAAAAATGACCCCGATAACCAATAAAAAAGGTTTGAATTCTCTCATGGTTGCAAAAATTAAAACCACATCCCTAAGGATGTGGTTTTTTAGTTTCTAAATCTTCGCCTGATAAGTATATAAATCGTGGTATCTACCACCTTGAGCAATTAAAGATTCGTGAGAACCAATTTCTGCAATTTTGCCATTTTCTATTACCAGTATTTTATCGGCTTTTTTAATTGTGCTCAATCTATGTGCAATAATAATTGTAGTACGGTCCTTTATTAATTCCTGTAGCGATTTCTGAATTAACCCCTCACTTTCAGTATCTAAATTTGATGTGGCTTCGTCCAGTATTATAATCTTAGGGTCTGCAAGTATTGCCCGTGCAATAGATATGCGTTGACGCTGTCCTCCTGATAATTTTACTCCCCGCTCCCCTATGAGAGTATCTAACCCATCATCAAAACTATCTGCAAATTCATTAACATAACCTGCCTCAACAG
>CAXBEL010000263.1:0-5721 GCA_963974735.1 uncultured Flavobacteriaceae bacterium | reverse complement strand
AACTGTTTCTGAAGCGCGTAAAGGTTGGAAACCACATAAATCTTTGTTGCGATCGCTTTCGCGGAAATTTGAAAAGACTATTCTTTTTACAGAATATGGTTACAGAAGTGTAGATTATGCAGGGCGCGAGCCTTGGAAGAGTGATAGACAGGAGGGAGGTATTAATATGGACGCCCAATTGAATTTAACCGAAGCCTTATTTGATGAATTTTGGCAGGAACCCTGGTTTGCAGGTGGATTTGTCTGGAAATGGTTTCACGATCATCAACGAACAATTGAGCTGGAAAACAACCGGTTTACACCACAGGGAAAACCAACAGAAGAGTTTCTTAGGGGATGGTATACTAAAAAAATTAAATAGAATTTTTGGTTGATTTTTTCTACCCCCTGTGTTATAATCGGAGGCTAAAAAGAATTTTGTTGATTTTAGAAAACCCTTTGAACCTTTAATAAGCTAGAATACAAAAATATCTAATTATCAACAAAAACCTTTGAAGGCTCATTAGTAATAGGAGTAATTTCTTCCCTATGTTGTTTTATATACTTTGCATAATAATCATGGAGTTCATCTGCATCTGCTCCAAGCCATTTTTTTACATAAATTGACCAAAAGTGATATTGAACATACCAGACACCTCTTGTTTCATATAATCTTGCAGAAGAAATTATCCAATGAGGAATTACTACAAATTTATTTCGGGCATACAATTCATTGATTAGTATATTGTCCTCATAGATAATGTAGCTTTCGTCGTAGCCACCTATTTCATCAAAAAGAGCCCGAGTTATAAACTGACTTTGATCACCACCTCTACATGCACGCCAGGTAAAACGTGTTAACCAGCTAGCTAACTGTAGCCACCAATGATTATTATCAAATTTCATTTTAAAGCACCCAGCAGGATTGCCATTTTTAACTTCTTTTTCTATTAGAAGGTCAAAGTTTTTAGGTGGAAAGGAATCTGCATGTAGAAAGTATAGAATGTCGCTTGTAGCATGTTTTGCTCCGGCATTCATCTGTTTAGCACGACCTTTTAAAGAGTGCACAAGCTTGATGGGAGTAGAGCTGTTGTTGTATGAAAAGCGTTCAACTAAAGCACACGTATTATCAGAACTGCCTCCATCAACAATCACGATCTCGTTGTCAAATTTATCTGAAACGTTATCTAAAAGATGAGCCAGCAGGCGTTCTATACCGCTGGCTTCATTTAATACTGGAATGATAATACTTATCATAAGTCAAACATACGAAAAAAGGTACGAGTTGGTTTTCTTGAAATATTTATTGTTTATTCAAAGACCAATCGTATTTTTTATATTCTAAAGTAGCGGTTGTATTTATTCTCGTAGAACTATAAAGATTGATATAGTCTATTACCGTTGGGGTTTCTTCAGTTATAAAGTCTTTTTTATACCAATCAAAAATTGAAGAAACTTTTGGGTTATTAGCTGAAATATCATTTTTTGAAGAATTGATAAATTCGTTTACAGCTCTATCCAGTTGTTCATTAATACGGCCTGCAGTATAAGCTTCATTTAATAATTTGGGACAAGACATTGATGCACAATTTATAGCAAAATGAATACGCGGTTCATTCATCTTACGTAAGATTCCGTTTTCTATACCACCTAAAGAAAGGGTTCTGTTTTTTACAGGTACGATCGCTTTAGTAAAGGCGCCATCTATATCTTGAATACTTTTAGTGGGATAATTATTTAAAATAAGATCAACGGTATATACATTATATAGATTGATATAGTAAGCAAGAAGTTCCTGAACAGACCAATCGTTATTGGGATTCAAATTAGAAAGTTTATTCATGTAGGCATCTAATTTCTGACGATCATTTTTAAAACCCTCATAATCTACCATTCCGGCTTCATTTACATGGGCTTTGAGCAGCGCATCCCAATCGCTGTGATCAACATTCACTTCAGAATTCGCAGTTGTGGAGGTAAGATTTTTAGGGGCTTTTTTTGTAGGTTGACCTTGGCTGGTCACGCCTGCAGCCGAAAGCAAATTACAGCTTTGCAAGGTTAGGGCAGCTAATGCTACAAATAATATTCTAATTCCAAATTTCATAATAGGGTTTTGATTAATTAAACTCTTGTCACATTATATACGCGTCTTATAATTTTTGGGTTGTTTATATTGTGTTAAGAGATATGGGAAGATAGATGATAGTAGGGAAAGCATGTAATCATTAACATGAGGCTTAACAATTTTTTAGAAAGTTTTAGCAAGCTTAAAGCAATTATGCTCTTGCTTTTTAATGGCATCCCTTAATTTTGAATACAACTATTTGAAAAGTGCTCTAAATCAGGTGCTATTCCTGAAAAAATAAAGTCGTAATTTTGCGCCGTCCAATTTAGGGCATTAATAAGTAATTATGAGCAGCATTGTAGCCATTGTAGGAAGACCTAATGTAGGTAAATCTACTTTTTTTAATCGTTTAATACAACGTCGTGAGGCAATTGTAGACGCCGTTAGTGGTGTGACAAGAGATAGACACTATGGCAAAACAGAT
Organism: uncultured Flavobacteriaceae bacterium; assembly: GCA_963974735.1. Lineage (GTDB taxonomy): Bacteria > Bacteroidota > Bacteroidia > Flavobacteriales > Flavobacteriaceae > Leeuwenhoekiella. Next base: position 3,193 of record CAXBEL010000263.1, on the reverse strand, counting down.
TGGAATGGCCGGGAATTTTCTGTAATAGATACAGGCGGATATGTGAAGGGGAGCGATGATGTTTTTGAAGCAGAAATAGATAAGCAGGTAGAACTTGCTATAGATGAAGCAGATGCCATAATTTTTATGGTAGATGTAGAAGCTGGGGTGACAGGTATGGATGAGGATGTTGCGAAGCTTTTACGCCGCGTGGATAAACCGGTTTTTCTTGTTGTTAATAAGGTTGATAATGGTAAGCGAGCCGAAAATGCTGTAGAATTTTACAGTTTAGGTTTAGGTGAATATTTTACAATTGCGAGTATTAACGGTAGTGGCACAGGAGATTTGCTTGATGCAGTGGTAGACGCATTGCCCGAGCAGGTTGAAGAAGAAGATATTGACCTACCTCGATTTGCAGTTGTGGGAAGACCTAATGCAGGAAAATCTTCTTTTATAAATGCTTTAATTGGTGAAGAACGTTATATAGTTACAGACATTGCCGGGACTACGCGTGATGCTATTGATACAAAATACAACAGATTTGGTTTTGAGTTTAATCTAGTGGATACGGCAGGTATCAGAAAGAAGTCTAAGGTTAAAGAAGATCTTGAATTTTATTCTGTTATGCGATCGGTGCGTGCTATAGAGCATTGTGATGTTTGCTTATTGGTTCTGGATGCAACCCGTGGATTTGATGGTCAGGTGCAGAATATTTTTTGGCTTGCAGAACGTAACCGTAAGGGGATAGTGATTCTGGTAAATAAATGGGATCTGGTTGAGAAGGAGACTCAAACTATGAAGGAGTTTGAAAAATACATCCGCCAGCAGATTGAGCCTTTTACAGATGTACCTATTGTATTTATTTCTGTACTTACTAAGCAACGTGTTTATAAAGCTATTGAGACTGCGGTAAAAGTTTATGAAAACCGAAGCAAGCGCATAAAAACAAGTGAGCTCAATGATTTTATGTTACCTATTATAGATCATACGCCTCCACCCGCAAATAAAGGCAAGTACGTGAAGATTAAGTTCTGCACACAGTTGCCAACACCACAACCTCAATTTGCTTTTTTCTGTAATCTTCCACAATACGTAAAAGAGCCTTATAGAAGATTTCTTGAAAATAAGCTAAGACAGAAATTTGATTTTACTGGAACACCTATCTCTGTTTACTTTAGAAAGAAATAAGTAAGGAGATAAAATAGTGAGATTATCTTGTTAAAGTTATCTTAAACAAACCAACTAATTTTATAGTTGATAGAAAAAATCGGTTATTCGTTCTTTCAATCAAAAAATCAGTTGATGCACTTAAAATTCCGCCTAGCTCTTTTTCTTATTGGGTTTATTTGTTTCTTTTCTCAGGCACAAGAATTCACTATTTCTGGTAAACTAATAGATAGTAATACAAAGACCCCACTTGAAGCGGCTACTGTTTTTGCCGAAACTATAAAAGACAGTACTTTAATCACCTATACGATTTCTGATAAAGACGGTAGCTATAAATTAATAGGGCGCACGGGCAATGATAAGATTAATCTTTACATCTCTTTTGTAGGCTATCAACCTTATGAAAAAGAAGTTGCTTTAGGTGAGAACAGAGAAGTTGAAATTCCTGTCATCCCTTTAGAATTTCAAGTAGAAACTTTAGGAGACGTCGTCGTAAGGGCAAGACGAGCGCCAGTTACAATAAAAAAGGATACTCTAGAATTTAATGTGGCCTCATTTCAAACAAAGAAAGACGCTTCAGTAGAGGATTTGCTAAAGGAACTTCCGGGGGTTGAGGTAGATGAACAGGGTAACATAACTGTAAACGGAAAGCCGGTAAATCAGATTCTGGTTAACGGTAAACCTTTCTTTGGCGATGATCCTACCATTGCCACCCGCAATCTTACCAAAGATATTGTAGATAAAATTCAGGTTACCGATACAAAAACAAAATCTGAGGCCTTTACAGGTGAGGCGGGTGATGATCAGAATAAGACTATAAATATTACCATTGACGAAGAAAAGAACAAGGGTGTTTTTGGCCGTGTTGCCGCAGGTGCGGGCACAGATGAACGCTTTGAATATGCAGGGCTTGTAAACTACTTTGATAATGATCTTCGGGTAAGCGTTTTGGCAGGGGGAAATAATATAAATTCGGCAGGATTTAGTTTTGGTGAGATTGAAAAAATGTTTGGGAATGCCCGTTATGTAAGTGTAAGCAGTTCGGGTTCTTTTAATATTAATGGAAGAAGCTTTGGGGGTGGAGAAGGTATTACCAATTCTCGGACAGCAGGGGCTAATTACGCAGATGATTTAAGTGAGAATACAGAGGTGAGTGCAGATTATTTTTATTCTGCTGCTAATTCTTTTGAGGAATCCCTGCGCAATAGGGAAAATATACTGCCCAATAACAGGTATTTTTCAAATTCTACTTCTACTTCAGTTTCTAATAATGATAATCACGCCATTAACCTCCGTTTTGAAAAAAAGGTTGATTCTACTTTTTTAATAAATTTTAGGCCTCAATTTAATTATACAGAGGGGGATTCCAGAGATGAGAGTAATGAGGAAACCCGTAATATAGATCAGGAGTTGACAAATCAGTCCAGCACTTTTAGAAATTCATTTAGACAAGGACGTAATTTTGAGAATGATCTGTCGCTTACTAAACGGTATGGAGCTAAAGGTGGATTTATACGTTTAAATATAGAAAATGAAATAAACGATACAAACACAGATACTTATTTAAATTCCAGCACTCAAATTTTTGGTGATGATCCAGATAGTATAGAGCGCAATCAATTTACAGATGGAAAACAGGCTATAGACGGGTATTCAATTAATGCCGACTGGCGTATACCTATTGTAGCTGAAAAATTCTTTTTAAATTTTCAATATCGCTTTCAAAATCAACGGAGGGAAGACGTTCAAAGCGTGTTTGATTTTGATGATAATCTGGGCTCTTTCAGTATATTTAATATGGATCAGAGTACAGATTTTACAAATAAAAATAGAAGCTCAAGACCAGAATTCGGCCTTAATTATCGGGACGAGAAAATACGCGCAAGCTTTGATGTGGGTTATGTTATGCGAACTTTAGAAAGTGATGATGCTTTGAGGGATATTCAATTTGATAACGATTTTGATGCTTTAGAACTCAATGGACGATTCAATTATAACTTTAGCAAAAAAACTAGTTTGTGGTCTAGTTATAGTTTAAGAAATAATG
>CAXBEL010000262.1:0-5737 GCA_963974735.1 uncultured Flavobacteriaceae bacterium | reverse complement strand
TCTGGTAACTTATGGCAGGACGTTAGAATTGTTTGTTGAGGATAATGGTTTTGAGCCTGATGATCAAATTGATTTGTTAATGGGCAGCGGTAATGCAGCTGGATGGTTAAGCCTTTCTGATAGTCAAATAAGTGGAAGTAAGAAAATAGTGAATGCTACTTTTTCTTTGATTAATAATGGGGTTAAAAGAAAAACTTTAAAAAACATTCTGCGGGATAATAACAATGCCGTTCAGATGATTGTGAGCTCCCTTAAAAATGATTTGAAATTGAGAAAACTCATATATGACAATATCCTTAAAAAGATGAATGATTATATGAATGAGGATACAGAACTTGACTCAGATCGTAGAGAAGTACTTAATAATTCTGAAACAAGTTTAGGTTTTGTAAAAAGAAATAAATTAGATGTAATTAATATAAAACTAATAAAGAACCGTATTTACAGGGATACTGTTCAAATTACCAATTCTATAACTGCCTTAACGGCTTTTGGAAATGCTCATAATATTCTGGCGAATAATTTTGAAAAAATAGGAACAAATTCAGATCCTAAAGTGGCAAAAATTATTTTTAGCGATTTGAAAAATTTGTACAAAGGACTCAATAATTTGAAAAGAGAAGAAGACTAATATAACGCACTATGAATCCAGATGAAATATTAAGTAAGTCGATAGAAATTTCACACGTCTATGATTCTATAGCAACCAGAATATTTGAACGTGCGAAGATTTTACGTAAAGAGCATGAGATAGATTACATGCAGTACAAACAGATAATGGACAATTATTATCTTCCATTAATGAATTATTCTTCAAAAATACTGATGGACACTGCAAATGCTATGATAGATAACATGGAAGAGTATATTGTTCAGCTTGAAGATTCTTCCAATCAATTAATGGAAGTTTCAGAAAAACTACAAAATTCTCAACAAATTTTTAAAGGAATAACCTTTGTATTAGCCTCTGCAGCCGCATTGGCTACATTTGTCGCCGCGCCCTCAAAAATAACTTTTTCCGCTGCATTTGGTTCGATTTCTGGAGCTGTTAAGAGTATCTCTAAAATAACAGACAACTCAGAAAGTGAAACTTAAAAAGTATTTAGCTCAGGAACTTTAAATTTATTCTTTCTTGCTTCAATTAGGATGAGGCGTTACATTAAATTGAGCCTGAGCCAATCTTTCCACACTTTCCCGTTGCCTTTGAAGAATTTCCATATCTCCGGAATCTGTAGGATCATAATTGGTAGCAGTAGGTCCTGAAAATAATAAGGCCAATTTTTTCTCTCCAAAACCCATATTGAATAAATCTGAGCCATAATTATCTATAAAGGTTTCCTCATCTACTAGGCCGTTATTTAAGGAATAAAGGATTACATCACCCTCATCTCCTAAGTCCCATCCTTGACCAGCAGGCTCTTTAACCGTAAATTCATAAATATGAAAGCCAGGAAGCTCGTAGAAGATGAATGCCGTAAGAAAAACAGTGTTTAAATGTCCCGGGATGGTACCATTAGTTGTGTATTCTAGGATTTCACCAGTAATGGTTTGGGGACCTGGAGGTCCCACTTCAACTTCAACAAATTCTTCTGCCAGTTCATTTCCCGAAGAGTCCAATATCCTTACAAATATTTTTTCTGTACCTCCTGTGTTCCCTACAGGAGTAGCAGTGTACAAAATTTCAGATTTACCTATAGTATTAAAATCATCAATTTCACCAAAAGGTTGCTCAGGTCTAATTTTGCCATAGGTGGCGTTTGTACGCCATTCAAAATGCAATTCGGTATCAGGAATTGGCATCACCCGTGCTACTAAAGTTAAGGCTTCAGTTTGCTCTATTTCCCGTCCTTGAGGGGTGAGGGACAATTCAAGTTCTTGAATCTGGGGATCTTCAATTCCTCGTCACTATTTTCAGCACAGCCAATTACTGATAAAAGTAAAACAAGTGATATGGAGTAAACTAACTTGGGACATTGAAGAAGACGGTAGAGAATTAAGACGCTGGTTTTCATAGGTTATTAGATTAAATTGTAAATGAATAATAACCTATCATCGAAGTGAAGAGCAAATGTCATCAAGAGTTTCAATTTTTTCAGCAAACAATTCTATATATAAATATACTTCCATTTTTTAATCAGATTAAAATGAATATTTCGAAGTAATACTTTCTATATTTCCCCTATATATTTAATCTATTAATCTTTAGCCTTAATTATTATTACAGTAATAACATTATAGTTTAAAAAAAACAAATAAAAAGCCCCGTCATAATAACAGGGCTTTCATCGTTTATCTAAAACAACATTAACCTTTTAGAAATTCTTCTTTAGATTTTAATTTAATAGGATTCATTTCCTCTTGATCAAGATATTTTTCAAGTTTCTTTATTTCTTTTTTATTGATTTTCTCAAATTTCTCCCAGCCTTCTGCTATTTGCTCTTCATATACTTTAGCATTTTTTAGTTGAGCAGGGGATGGCTTTTCAAAATTTCCTGCCACATCATTATACAGGTCTGAAAGCTTTTCTCTAAGTTCATCTTCCGCTTCTTGTACATAAGAGTCTCCGGTTGTAACTACGAGTGATGCTTTTAATGTATTTAACTCCTCAATAGCCTTATCTGCAACTTTCGGATTTTTCTCCTGTACTTTTTCAGCCACATTAGTTAAGTCATCAATTTGCGATACGAGATAGGCAAGATCTTCTACATCATCAAAAAGCCTTTTAGTAAGTTCTCTTTGCAACTTGCGTTCTTCTGGCGTTATCTGCGAAGTAGTATCATTTTTCACGGTAATGGTATGTTCATAGGTGTCTTTGCCTTTATTTATAACCACTTTATAATCCCCGTCAGCCGCTCGAGGTGCCTGAACAAAAGAAATCGTCTTACCAGACGCCACTTTTGGTGCCATTGCGTTATAGCCCCAGCGGACGATATTCAACCCTTTTGATTTACCAGGTCCTAAAGTAGTAACCACATTACCTTCCATATCCTGAATTTCCATTGTCATTTTCCCAAAAGTATGTCGCTTTTTTAAGTAGTACATAATCTTGGCCTGTGAGCTTGGATTGGACCCAATAAATTGGGTTTCTGTACTTGCACTTCCAAAGCCACTGTCTTCTTTTATCATTCCATCTTTTGTGTCAAAATAGTGAAGGTCTTTGGCAAGTACTTGTGGGGTAATCTGACGTAAAGGGGAAATGTCATCAAGAATTATCACACCTCTACCGTGAGTACCCATAACAATATCATTTGTCCTTTTTTGCAGGGCAATAAAATGAACAGCAACCGGAGGCATATTATTTGTAAAATGGGACCAATTTGCACCGCCATCTATTGTTATAAAAAGTCCGGCTTCTGTTCCTAAAAACAAAAGATCCTCGTTAACATAATCTTCATGAATATTACGAGCAAATCCTTCTATATCATCTGTTGTTATAGATTTCCAGCTTTTACCGTAGTCTGAAGTTTTATAGACGTAAGGTTTCATATCACCAGTGGCATGACCATCAAAAACAGCATAAGCCGTTCCTGCATTATGCGTGCTGGCTTCTATGTGATAGGTCCAGGTATTTGCAGGAAGGCCGGGAATGTTTTTAACTACATTCTCCCAGTTTTTACCACCGTCCCTGGTAATTTGCACATTTCCATCATCAGTTCCTACCCAAATCGTTTTTTCGTCAAGAGGAGATTCTGCTATAGTAAAAATGGTAGTATGCGTTTCTGCACCCGATTTATCCAATGATAAACCACCGGACTCTTTATCCTGTTTTGCAGGGTCGTTTGTAGTAAGATCTGGTGAAATTTTAGTCCACGTATCTCCCATATCTTCAGACTTATGAAGGTATTGACTTCCCATATAGAAACGATCTGGCTGATGCTCGCTAATTGCCATAGGCGCATTCCAATTAAAACGTAGTTCTTCATCGCCATCAGGTATAGGCACAACATTTTTAGTTTTCTGCTTATCTATATCATAACGCCATACCGGACTTGCTCCCTGCGCTTCTGAATAAACAATGTTTTTTGTAGGGTGCTTTAAAACCATAAAACCGTCACCGCCACCTATAGGATTCCAATCCCGGGCTTCTATACCTCCAGGAGAAGAGGAAGGACCAAACCATGAGCCATTATCTTGAAGACCACCATAAACATTATAGGGTGTGGCATCATCTACCGAAATATGATAGAATTGCGAAACAGGCATATTTTCAACCATTTCAAAGGTTGCTCCACCATCCCAACTGCGATAAACCCCACCGTCATTACCACTATAGATGCGGTCACTGTCATTAATATCAAAAACTACATCATGAATGTCGGCGTGCTGAGGACCTAAATCTTTAAAAGTTTTCCCTCCATCTCGGGAAAGTGAACCATATAATCCTCCTTTAACCACGATATCTGGATTTTTAGGATCCACGACAATACGGCCAAAATAGAATGGACGTACCGTAAGACCAAAATCTTTATTAAGGTGTTTCCAAGATGCACCGGCATCATCACTGCGGTATAAGCCATTACTTTCGGCCTTTTCACTCTCAACTACAGCATATACAATATTAGAATCTGAAGGAGCTACTGCAATTGCTGTACGTCCCAATTTGCCTTTGGGAAACCCATTATGAATTTTATTCCAGTTTTTACCACCATCTGTTGTTTTGTATAATGCGCTACCATCACCTCCAGATTCAAATCCCCAAGGTGTTCTGCGGAATTCCCACATGGCTGCATATAACGTGTTTGGATCATTAGGATCCATAATAAGATCGCTTGCTCCTGTAATTTCATCTGTATAAAGAATTTTATCAAATGTTTCGCCTCCATCCAGACTTTTATAGATTCCGCGTTCTTCGCTATCGCTCCAAAGAGCACCCATCACGGCAACATACATTTCTTTTGAATTATCAGGATTAATCTCGATGGCACTGATGCGCTCCGATTTATCAAATCCTTTTTTAGCCCAGGTTGTACCTCCATCTGTAGACTTATAAAGACCGTCTCCTACAGTTACTGAGTTACGTGTCCAGATCTCTCCGGTTCCTACCCAAACAGTTTTGTCTGGGTCTGTGGGATCCACCGCCACAACACCGATAGACTGATTATGCTCATCAAAAATAGGGGAGAAGGTAGCTCCTCCATTCGTGGTTTTCCAAACTCCACCACCAGCTGTGCCGGCATACAAAATGCGATCATTAGTGGGATGTGCTTCCAGATCTATGATCCTACCACTCATTAAAGCAGGGCCAATGTGTCTTGCACTTAGGTCTCCAAATAATTCTTTGCCCTTAAGGGCGGTTTCTTGGGCTTGTGCGCCCACTCCTAAAAATGCTGATAATAAGAGAGTTGGTAAAATTCTATTCATTTTTTGATTGGTTTTTAGGAATAAAAAACCCCGAAAATTTTTCGGGGTTTAAATAAATATGTTTTTATTTTTCTGCTGGAAACGAATAAATTGAATCTTCGATTTCAGGATTCAAAACAATTTCTTTTATTTCAACAGGCTGTCCACCTTGTTTCATAGAGAAAGGGAAGTAAAGGCCATCAACTTCTTGATAGTCACTCATTCCGATTTCCATCTTTTGACCATTTTGTTGAGTTGATTCTACAGCGATAGGGACATAGTTTTCAGTTTCAAAATAGTAATAGCTAATACTAGGAGTTTCAACACCATTTACCATTACTGGCTCTTGAACAACTTTTACTTTAAAGGTTTCCGTACCATCTTTAGTTTCTTTACC
>CAXBEL010000261.1:0-5775 GCA_963974735.1 uncultured Flavobacteriaceae bacterium | reverse complement strand
TCATTCAGCGTAAGTCCAAGCCCATCAATAAATCCTTGATGGAACACAAAGTCGTCCGAAGTAAAATGTTCGTTGGTTTTACTGCTTTGCACGTTTTCGCCAAAGCACAGTTCACTGTTTATGGATAGCACATCGAAATAGTTTTCTCCAATATTCAATTCCTTTTTCTCTAAGATTATATCCGTGTCAAACCCTTCATTGAAACCATTGAAAAAGCCGTTTGTCAAACTTTGGATTTCCTTTGAATCCAAAGGAGTGAATTCCATTTTTCGACTGTTGTTTATAAAGGAAACCGAATCACTAACGGCACCAAGAAAACTGTGAATAGTATCGTCCATTTCCGGGACAATTGTTTTTGTCACCTTTTTAAAGGGGTTGATATATTTTGAATTGTTTAGCGCTTTGTTTTTGGTAAGAATGAAAAACAGATAGCATTTGTGCTCCATAAATTCCCGCCCCTTAAAATGCTTGTGTGTGGCTTTTTCCAGAAAGGTTTTATTTGGAAGATTTTCTGAGGAAAAGTTTCTTTTTAGATAAATATCCTGTTTGTGAACAACGCATCCAGTAGGCAAGGATTTAATGGCCTGAAACCATGCTCCGTGAATATCCTCGAAATCTTTTTCGGAGAGGGAATATATTTCTGGAAGATTGCCCGCGTAACACAAAACCACATTGCCATTATTGGCAAAAATGACATTCTCTTGAATATCCACTATTGGGTGATATGCGGCCACGTTAATCTTCTTCATAATTGAAAAGTGTGGGTTTCTTATTGCTGATAATCTGTGGAAAGGGTTTTGAGAAATGGAATAGTTGTGGATTGTTTGTAATCTTGATAAGTGCGATATACAGTCCCATATTCAATACTATTACTCCGACAATTATTCCGAAACTGAAAGAGAAAATAATGACCAAGAGCGATGCTACTATTGAAATCATCATTAGGGCAAACAAGGAAATGGGCAGCCCAAAAATGACCGCGCGTTTCCTGATGTTTCTATAGGTTTCGTACTGTTTCATTATACCACGATTCCGATTAAATAAGTAAAGATTCCTACCACCGCTCCCGCGATCAGCACGAATACCAAAACCCGTGTAATTCCTTTTTTTAGGTCTGCGTTCTCTCCGAAGAAATGCCCAGCATTAAATAGAAATCCAATAAGAAAGATGACCCCGAGAATAATAGGAAAGATGGTCCGAATAGTATCGGAAACATCGTTTACGGAATCCTCGATTCCGCCAATCTGCGCGAAGCTTCCTGCGATTGAAAACAAAAGAGCGATTAAAATGAAAATGGATCTTTTCATAACTATGCGTTTTATAAACCTGTAACAGGTTGGTTACTGAAATTTTGCGAAATCTATTATGAAAAGAAGGGAAGGAAAGAAAATCTTTAAACTTTAACGTGAACCATTGTTAAACTTTGGAGGATTGTTAGAAATGGAAATGAATCGTTGAATTTTGTTCAAAACAAGAAATTATTATGACTCAGTTCAAGGTTTTAATTTCGATCATTTTAGTCTTCCATTTATATGGTTTGCCAAGTACCGTTTTAGGACAAACAAATGGGGATAGAAAACAGATAATTGTAATTGATCCCGGTCACGGTGGAAAAGATTCTGGGGCAGTGGGTGTAAATGGGATTCTCGAAAAGGATGTCGTTCTGAAAATCGCAAAACAGATTACAGAACTGAATGAGACCACTTTTAAAAATCAATTGGATATTTATCTTACTCGATATAAGGATACGCTTATTTCATTAGGAGATAGAACCAAGTTGGCAAGGTCACTCAAAGCTGATTTATTTATTTCGTTGCATTGCAATCATTCGGAGAACCCAAATGCGAGAGGTGTGGAGGTTTATGTTTCAAAAAAACAAGGCAAATACTCAAAGAAATCAATATTGCTGGCTTATGAGCTTCAAAGTCGGTTGAAGAGGAATATTGGATTTGAGAGTAGGGGAGTGAAGTTTGCTGATTTTCAGGTTTTAAGAGACACTGTTGACGTATGTCCTACGGCACTTTTGGAAATGGGATTTCTGAGTAATACAATTGAAGCTAATTATTTATTTAAGAAAAACAGTATTCCCATAATTCTTTTAGATGCTTACTTTGATTCTCTAAAGCCCTAAAAAATCTTTATTCTATTATTCTTAAATATCAAAAAAATAATCTTTTTAATACAAACAGATTCGATTTCTTACTTACCGAACGAAATATGTTGTTTATATAATAAAGAAGGATTCTATTTTAATCTTTTACTAGTATTTTGAATTCTTCTTTGATCTTTCATTTGAATCTTCGCTGCGGCATTTATATGATTTCTAGTGCGAACGTCAATTTTAAATAACTGGGTGTATTCATAAACAAAATTTCTCAATATTAAACGAGCCATTGGTCTATTAAAACCTCTGGATTCTGAAAGATATTTTAAAATTTCAGACTCATTATATATTCCGAGTTGCAAAAGATCTATAGAAAATTCAATTAATTTATTTGCATTGGTAAATTCATCTTTAGAAATTTCTTGAAATAGTGGTCTTAACTGTTGGTGACCAAGAGCATATGAAATTCTTCTGATTAGATTATATGAAGCAGCAAATGTCAGATGCATTGTAAAGTTTTTTGTCATCATTTTGAGTTCAGTGATACCATTTATTTCCTTTTCAGTAGATATTTGTTTAATGTGCGCTACCACCTCTTCGGCACCATTTTCAATCATCTTGAAGTAAGCCGACATTAGCCGTAATGTTAAACCATATGTTTCTTTTACTAAAGGCAATTTTTTGTCATAATCCCAAGAATAATTTATCTTAACAACATTTCCCATTAACTCAAAAGTTTTAACTGCTCTAACAAATTGGTTTAAAGAATTTATAAAATCTACATCTTTATCAGGATCATTCTCTAAATCATTTAAATAACTTTTATTATCTAGTCGAGAAGATTTCCTTTGTTCATTAGAAAGAGGTTCATCAGAGGCCTCTAATAATGGCAAATATTCATTTGTAATAACTTTATCAATTTTTACGATATCTTTATCAATAGAAGCGGGTTCATAATCAGAGAAATAAGAACTACATTTATTTTTTAAAGTTTCCAAAACAAAAGGATTATTGCTAAGATGTGATAAAAATAAAATTATCCCTTCAAACTCTTGTACATAAAGACGTTCGATCATTCTTTCTACTCGTTTCTGAGTTTTATTTTCCTTTAATCTATCATCAATAGCTCTAGAGGCATAATAATAGTATATGTAAGGTTGATGAAGAGTTACTTGATTTTTTACAATTCTAATTATTTGAGACTTTAACAGGTCTTCTGTTAAATTTGAATAACTAAGTGTAACTCTTTTTTTTGACGTGAAACTGTCTAAAAAAATTTGAAAGTCCTTCTCATTAATGTTATTTAATCTTTCTTCAAAAAGAAAATAACAGAGTTCTTTTAAAAAAGTTTCGTAAAGGGGAACTAAATTTTTATTTCCTGCGGATTCTTGTAAAGAATGTTTTATTAGATATTCATAATAAAATCCAATGGAACCATGATCTAATGTTGATGAATTTGCATCCTGAACCTGTAATAAGGTTAAAATGTATATCGGAAATGGTTCAGTAAAATGCTTTTGTAAAACACTATTTATAAATCTTACGGAATGTAAATTTTTTGCTGAAAGTTCATCTGCGATATTTGGATTTAGACTATGTCCAAGAGCATTCCATTTTTGGATTATTTTCTTTCGTAAAATATGATTTAATTCAACTATGCGACAAATATTAAAATCATCGAATGAACTTCCAGTGTTTATTGGATCAAAATGTATAAACTCTCTAGCTGTTATATAAACTGCTCCGAACCATTTTTTTAAGTTATTAATCAATAATATCCTTTTCTCAATATCTAATGGACAGTTGCCAAAATTATCGATTAGAATTATTATTTTTTTTCTATCAATTTGGTCATAAAAATCTTGAGAAGGATGGTAATATTGTTTTCGAAAGGCTTTTTTTAAAAGAGAACTATTAACGCCATTATTATCATATTTCTTTATATCTGCACCTTCCAATAATAGAGGAATATTTCCTTTATTTAAGTTATATTCAAATGATTTTTTAAGAAAACTTGTTTTTCCAGAACACTCTTGCCCAATAATTATACAGTAATCTTGTTGAAAAAGTTCCTCTATTGAAATTTCTTTATTAATGATGTCGGTAGTATCTTCATTAGGGTTTACTAGGACTTGAACATCTGGATAAATATAAAGATCTTCCAAATACAAATCTTCTTTTCTAGGATGTGCAATTGGTGCTCCCATTTCTTCTAACCAAACTTTAAAACTTTCCTGAACTTCTAATAAATTTCTTTTAGTTTTAATTGCCTTAAAATCAATTTTTGATTTTGTTTCCTTTATATATTTTTCGGAATTGAAGGAATACAAAAAGCGATGTGCTTTTGCAGGTTTTGAATTCATATCTATAATTATAAGTCCAAATTGACTGACTTCATCGTGGTAATTATCTTGAAGTGCACCTGATTCAATGAACTTTGTAGAATCTCCTTTACGCTCTATTAAAATTTCGTCAGGAATGTGTTCGTGACCAGTAAGTACTATGTCCGATATTTCGATGAGTTTATTTCGTAAAGCTCTATGAGCTTCAGTGTTAAGCCAATTTAAGGGATGATGAATGATTGATATAGAAAGCTCTTCAACTCCAGTTTTCAATTGTTCTTCAAAAAGTTCGATAGGAAAATTTAATTTTCCAGGTGACTCCTTTAATTGAGAGAATGATGCACTATTAAAGCAATGAAACTTTATTAGTCTTCCGCATATAGACATGTCTATTTGTTCATAAAGCTTACTTTTAAATTTCGATTTTGTCTTTCTTCTCCAAAATGACATTTTTTCATTTGTAAATGAAAAATATTCTTTTTGGGTTTCACATAACACATCAATTACTTTTTGGTCAAAAACAAACGAATCTTGTCCAGATTGTTTTAAAATTATTTCTCTAATAGAATTAGGTTCGAAATAACAATCGTGATTACCAGCAACAAAAATTACTCGAAACCATGCTTTTGTTTCAACGCGAAGTTTTCTTATAAGCTCTTCAAAAAATATATATGCAAGGTCGTATTCCTCTGACTTTCCAGAAAATGCAATATCCCCAGAAAATATAATTATTATATCATTACATTCAACAATTTCATTTTTTACAGCAGCAACAATGCTGTCAATTCTATTTAAAATAGGATTTGCGTTTTTTGATTCTTTTAAATGCATATCGCTTAAATGTAATATTCCGAGCATATTAGTTGTTTTATAATTAAAATCTAAAATACAAGTTTAATTATTTTTAAGTATATGTATTCAAAGTTTAATTTTAAAACTTTTTGTGATATTGAAATAGTTCTTGGCAAAATTGGATTACTCATTTAATCTCCCCCCAAATCCCAGGATGTCCACTAGCCGCTTGACCTTTATTATTTATGGTTGAATAAACACCCCAATTAGGCCGCTTCTCAGGCCAAATCCCTTTCCTGTTTAAACCACTACTTTTTACATTCAAAAAAAGCTCAGGAGATAGCAACAAGTAATCTTCTTGCTTAATATTTACTCCCATTCGGTATGCCCCCAAGCGATAGTAGGTGGCATCTTTTCCTTCATCAAAATCAACATTAAAAGTTTTGCTTTTACTGATGTCTTTCAAATCTGTTTCTTGTAATAATGGAGCCAAGGAGTTGCAGTAGGAGGGAGCATTCAAAGTTCCTGCTATAACAA
>CAXBEL010000260.1:0-5787 GCA_963974735.1 uncultured Flavobacteriaceae bacterium | reverse complement strand
TACTATTACCCTTAGGAAGAGTAATATTACTCTCAAAGGAAGGTACTTCGCTGTTTTGTAAATAATCCACAGATACATCTTTTAAAGGATATTTACTGTACAAGGTCATACCATATGCCACATCATTAATAGTTTTTTGAGAATAGGGATATTCTTGTCCTATAATTTTAAGTTTTTCTTTCCACCATTGATCTACTTCCATAACTAAAATTAGATCAGGTTTTTTGATTTCAATCAGATTAATTAAAGGTTCTGCTTTTCTATTTGACATTTTTACATTCACAAGCATTAAGCTAAGAAGGGTATCGGAAGAATTTATATCTACTGCAGTAGGCACATCTTTAGGTACTAAGACTGTATAATTAATTAAAAAAACACCATTAATACATATTCCACTCAGTAATCCAAGAACAAGTAGAAAATCATACCATGCCCATTTCCTATTAATTATTACCAACAATGTTAGAGAGATTAAAGAAGTAATGAAAATTTGAATTCGTGGAAAGTCAAGCATTTTTAAATAACGAATTTCCGAGTTTCTAAATAAGGAAAGAAATGAGCACAATATCAGAATCACCGCTATTGTAATAATGCTTATATACAATATCTTTCTAAATATTACCATAGTAAATTATTCTATAAATCGAGATTTAGTGAATTTAAGATTAATTAAATATTATTTTTAAAATTTAAATGGTGATGATATAGAAGCATTAATTGATAAAAATTACCGAATATGATGAATGTATATAAAGCTAAAAAAGAAGTGTATGATTTAAGGAAAAGTTGATAAAAATCAAAAAATTTTTAGAGGGAGGTATAAATTTTAGAGATTAGGGAATTAAATTGTAGCACCTGATTCAAACCATTTTATAGACGTACGAAAGAGCAGAAACTACATGTTTAGATATCTCAGATTTAGTTTCAGTTTCTATACTTGTTTGCATACCCCTTCAATCTTTCCACCTATTAATTTATGTGTTGATATCAATCAGATGTTGTTATTTAAAGTATTTTTAAGGGTTTAAATGATTTTTAACAAAAGCTCTTTTAACTTTTAATTTTAATTTTTCAGTTTTGATTGGCTTAGTGAAATGAAATGTCATTTGATCTTTCGAGGAAGAGACCTCTATTTTCCATTAGGGGCTTTTGCAATTTCTGACGAAATATAAAGCCCCAAACCTAATCTCGATTTATTGTTTGCAGAATTTGTGGTGAAAAAAGGCTTGAAAAGGTTGCCCATTTTTTCATCTGGAATTCGATCACGTGAATTCGAATAAATTGAAAATATACCCTTTTCTGATTTGATCTCTGTCTTAATAGGCTTGTCTACAACACCGTGGTTAATTGCATTACCCAAAAGATTGGAATAAAATTGGCTGATCCTGTTATTGTCACACCCCACAGTTTCTTTTAAATCTATCCTTAAATTAATTTCATGCTGTCTGTCAATGGTATTGATCTCTTTTGAAACTTTGTTCAATAATTTTTTAAGCGCCTGATTGTTGTAAGAAAGTTCCAATTGAATTCCTTCGCCCAAAATTCCCCTTGGCAAAATCAAGCAAATTATCTATGAGGCCCTGCATACGATAGGAACTATTAATTTCCACTACCGCTCAGCACATTTCCCTCATTACTCGAAAAGCTAGATTAAGGGCAAAGAGCTTCACTAAATGAATCTTGGAAACAATCCCCAATGTCACTTTCCATTCCGGTAACCCTTCCAAATACTCTGGTAAGGATACTTCATTCCTGAGCCGAAATCGTGTATTAAGCCCGCTGTAAAGTTCAATGAAACAAGAAATTCCGAAGTAATTTTGATTTTCTTAATAAAAAAACCGGAAAATAATTTACGTAGTTAAATGACTTCACATATATTTGTAGTCAAATAACTTCATAATGAAATTAAGAAGAGACATATTTCAGGCAATTTCCGACCCGACAAGACGAGCGATATTGGTGTTGTTAACTTCACAAACAATGACCGCAGGAGCTATTGCTGATAACTTTGATGCAGCCAGGCCTACCATTTCAAAACATATTCAGATTTTGAACGAATGCGAACTTGTTGAGTCAAACCAGCAAGGACGTGAAATATACTACGAGCTTAAAATCGAAAAAATGAAAGAAATCGATAAGTGGTTGGAACAATTCAGAAAAATTTGGGAAAACCGTTTTGACCAACTGGACAATTTATTATCAACACTTAAAAACAAGAAAAATGAACAGTAATTTATTATTTGATTTTTCCTTAAATAAGGAAAATAAAACTATTCACATAAAACGTGAATTTGATGCCAATCTTGAACTCGTTTGGCAGGCTTGGACAACAGCCGAATTATTAAATCAATGGTGGGCACCTAAACCATATCATATCGAAACAAAGTCGTTAGATTTGAGTGTGGGTGGAATGTGGCTTTATGCAATGGTTAGTCCGAAAGACGAAAAAATGTGGTGCAAAGCAGTTTATAAAAATATTGAAACCACCAAGTTACTATCTTGGTTAGACGCTTTTTGTGATGAAAGTGGTAAAGAAAATACCATCAAGCCACGCTCTTTATGGACGAATAATTTTTCTGAAAACAATGATATCACTACAGTAAATATTACTTTAAAGCACGACAAACTTGAAGACATTGAAACTATGATTGAAATGGGTTTCAAAGAAGGTCTTACGATGGCTCTTGGTAATCTGGACGAATTGTTAGCTGAACTAAAAAAATAACACAATGAAAAAATTAAAACCATCTTTTGGGCAACAACAGGTTTTATATTTCTGTTTGAGGCACTTATGCCATTAGGAACACGTTTATTGGCTTAAGAATATTTTAACGCAGGAACAAAACCGTTAGGTTATCCTCACTATTTTGCATACAAATTGGTAATCTGCAAAATATTGGGCGCAACAGCATTGAATCTTCCCAAATTACCTGAAAAATTGAGGAGATGGCATATGCAGGTTGGACATTTATTTTGGCTTTTGCAGTTATAAGTCACATTGCGGTTGATAAGTAAATTCTCGATATTATTATGCCAATAGCAATTAGCGGAATTCTCGGAGTTTCTTATTTCTACAATCAAAAGTAACAGAAAATTAAATGATAAATTTAAAAATCAATGCGGAAAAACACGGCCCGCAACACTGGTATAAAATTATTTGCTAGTGCGAGCCTACTTATAAGAATCTTCTTGGATCATCAGTTTGGTGTGTACTTGCAAAGTTGAGTGCTAAACCACGGCACTACTCAATAGACAAGACCATATATACAATTGCGATCCAGCGATTGCTTGCCATTTATTCCATAATAAAAACCTTTTCTATTTTCAGATTAAAGATTTTTGAAATATCGTAAGCCAATTTTAGGGACGGATTGTATTTTCCCTTTTCAAGAAAAACTATTGTTTCCCTGCGAACGCCAACCATTTGAGCAAGATTAACCTGTGTAAGATTATCTCTAGCACGAAGTTCTTTAATCCTTGTTTTCATCTATTCCAACTCTTGAAAGGTACAGGCGAATAAAAAGAAAAATAAGGGTCATCCCAACCATGCCAATCACTATGACAAGTTTGGCCTTGTTTACGGAATCAATAGTAAAAAAATCGAGTATAAACAAACCAAAAAGCCACATGAAGATCGAAATTTTAAAGGTTCTCGCTGCAGCTTTTTCAGCTATCCTTTTTGAAAATTCATCTACAGGACTCAGACCTAATTTTGCGTCTTTGAGTGCTTGGAAACCAAAATAGATAACAAATCCAACCACGAGCAACATAACTGCAATTATACTATAAGAAAATTCATTTAACGGCTTTGACGTTTTATAAATCCAAAAGCCCATTGAAGCAAGTATAAGAGCTGCAATGGAAAACTTTAGAATGGCTAAATATTTTGCTTTCATAATTAAGTGATTTATTTCTAACATAAAGTTATATATTTCTAACATATTATGCAATTAATTTTGAAAAATTTACTTTAACACGTTTCTGATCACCAAAAAAGACAATAAATAAGTTTAAAAACAGCATATAACAAATAGCTACGCCTTTTATAATGCGAAATTTTGTTATGTTCTGGAAGACACTAAATCTTTTGATTTGGCATGTTGTAAAGAAAAGATAAAAGTAAAATGCAAAAGTTTTGGCTTGTTGCGTGACGAAAAACCATCGGTTAACTCGCTAGCTAGTTGTCATATACAAACAGATTGTGGTTTATTTAATACACCTTACAAATTTGGTTTATTTTATTAGATAGAACATTTAAAGGAAATTGCTGTTCTTATATAGAACCTTAATTCTCAATTTTAAAATCCAACCAGCAAATGACTAATCAAAGAATATTTTCAACTTGTTTATTTTGTTTCATTTTTATCACCTTCTCTCAAGCACAAAAATTAGAGAATACACAAAAAGCTGATTCATTATTCAAAAAATGGGATTCTATTAATTCTGGTGGCGCAGCAATTGCCGTTGTAAAAAACGGAGAAGTTGTATTTGAAGATGCTTATGGAATGGCAAATTTGGAATATGGAATTCCGAATACCGTGAACACTATATTTCACGCAGCATCCTTATCTAAACAATTTACAGATTATTCGATTTTATTGTTGGATCAGGAAGGGAAAGTTTCCCTAGATGATGATATAAGAACCTATATTCCTGAAGTACCTGATTTCGGTAAGAAAATAACCCTACGTCAACTTGCAAATCATACAAGTGGTTTGAAAGACCAATGGCGGCTATTGTATTTGGCGGGATGGAGAGCAGATGATGTAATTACAACAGAAGACATTCTAAATTTGGTTGCCAAGCAAACCGAATTAAATTTTGAGCCAGGAAGCAAACTGATGTATTCAAATACAGGCTTTACCTTATTGGCAGAAGTCGTGGCGCGCGTGTCCGGCAAAACCTTTGCGGAATTTACTAAAGAAAGGATTTTTGACCCCTTAGAAATGTCAAACACACAGTTTTATGATGACCATAATAAAATTGTAAAAAACCGTGCCTATTCATACAAAAGTGAAGGTGAAGCTCTAAAAAAAGATAAACTGAACTTTTCAACTGTAGGTGCTACAAGTTTATTTACTACGGTGCAAGATTTATGTAAATGGGCAATCTACCTTAATACCATAAAAGAAGTTAACCCAGAACTGTCAAAACGAATGAATACACGTTTTCGCTTGAATAATGGAAATCTCACCGAATACGCTATGGGTCAATGGACAGGCGTAAAATATAAAGGAATGGAGTGGTTTGACCATACAGGGTCTGATGCTAGTTTCAGGGCATATTTTTCTCGCTTTCCTGAAAATAATTCAGCCGTAGTGGTACTTGCCAATTCAACACCTTTTAATGCTACCAGTCAGGCCCTTAAAACTGCCAACATTTTTTTAAGTGAATACTACAAACCCAAAACAAAGTCCGCTGAAGATGAGACGTTACCAATAGCCAAAACATATGATTTTATCCAACTTTCCACAAAACAACTTAATGAATTTGCGGGGACATATTGGGAAGAGGATGAACGCTATGATAGGCAGATAAAAGTAATTAATGACACGCTGGTTTACTACAGGTCAAAATCGAGTCAGACCAAATTATTGCCCGTTAGTAAAAATGAATTTAAAATGTTGGGAGATTCAAAAGACGTCAGTGTCTATTTTGAACAAAACAAAAAGAATGAACCCACAATGCGTTTAAGTATAAATGGAGAAAGAACGGTAAACTTCATTAAATATGACGAACACGTTACTGCGGATTCTTATAAAGGATTTTATTACAGCTCCGAGGTAG
>CAXBEL010000259.1:0-5844 GCA_963974735.1 uncultured Flavobacteriaceae bacterium | reverse complement strand
TTTATTAAAAGAAAGAGCCGTTTTTATTCCAGACCTATGGGAACTAGGGACTTATTTCTTTGAAAGACCAACCGTCTATGATGAAAAAGCAGTAAAAAAAGCCTGGAAAGAAGATACTGGCGAACTGTTAACCGAAGTAAGCAAAATAGTTTACAATACAGAACCCTACACCGCCGAAGCGCTTTCTGGAAATGTAAAAAGCTGGATTCAAGAAAAAGGATTAGGTTTTGGTAAAGTTATGCAGCCACTTCGTTTAAGCCTAGTAGGTTCTATGCAAGGGCCTGATGTTTTTGAAATTGCAGCGACAATTGGGAAGCCGCGGACTTTAGAACGTCTTCGTTTTGCAATAGAAACCTTATAGATAAATTACTAAACCAGCACTAATAATACCTAAGTTGCCTTTAAAATCTGTAGCTGCAGGATCCTGTTGATCCAGATCCTCATTTTCAAGGCGACTTAGGGTATTTAACAGCCCATATTGATAGTTTACTGTTGCTCTGAAGCCTGGAAAACCAGCGGATAGACCGACTAATGCATTCACATTAAATCTGGATATTTCTTCTATCTCCTCTGCCTTTAGATTAGTATATCCATCAATGATATAATTATTGGAGCCACTATCATCAAGTTGCATTTTACTGTTTATCATAAGAACGGGACCTGCTTCAATTGTAAAATTCTCTCCAGCGATGAGATAGCTGGCCAGGATATTTACCTGCGCCCCTATAATTTTATATTTAAGATCTTCAACCGCCGTAGATGCTAAAGTAGGCTTTGCTGCTATTCCCAAATCTGATTGGAAGAAATCAACTCCAAAAATTAAATCAAAATTATTATAGAATGCCCCTCGTGTAGTAAAGCCTGCCGTAAACCCCTCCCCGCTACTCGTATTAAAATTATCTGTATCTAAACTTAACATGGAATATTTTCCCTGTATTCCAAGTCTGTTGTTTTGAACGTTAGAATTTCTCTGAGCATAAATAGTGAAACTCGATAAAAAGAGGATTGATATTAATAAAACCTTTGGGATCATTGTTACGTTTTAGAAAGAAAGGCGACAAATGTATTGTTATTTTTGATAACTTAAACCGTTGTTTCACCTCTTAAAAAATTCAATATGTTTTTTATTCTGCCCATAATACTCTTCTTTTTTATAATCTTTTTATTTTCTTCAATATTTATAGTGCGACAACAAACAGCAGCTGTAATAGAGCGCCTTGGTAGATTTACAAGTGTAAGAAATTCTGGTATTCAATTTAAAGTACCCATAATAGATCGCATTGCCGGTCGTATTAATTTAAGGATACAACAACTCGATGTTATTGTTGAGACTAAAACCAAAGATGATGTTTTTGTAAGATTAAAAATATCTGTTCAATTTCAAGTGGTCAAACAAAATGTATATGATGCCTTTTATAAGCTGGAAGATCCTCAAAATCAAATTACCTCCTATGTATTTGATGTTGTGCGCTCAGAAGTGCCTAAAATGAAGCTGGATGACGTTTTTGAACGTAAAGATGATATTGCAATCGCCGTAAAGAGTGAATTAAATCAAGCGATGACAGATTACGGTTATGACATTATTAAAACTCTAGTTACAGATATTGATCCTGATCAACAAGTTAAAATTGCAATGAACCGAATTAACGCGGCAGAACGTGAGAAAGTTGCCGCAGAATATGAGGCAGAAGCAGAACGTATTAAAATAGTTGCTAAAGCCCGCGCAGAAGCCGAAAGCAAGCGTTTACAGGGTCAAGGTATAGCAGACCAGCGAAGAGAGATTGCAAGAGGTCTTGAAGAGTCTGTGGAGGTATTAAACAATGTGGGCATTAATTCTCAGGAAGCTTCTGCTCTTATTGTTGTAACTCAACATTATGACACGCTACAATCTATAGGTGAAGAAACCAACACAAATCTAATTCTACTTCCTAATTCACCACAAGCGGGAAGTGAAATGCTTAATAATATGATTGCAAGTTTTGTTGCTTCTAATCAGATTGGCGAAGAGATGAAAAAACAAAATGAAGCAAAAGGAATTGGTCAAAAAAAGAAGAAAGAATAAAATCCTTTAAAGTTTTAAAATAAAAAATGCCCGATTACTAGTCGGGCATTTTCAATTTCATAGCAACTTAAATGTAATTATTCTACTTTTTTAACCTTCTTAATTCCTAAGAGTTTATTTACCATTTTTAGTACAAAAGCTTTCTCTGCAATAGCTCCGGCAATATTTGCAACTAAACCTACTGGTGATAAAGAAGATTTAATTGTGTTCAATTTAAACTTAACTTCTTCCTGATCTATTTGCTGTTGTAGCTTAAGAATTTTGAGATCTCTATTTATTTCATCAAATGAGGTATAGACTTTCATGGCTATTCGGTTAGATTTTTAAATTCATCATCAAGTACGTCTTCCTGTGTGGATTCATTAAAAAATATCTTCGAATATTTTTTAAGCATATAGGTTTGAATTATAGGCCCTC
This sequence comes from uncultured Flavobacteriaceae bacterium, assembly GCA_963974735.1. Classification (GTDB taxonomy): domain Bacteria; phylum Bacteroidota; class Bacteroidia; order Flavobacteriales; family Flavobacteriaceae; genus Leeuwenhoekiella. The sequence goes on along the minus strand of CAXBEL010000259.1, from coordinate 3,365 downwards.
CAAATATCAAGAATAAAATAAATACCAGAAGATAAAAACCACTCACAATATAATATCCTGCACTCATCTGTCCCAGAGACTCTCCAATTGAAATAGCGACCGCTACCGAAATGAAAAGTAGAAAAACAAGAAAGATGCTGCCAATCACCAATAATTTAACCAGTGCGACAGCACCTTTCATCATTTTCTTAAACAAATCGAGTTTGTAGAATTCCTTACTACTCTCTAGATATGTATGAATATTTTCGGTTAGTTCGTGAAAATTGTCAGTAATTTTAGTAAAGGCCATACGCTGTTTTGACTAGGCTGTTGTTGTTTTTTTTGGCGCTACAGTTTCTTCGACTTTTGCAACGCTTTCTTTTTTAAGTTGAGCATTCTTCTTTCGTAAATCCTCAAGCTTTTTTTCCATTGTAACTAATATATCATCAGCCTTTTCACTAGCAGTAGCCAGTGTATCTTCTAATTTTTCATCAAAACTTTTTTTGGCCTTTTTAGCCGAAAGACTCAAACTTTCTGTTGTTTCCTTAATGTGCTGGTTTATATTTTTTTGCGCATCTTTTGCGCTTTTAGAAAGCTTCTTTCTTGTTTTATCTCCACTTTCTGGAGCATAAAGTAAACCTAATCCTGCTCCTATGGCAGCACCTGTAATAAGTGCTAAAATTGTATTTCCTGTTTTTGACATGGTGATTGTTTTAAATGTTATGCTCAAATATACAATGACCCAAAAGCAAACACCGTTAATAACCGGTTAATAAACAGGCTCTATACCTTAAAGGAATGCTAAAAAACGCTCATATTAAGCATTATACGCTTGCTCAGTATTTGCTTATGCTTAAATAGATTGTTAACAGCACACGATTAAGTGTATTTGAAAAAATGTTTTCTGAGATCGGAATAATATTTAAAGTAAGCTAATACTTGTTTTTACCGATCATTTAACCCTTTTCCATTTAGAATATTCGGGACAAATTTTTGAATTCTTGCTTCTCGGGTTTGGGATTGCTTTGGTGCAGTAAAATAAATATTATACGCTCTTTGTCGTCCGGGAGTCAAAGCTTCAAAAGCAGATTTTAACTCTGGATCATAGTTCAATTTTCTTTCTAATTCTTCAGGAAAAACAAGTGCTGTATTTTGATTTACTTCCAGCCTTTTCTGCTTCAACCGCTTCTTGAATATAGGCCTTCAATACAGCTTCTTTATCTAAAATTTCTTCAATATTCGTGAAAGGAATCCGTCGTGCCGCCTGTTTTGCCACTTTTTGGCGTTATTAAAATAGGTGTTAACTCTAGGATTCATTATTGTGATAGACAAAAAAAGGCTAATAAACAACGTGACGTAAAACCCGTAGTTATTAGCCTTTTTTCAAGTTAAAATTATAATGGACTTATATGCTGTTTTCACTTTTAACTAAAACTTTTTTTCTATTAAAGAAACTCATAAGATTAATTAGTAACCCCGTTAAAACCAATCCTCCAGCAATAAGATTAAATTGACCAGAGCTGGGATACTTCACAATTAAAATTATAGAACTTATTAGAATAATTAAGCTTACGAGATAAAATAGATTGTTCTTCATTTGTGCTTTTTGTTACTATTAATTTTTAATTCCTGTATTTGGAAAAGGTAACTCTAATTTTCAGAAGTATTCAGATTATTTGGATTTAGTTCTCCAAAATTAAAGTGACCACGGTTCCTTTGCGCAATGTGTTGTGGATTTCCGCAATTTTATCGGTTTTTATCATCAATTTATTCAACTCTTCTTCTGAAGCATTTCCTTCAATTTTTGCCTTGTATGTGATATTTTTGCTGGGACACCTTCTTCAGAAAATTCACCGGTGGTTTCTACCTGAACGCTGTCTATCTCAATGCCTCTTTTCTTAGCTTCTCGATATAAATCATTACAAAAACAGGTTGAGATCGCAAGAAATAATAATTCTCCATCATTAATAGCCGAACCTAATCCATGTAATCCGCTCAATTTTCAAATCCTTTGTTACTCCGTTAGACACCAATTCGGTAAAATGATTACCCTTTTAAGAATCGATAAATGCTGAAACTTTCATAACAGATAGATTTAATAGAATCACACAGCAACTAGTTACTTTTTTAGCTTTTTATGTAGTTATAACACAAAAAATAAAATACAGAAACAAAAGAATAATATCCCAATTATTTGAAAATAAAAGATCTACCGAAAAAAGTAAGTGGAGAGACAAATGAGATAAAAATTTCCTAACTCAAAACTCTATACCCTTTAAAAATTATCTGCACTTGTCTCCAGCAATTCATTTTCAGAATTTTTAGAATCATTGATATAAGCCATAACATCGTTATCATCTGTGCTGGCTTTACCTAAATCTATAAGCACCTTCAATGTTTCTAAAACTGCAAGGCGGGTTCCTATCTTTTTTGCAGAAGTATTAAAAAGTGGCTTCAGTTCTTCCAGCTCAACGTCTTTTGCAAATTCCTGTATTTGTGCGGTCATATTAAGACGCTTTTCATCAGGAAGATTAGCCAATTTTTTACCTGCTCTTTTTATCTCATCCAAAGCAGAAATTTTATGCACTTGTTTTTTGGGAGCTTGCTTATTTGTCTGCGCTTTTTGATTACCAGCATTGGTTGCAACTTTTGACCAAGTATCTCGAAGTCCAACGGTTCTGTTAAAAACAAGCTTTTCTGAAGTGCTGTCTTTATCTACATTAAAATATCCTATCCGCTGAAACTGGAAGATTTCACTTGGCTTAACTTCAGCAAGACTAGGCTCCAGATATCCTATAATTGTTTGAAGCGAATCTGGATTTACAAATTCCATAAAGTTCTTATCCTTATGTCCATCAGGTGCTTCATCTAAAAAAAGACGATCATAAAGTCTTACTTCTGCTTTAATAGCATGTTTTATGGAGACCCAATGCAAAGTCCCTTTAACCTTTCTTAAACTGGCCTCTGTGCCGCTTCCGCTTTGAGAGTCGGGATCATAAGAGCAATGTATTTCTGTGATATTACCCTGCTTATCTTTTACAACAGATTCCCCTTTTATGATATAAGCATTTTTTAAACGTACTTCTTTACCCAAGGATAAACGGAAGAATTTACGGTTGGCATCTTCTTTAAAATCCTCTCTTTCAATATATAATTCCTTAGAGAAAGGAACTTTACGTTCTCCGGCAGATTCATCTTCTGGATTGTTTTCTGCATCAAACCATTCTACTTTATCTTCCGGATAATTATCTATAACCAGCTTTACGGGATCTAAAACAGCCATTACACGTGGCGCTGTTTTATTAAGGTCTTCTCGTATATTAAATTCCAAGAGGGAAACATCTATTACATTCTCTCTTTTTGCGACTCCTACCGTGTCTATAAAA
>CAXBEL010000258.1:0-5845 GCA_963974735.1 uncultured Flavobacteriaceae bacterium | reverse complement strand
AGAAGCCGATGCTTTATATACGTGGAAATTTTTTTATACCTGATGCCCGCAAGTTTTGGGTAAAGCCTTCAATTAAATTTCTAACTCAGTATTTAAATAAAAATGAGGTGGATGCTATTATCACAACGGGGCCACCACATAGTCTGCATTTAATAGGTTTAAAATTAAAAGAAGATTTGTCGTTCCCTTGGATTGCCGATTTTAGAGATCCTTGGACTACGATAGGTTATCACGATAAACTTAAATTGAATAAGCGCTCCGAAAGGAAGCACAAAAAATTGGAGCAGCAGGTTCTTAATGGTGCCGATCATATAATCACAACAAGTCCTACAACAACAGCAGACTTTGAAAAATTGACCAACGTACCCATTACTTGTATTACTAATGGTTTTGATAGAGAGCATTTTCCAGAAGTAGAACTGGATACAGAATTCTCATTATCCCATATAGGTTCTTTATTGGCAGATCGCAATCCCAAAATGCTTTGGCAGGTTTTACAAGAGTTGAAAAAAGAAATACCTCAATTTGGTAAAGATTTAAAAATAAAACTTGCAGGAAGAGTAAGTAACGCAGTGGTGAAGACCATTGAAGATTTTGGGCTAAAGAGCAACATTCAGTTATTAGGTTATCTTTCCCATAAAGAAGCTTTGATTGCGCAGAGAAGCACCCAGGTTTTACTTCTGATAGAGATTAATGCGAAAGATACACAGGCCATTATTCCCGGTAAGGTTTTCGAATATTTGGCTGCAAAACGTCCTATTTTGGGAATTGGTCCTGAGGATTCAGATTTTTTCGAAATTGTGACTAATACAAATGCCGGTAAATGCTTTACTTATCTTGAAAAGACCCCTTTAAAGGAGCATATATTGGATTTATATAAAAAGTTCAAAGAAAGAGGTTTAGCAAGCAACACTTCTAAAATTTCGCAATACTCCAGAAAATCCTTAACTGAAAAATTAGCGTTTGTGATTAACGACCTCTTAGATGAGAAATCTCAATAATTATGGGAGTTGTCGCATCACAGTCTTTTAAAAACTTAATTACAACCTACGCCGGTTTTGGGATAGGTGCAATAAACACGTTGGTTCTTTATGTAAATTTCCTGAGTAAGGAATATTATGGGCTTGTAGGTTTCCTTTTAAGTGCGGCGACTATTTTGATGCCTATTATGGCTTTTGGGGTACACAACACACTTGTCAAATTCTACTCGACTTATAAGGGAGCGAAACAGGATCAGTTTTTATCGCTAATGCTTTTTCTACCATTGACTGTAATAATTCCTGGTTCTATAATAGCGGTTTTTGCTTATGATGCCATTTTAAATTTTTTGACTTCAGAGAATGAAATTGTCAGGCCTTATGCGCCTCTTATCTTTCTGGTAGGATTTGCAATGGCTTACTTTGAAGTATTTTATTCGTGGGCAAAAGTGCAGATGCAAAGCGTTTTTGGAAACTTTATGAACGAGGTTTTTCACCGGCTGGGGGTTATGACCTTGTTATTGTTACTTTATTTTGAAATCCTCACCGCGTCACAGTTTATATATGCTTTATGTGGTGTTTATTTTTTGAGGATGTTTATCATGATGATTTATGCCTTTACATTCAGAAAACCTGTATTAAATTTTTCTTTACCAGAAGAAATTATTCGGATTATTAAATACAGTTCACTTATTATAATAGCTGGATCTATTGCTGTAATGATTCTTGAGATAGATATGTTTATGATAGGTAAAATGGTGCCTATAGAAAATGTGGCATTTTATGCAGTGGCCATCTATATAGCAGCTGTAATCGCTGTTCCCGCTCGTGCTATGCATCAGATAACTTATCCCTTAACCGCGGAGTATCTCAATATGCGAAAATTTGACCAATTAAGAGAGCTTTACAAAAAAAGTTCGTTGACCTTATTTATTATTTCCGGGCTTATTTTTACTTTGATTATTTGTAATATAAATCAACTGTATTTGCTTCTAGACCCCGCTTACAGTACCGGATTGGAGGTAGTTCTGTTAATTTCCCTCGCTAAACTTCTGGATAACTTAATGGGAAATAACAATGCCATTTTGTACAATAGTGATTATTACCGATTGGTGCTTGTTTTAGGGGCGTTTTTAGTAGTAATTGCAGTAGTGCTGAACACTATTTTTATTCCGTGGTTGGGAATAAATGGCGCAGCGATAGCTACATTTATAGCTTCGGTAGGGTATTGTATCGCTAAGATTATAGTGGTTTATAAGAAATTTAAAATGCAGCCCTTTACGGGACAATCAGGCCGTGTCGCTTTGATTCTTCTCCTATTTTCTTTAGGTTTTTATTTCTGGGATTTTGGATGGAATCCAATTTTGAGTATTGCCGTAAAATCAATTCTTATTTCTTTGATTTATGTTTTTATAATCTACAGACTAAATTTATCTGAAGAAATAAATAGTTTGATCAGTAGATATGTCTTAAAAAGAAAATCCCGCTCAGAATAAACTGAGACGGAATTTTCCAACTAACCAACCAAAAAATCAACTTATATATTATTCCCTCTTCTTGTAGAATTGGAAGATCTTGAACTGCTTGACGATCTATTTGAAGTAGAACGTGTAGCTCTTGCAGGTGTGCTGCTTCTTGTGTTTTTTTGAACACTGCGTTGGGCTCTTTGCTGAGGTGCACGTGAGGGTGCACTGCTTTTTGCCCTACTGGGTGTTGAACTGGAACGACTTACTCGGGTCTGAGTTCTTTGAACGGTTCTGTTGTCTTTTTTCTCAGCGCTACGTGTTGTTGCAGGTCTATCTGCTGTTCTACTTGAACGTGTTGCCGTATTTGATGATCTTGTATTTGTATTACTTCTAATTACAGGCTTATCTGTGCTTTGTGTTCTAGAAGTTCTATTAACGCTCTGTCTTGAATTATTGTCATTGCTTCTGCTTATAATAGCACTTGATCTTGTGGTATTACTTGATCTGGAAACACTTTCTCTACCTACTGTATTTGTAGATTTTCTTGTATAAGTTCTGGCACTTGATGCATTAGAACTTCTTCTGTTGTTTGCTAAGGCACGTGCTTGACTGTAATCACCTCTTCTACCATTGTTGTGCGCTATCCTTCCTTTAGGTTTATTAAATTGTCTATAGGCATTTGCATAACCATTTTTGTACCCTAAATTATAGTGGTTTCTATGATACACATAACTATAACGCTGTGGACGGTAAAATCGTCTGTAAGGAGTTGTATATACTAGACATCTATCAAAATATGGTCTATAAAAATAGTCGTAATAGGGTCTGTAATTATAGGTTCTATTGTAAACGTTTATATATCCTGTTACGTGAGAGAATGAATTACCTCTATAGTATATGTTTAATCCACCTACTTGTACTATGCGGTTATTGTGATAATTAATATAAACGTTTCCCGCTTGTATTATACGACCCCAATTATCATAGTAAATAGGTACATCTTCAATCTGTATTACTGCACCATAATTATCATACTGAACATAAGGATCATAATCATATCCTGAATTAAAACTTATATTTACAGGGCCACTGTTTACATTTACATTTAAGCCTCTCACTACTTGTGGTAATAAAAAGTCAAATTCACCGTCTGGGTAAACTGAAAATTCTATTCCCCCTTCAACAAAAATATATCTGTTGCCATCATATTGATATCGGGAAAGTGGTGTTCCATCCAATGCTGTTGCGCCCACGGACGCTGTACTTACAATAAGCGCGATAAAAAGATAAATTAAGTTTTTCATAATCTTGGATTTTTGAAAGTTTGTACTCATTGATTTTTGGATGGTACAACTTGTTTAAATCAAGCAGCGTGCCAAAAATTAAAAAAGCCTTTTTATAGAGCCTTGATGAAAGTGTAACAAATGGCGAACTTATTCGTCATATTATTAACTATCAATCAAATAAAATCTATAAAAATGGTATTAAGAGAAGACAGAAATTTACTCGCAGTTGCGCACCTAAGCCAGTTACTTGATCTTGTTACTGGTATAGGAGGATTTATCGTTCCGCTTATTATGTGGCTTACTCAGCGCGATAAGGTATATGCAATGGACAATCACGGAAAATCAATACTTAATTTTCAGATCAGTATGTTTATATACAGTATGATCTGTATTCCTCTCATATTATTATTGGGTCTGGGTTTTTTGGGATTAATTGCAATAGGTATTCTTGTAATTATTTTTCCTATAATAAATGCTATAAAAGCCACAAATGGAGAAGAACCTTATTATCCATTAAACATTGCTTTTATTAAGTAAATACATAGATTCTAAAATAAAAAACCCACGCATTGCGTGGGTTTTTGTATAAATAACACTTATTATCTATTTTCTTAATCGTCTTTTAATCTAAAATCTGGATATGCATTAGCGCCATGCTCTTCTATATCCAATCCTTCAATTTCTTCGTTCTGTGTAACTCTAAGGCCAAGGGTTTTCTTTAGAATAAACAATACCACAAAAGAAGTGATTATTGCCCAAGCTCCAATTCCCAATACGCCAATTGCCTGAACTCCTAATTGTCCAAATCCACCGCCGTACAATAAACCGCCGTCTGTAGCGAAAACTCCAACAAGTAAAGTTCCTAGAGCTCCACACACACCGTGTACAGAAATAGCACCTACTGGATCATCAACCTTTAAAGTTTTGTCAATAAATTCTATTGAGAATACCACTACGATACCAGCAATTAATCCAATAATCGCGGCCCCGCCTGGGCTTACAGCAGCACAACCCGCAGTAATACCCACTAAGCCAGCAAGTGCTCCGTTTAAGGTCATTGATAGATCTGGTTTGCCAAATCGCATCCAAGTTAAGAACAACGCAGCTACAGCTCCAGCCGAAGCAGCTAAGTTTGTAGTTATTATAATATCTGCAACATTATTGGCACTGTCTCCAGAAATCGCCAATTCAGAGCCTCCATTAAATCCGAACCATCCAAACCAAAGTATAAATACACCCAGTGCACCATACATCATATTATGTCCCGGTAAGGCGTTAGCTTTACCCTCAGTATATTTTCCAATTCTAGGTCCTACTAGAAATGCGGCAACCAGTGCTGCCCAGCCCCCGACAGAGTGAACTACTGAAGAACCGGCAAAATCAATAAAACCTAATTCTGTTAACCAGCCATCTCCTTGCCATACCCAATGTCCTGAAATAGGATAAATAAGAGTAGTCATTATAACAGAAAATATAATGTAGGTTGAAAATTTAGTTCGTTCTGCTATTGCTCCAGATACAATTGTTGCAGCTGTTGCGGCAAAAACAGTCTGAAAGAATAGATTGTGCATGTCACCAGGGTCACTATAGAAAAGCGTAGGCTCCCCTATAAATTTTCCTATTGATGTGCCATACATTAAAGTATATCCTATTGTCCAGAAACCTAATGAACCAATACAAAGGTCCATTATGTTTTTCATTATTATATTTACTGTGTTTTTGGATCTTGTAAATCCAGCTTCTACTAATGTAAATCCAGCTTGCATAAAGAATACCAGTATTCCAGCAATAAGGATCCACATTAAATCTAATACAGCGCTTGTTTCCATATTATATGTTTTGTAATATTATTAGTTAGTTTAAAGTTTCTCCGCCTTTCTTGCCTGTACGTATGCGATATGCTTCTTTTACGTCAGACACAAATATTTTTCCGTCGCCTACTTCGCCAGTACGGCTTGCAGTAAGGATGGCATCAATCGCGGCTTGTTCAAACTCATCATTTACTACTATAGAGAGGTACCTGCGCTGTATATCGCTGGTACTATAGGAAACACCCCTGTAAACTGCCCCTATTTTTTCATTACCCAGACCAGTTACGTCCCAGTATGAGAAAAAA
>CAXBEL010000257.1:0-5894 GCA_963974735.1 uncultured Flavobacteriaceae bacterium | reverse complement strand
AAGCTATTGAGTTGCCTGTTTGCACGGCGGTTCGAACCCGCCCGACTCCACTTTTAACCCTTGTAAACTCAGTGTTTACAAGGGTTTTTAATTTATTTGATGTCAATTGATATTAAATATATGCGTATTATAACTTACTGTTGACAGAAAATAAAAAAGTAAGTATAGCGAGGCGAGTCAATCCTAGAAAATGGAATTTCACGTCAGGAAAGGTAATGTGCAATAGCCGTGAGGATTTTGAGATAAATACGCAAGTCAATAGGCATAAGCTGAATTAAATACACCGGGCTGGCGTATTGTGATGTGAATAACTTTCAAAGCCTGATATTACTATTGATATAGACGGCAGCAAATGGATTCGTATTCACCGCACCAAAACCGAAATCCGTAGTAATATTCCCCTCCTACACGTTGCTGAGCAAAATTCTGGAACTCTATGCAGATCATCTTATTGCTGATTACAATTTATCCAAATTTAATACGAGAAACTGATTTTGTGATTTTTTCTCCATTGCTTTTGCGGAAAAAGCACTCACCTATTATGATCATTATAACTTATTGAACTCTCCTTAGATCAAGTAAAAGCCGGAGAGAAAATCACAATATACTTCTTGAATGAAACTTTTAAATGTATCGATAAACCAGAGCTCTATGAAGCTGAAAATGAATTAAATGCTTTGTTGATGAAAACAAAGTGAAACTGATTTCTGGAAAGCAGGTCAAGATGTGTGGCTGTTGCCACACATCTTTTTTTGCTACCGATGGTGGCAAACAAAAAATAAAAACGATTAAACGAGCACAAATTCAGATGCAGTGTGTATGAGAAAAAACTACTGCAGGTTAAAGCTAGAGCTGTAGTTTCTTTTTTAAGTGTCTTTTACAGAAATTGCTTAATGGAACAACAGATCTCTCAGGAATTTAAAGCCGTAAAAGGGCTCAATCAATATTGTGAGCGCGACACCTTGAGTTTTATTCTAAACCCCAACGGTCCGTGGTGGAGGTAATCTGAGTAATAAGGAGCTTCGAGAACTTAACAAGACTTTATTCAACATATGAAATTACAGGAGCATCAGGCAGTAACGTTTGTACATCGGGATAAAGCGCATACTCACGTACACCTTTATGTCAATTGTATCAACGTAAATGGTAGTGCCTATAATGACAGTTTTTATCGAAAAAAAAGTCAGCTAACAGCAAAGTGAACTGCCAAAGAATTAGGGCTTCAAACGGTAAAAGACGTGCAGTATGAAAAAAGCAGGAAATAAGCAACACCGAACTGAAATATAAAAATCACATCAAAGTACCATTTAACAAGGAATTAAAGATCTGCACACCTATTTGAATCGAATGCGAAATAAACAGATTGATTTAATTCCGGTAATCAATAAAATCCACACAGCTTCAGGGTATTCGGTTTGAATACCGCGGGCAAAGTATAAAAGGCAGTACTGTTCACCGCTCGATGTCCGCCATTAATTTGCTGAAATCAATCAATCGGGCAAAAAATTTGTTTTATCAGGAACAAGTATGTACCCATTGCACCAAACTTGGCTAAAGCCATAGCCAAAAAGGTTCTGAAAAATGTAATCGATAAATGAATTGAAATATGACAAAGCTGGAACTAATCTTAGAACTTCTCGTTGAAGAATTACATTCCGTCTTTAGCCAAATTACGCTGGCGAATATGTACATAAGCATTTATTACTATTTATTCTTATAATCTAATGCTGTTGGATCACAAATATCCCTTTTATAAAATTTTATTGGATATCTATTACACTTCACTATTTTTAAGGACATAACACCTAACTATAAAAAATCTCCTATTTGCAATTTTTTGAAAATCATACCTTATGAAAGGTTCCGAAATACAAAAACATGAGATAAAGCGACTAAGAGAAATGGAAAATTACCATTTAGTCGGATTCGCCGGTGGTGAAGATTATGACCTAATTACCTCTATGGCATCTACCATCTGTGGTACCAAAATAGCATTCATCAGCTTAATTATGGAAAATAAGCAGTTGCTTCTTTCTAATTATGGATTGGGAATTCAAGAGGCCTCAAAAGATTATTCATTTTGCTCGCAAGCTATATACGCACCCAATGAGCCTCTTGTTGTTGAAGATTTTCGAAAAAATGATCACTTTCAAGACACCCTTCCTATTATTGGCAATACTGAAATCGCCTCTTATGCAGGATTCCCTTTAATAACACACCAGGGATATGTTCTGGGATTACTTTGCACAATAGATGATATTCCCAAGAAATTTAGCAAGTCTAACCTCAAAACACTTAAAAAATTGGCAAGACAAGTCATGAATTATTTTGAGAGCAGAAAAAAGAATATTACCCTTGAAATCTTAAATAATAAGTTAAATAATAAGGTTAAGCACCTCCGTAATATCCAGCAAGCCAATCAGATCGGTTTGTGGGAAATGGATATCGCATCGGGTGAAATGACCTGGAGTGATCTAATATACGAACTGCACGAAGTTCCTAAGAGCGTTAAAATCACCACTCAAAGCACCTTAGAATTTTATCACCCTGAGTATAGATCCTTAATTTCTAAGGCTATAACGCAATGCTGTGAGAATGGAAATCCTAGTAATCTTATAAGCCAAATAGTTACTGCAAAAGATAACCTAATTTGGGTGCAGATCACAATCATGAAAGATGGAGATAAACTCAAAGGAAGTTTTCAGGATATTACAGATATAAAAAAGAGCGAATTAAGATATACATCAATAATTGAGGGGACTAATATTGGTACATGGGAGTGGAATGTTCAAACCGGTAAGACGGTTTACAATGAGCGCTGGGCAGAAATCTTAGGCTATACTCTAGCAGAACTAGCTCCTGTAAGTATTGATACCTGGATTAACTTAGCACACCCTGATGATCTGGAAGAATCTAACCGCAGGTTAAATGCTTGTTTTGAGAAAGAAACATCTCATTACGAATTTGAAGCACGCATGAAGCACAAAGATGGTCGATGGATATGGGTCTATGACAGGGGTAAAATTTTTGAATGGACGAAAGATGGAAGAGCTTTGATGATGTATGGAACCCATCAAGACATTACTGAACGAAAGCAAAAAGAAGAGAGACTTAGCATCAGTGAAGAGGCTTTTAGAGGTAATTTCGAGAATGCAGCTATTGGAATGGCATTGCTCGACGAAAATGGTAAATGGCTGAAGGTTAATAGTAAAGTCTGCGAAATAGTGGGTTACACACAAGAGGAGTTAATAAAACTTACTTTTCAAGATATAACTCATCCTGATGATTTAGATACAGATATGGCACTTTTGCAAGAACTTATTAATGGCAAGAGGGATCATTATCAAATGGATAAACGATATTTTCATAAAGATGGACATATCGTTTATATATTATTAGCGGTATCTATAGTGAAGAACCAAGCTGGTAAGGTGCTTTATTTTATTTCACAAATAATAGATATTTCTGAAAGCAAAAAACTTCTTTCAAACATTACCTATCAGAGAGAATTGCTATCAACTCTGTACAAATTATCTCCTATAGGTATAGCCTTAAATGATTATGAAACTGGAAAATTCATAGATGTGAACGATAAGTTACTAGAGCCTACAGGTTATAGCAGAGAAGAGTTTTTATCTCTAAGTTATTGGGATACTACACCCAAAAAATATGAACCATTGGAAGTTTTGGCAATACAACAAATGGAAAGAGAAGATAGTTATGATCTCTTTGAAAAAGAATACATCCGCAAAGATGGCTCAAGATATCCTATAGCACTACAAGGAATAGTAATAATAGATAGCAATGGCAAAAAGCTCATTTGGTCTTTTGTAAGAGACATTAGTTCTGAAAAAGAGCACGAAAAAAAACTACAAGAAGCCATATCCAGTCTGCAAGCTATCTTAAACGCTAGCAAACAGGTTTCTATTATTGCTACCGATAAATCAGGTGCAATAACTATGTTTAACTCCGGAGCCGAGAAACTTCTTGGATATAAAGCGTTTGAAGTTATTGGTGAAAATTATTTGGAACTAATTCACCGAAATGCAGAGATTAATAGAGAGGGTAAAGTTTTGTCTCAAAAACTTAAAAAAGAGATGAAGGGATCTGAAACCTTCATTTATGAAATCAATGGAGGAATGCCAAGTACAAAGGAATGGACATATATTCGTAAAGATAGAACTAGCTTTCCTGTTTTGTTGTCTATGGACACCATTACCGATAAAAAGGATATAGTAGGCTATCTACAGGTGGCAACTGATATTAGCGAGTTAAAAAAGGTTGAAAAAGAGATTAAGTCGCTTCTTGATATAACAAACGAGCAAAATGAACGACTTCGAAATTTTGCGCATATAGTGTCACATAACCTGCGTTCACATAGTGGAGGAATCTCAGGCATACTTGATTTAATGCGAATGGAGTATCCAGATATCTCTCAGAGTGAAATATTTGAATATCTTAATAAAGGAACCGAGAATCTGAATCAAACTGTTAATGATTTGACAGAAATAGTAGAAGTACATTTAATACAGTCAGATATATCAGAAGTGTATATTCACGAAGTCATTCAAAAAAATATTGACAGCTTGAAAATACAAATAAATGATGCCAAAATTAAAATCATCAATACTATTGATCACGATCTAAAAGTCAAAGCGGTTCCAGCATATCTTGACAGTATTGTTCTAAACATGATTACAAATGCCATAAAATACAGGGATGAAAAAAAATTGTGTTACCTTAAAATTTATTCGGGTAAAGAAGAATCTATGATCTCTCTATATTTTGAGGATAATGGATTGGGAATTGATTTAAAAATATATGGTGATAAACTATTTGGAATGTATAAAACTTTTCATGAACACAACGACTCAAGAGGAGTCGGCTTGTTTATCACCAAAAATCAAGTAGAAAGTATGGGTGGCAAAATACAAGTAGAAAGTAAAGTTAACAGAGGCACAACCTTTAAAATATTATTACCATTATGAAAAAAATAGATTTAGCATGTATTGTAGAAGATGATCCGATGCACTTGTTTATAACTAAAAAACATATTGAACTTTCAGGATTTGTTGAGAAAATTTTAGTTTGTAAAAATGGCATGGAAGCTTATACTACATTGAAAACAATGATTCAAAATAGTGAAAAGTTACCACAAATAATTTTTCTGGATTTAAATATGCCTATTTGGGATGGCTGGCAATTTCTAGATGAATTCACTAAAATTCCAACTGACCAAAAAGTTATTATCTATATTTTGACCAGTTCAAATAGCGAAGAAGATTTTAAAAGAGCTGAAAGATATAGTTTGACAAGTAACTACTTAGTGAAACCGGTACAATTAGGCCAATTGAAAAATATTTTAAAAGAGGTCAGTACGAGCTAAATCTTTGAAAAAATAAACATCCATTTAATTCAACTAAGAATTTTAATCCCTAGCTCATTAGTTGAAAATGTATTGGCGTAATTGAATTGTTGAAATCTGAATAAAAGTTTACTCCCCTTTTTTCATACCCCTTGTAAAGCCTAGTAAACTTTGAAACGGTTAATATTCGGTTTGTTCGCCCGACTCCACTTTTAACCCTTGTAAGCCAAGTGTTTACAAGGGTTTTTATTTTGCGTTAACAGAATCGTTTGCAGTTCAAAATATATACTATAGCAGGACAGTACATAATCTTAAGAAAAAGCTCGACTTATTGAATAGACTTTAAGCTTTATGACGATAACCCTATTAAAAAACTGAAAACGATAGATATGCTACCTAGTTGTTTATAGGGTTAGCTCTAGAAAATTTTCCTTCCCCAAAATTTACCTTATATGTTGAATCAAATAAGGTACTCGGTAAATAATAATCTGTAGTAATTATTTGCGCTCCTGATTTTTTTGCAGCTTCA
>CAXBEL010000256.1:0-5907 GCA_963974735.1 uncultured Flavobacteriaceae bacterium | reverse complement strand
GAAGCTTATAAAGCTCTCATGCAACTGGCCGAAAACACTAAAATTGAAAACTGTATAGTTCATAGAGATGTCATAGATGCCATGTTACGTCAGCCGCATTCAGATAAAACAATTCCTTATAAAAAAATTGTCGTAAAGGATAGCGCAAGTATAAAAGCAGCAGATTATGATCTGGGCAAAAACGGAATTGCTTATAAAGATTCTGTTTCTGGGAACTATTATATTTCAAAAGGTGGAGATCGTGAAAGCTGGAATAATGGTCATACATATCGCAACGATGGTGTAGATATTTACAAAAATGAAAATGCTCGGGAGGCTGAATCAGTTTATGTGGGTGATTTTGAAAAAAGTGAATTTTTACAGTACACTTTTAAAATTACAGAAAGGGGTACCTATAAATTTAGCCTTAAAATGAGAGCAAATAAATCAGGCAGTAAAGTCTCTATTGGAATAAATAACAAGCAATTTCAAAATTTAAATCTTTCAGATACTTTAAAAGAATGGAGCTGGATTTCATCAGATTTAATTGCATTAAAAACTGGCAGTAATACACTCAAAATCGAGATTAAAAAAGGCGATTTTGATTTGGAAAAGATTAAAATTTCAAAAAAATATTAACCACCAATTTCTTAACCTTGAAAATTTACTCATATATCATCTTTCTGATCACCATTGTGGCTGTAAGCTGCAATTCTGTAGAAAAAAATAAAACAGAAAAAGCTGAACTTTGGCTCACTTCATTAGATGGAAAGCACTTGCTGCAAAAACAGGAAATACCTGTAGATGCAAATCAAACCGCACCGGTAGATGGGACGATAACAATAAACGACTCTATACCGTATCAAACCATGGATGGTTTTGGTTATACGCTTACTGGAGGAAGCGCAATGCACATACATAAAATGAGCGATACCGCAAGAGCAGATTTGCTACAAGAGCTTTTTGGACAGGAGGAAAATGATATTGGAGTTAGTTATTTACGTGTGAGCATAGGAGCTTCAGATATGGATGCAGCTCCCTTTTCTTACGATGATTTAGCTGAAGGTGCAACAGATGTCGACCTGAATCATTTTAACCTAAGTCAGGATACGCTTCATTTAATCCCGGTTTTAAAGGAAATATTAAAAATTTCGCCAAGTATTAAAATTTTAGGTTCGCCATGGTCTCCACCGGTTTGGATGAAAGATAATGGCGATACCCGTGGAGGAAGTCTTTTAGAAAAATACTATCCCGCTTATGCAGACTACTTTGTAAAGTATATAAAAGCGATGAGTGATAACGGAATTTCTATAGATGCCATTACCATTCAAAATGAACCTTTGCATCCAGGCAACAATCCCAGTTTATTAATGAAAGCGGTACAGCAAGGAGAATTTATTAAAAATAATTTAGGTCCAGCTTTTGCAGAAAATAATCTGAAAACCAAGATTATTATTTATGATCACAATGCCGACAGAATAGATTACCCCATTTCTATTTTAAATGACCCTGAAACTGCTAAATACATAGATGGCTCTGCCTTTCATTTATATGGCGGCCAAGTAAACGCGATAAGCAAAGTACATTATGCACACCCTAAAAAGAATTTGTATTTTACTGAACAATGGGTAGGTGCGCCGGGCGATTTCGCCAAAGAGATGGAGTGGCACATAGAGAATTTAATTATTGGCGCTACCCGAAACTGGTGTAAAACTGTTCTTGAATGGAATCTTGCTGCAGATGAAAATCAAGACCCCCATACAGATCGGGGGGGCTGTGACCGTTGTTTAGGAGCAATAACAATAACCGGAGATAAAATTAGTCGGGAGCCAGCGTATTATATAATCGCCCACGCTTCAAAATTTGTTTCTCCAGGCTCAGTACGTATTGATTCAAACCTGCTAAAGGATGTGCCTAACGTTGCTTTTAAAACCCCGGAAGATAATATAGTGCTTATTTTACAAAATAAGACAGACAAGGTTAAAACTATAGCGGTTCAATTAAATGATAAGAAAGTTAATGTAGAATTATCCGGAAAAGATATTGGGACATTGCTATTAAAGTAGTTTGATTTTATAAAAATCTATCTACCAAGAATCTTTTTAGTTACAAACTCTTTAAAAAAGAAATCCCTATACACATTTCCTATTCGCGCTCAAAATATATCAATTTGCCACTTGGTTTACTGTGCGGAATCATTCCTGTAGAAGTTAATTTGTAAAGATAGCTTCGGGATATACTCGTATAGTCACAGGTTTTTTCAAGGGCGAGTACCTTCTTATTGCTTAGTAAAAGCGATTCTATTCGCTCCAGCCTTTCATCTAATTTAATTGTGTTCATCGTATTCGATTTTATGGGTGAATAGTGAACAAAGTGCTTTGTTTCTTATTGTAGAATTCCTAAATTAAAAATAGAGATCAAATAAGTGAATTTTAGTATTTCCAGTAAATATTTATTCACAAATGTAAATAAATCAGGATGTTGAATTAATATAAATCAAAAGATATCAAATTTATAGAGCTCAATTTTAATTAAGTACAAGTGATATCAAACCCTCGTAATCTTAATTATTGATTTAAGTGGAGATAAAGAGTTACTAACAATAGATGACGGGTAACAACTAAAAATAGTATACTGAAAATAGTAAATAACTTCTAAACATTAAAAATATAAATTGACTTTTAAAAAATTTGGAGATGTAATGAGGAAAGATTCTAATTCACAATGTAAAATAAAGCTTTGAGTTTATTTACAATCAAATGATAACAAAGAAAATAATTTTTGAATTAGTACTTAATTATGTGCCTATTCTGTACCCATATAAAATAAAAAAGGCCTCAAATTTATCTGAAGCCTTGATTTTACTAGTAGCGAGAGGGGGGCACGATCCCCCGACCTCCGGGTTATGAATCCGACGCTCTAACCAGCTGAGCTACCTCGCCATAATTTGCTTAAATAAAACTGGAGACTTTATATTCCCCGTTAATTTTGTCTAAGCGGGTGCAAATATACTAACAATTCCATTTTGAGCAAGCTTCTTGAATATAAAATAAAATTTTTTATAGTTTCTTTTCTAGTCAGTAATTAATATCTATATTGACGACCCAACAGAGTAATTTATGGAAGACAAAGTAAAATTTGAGATGGAATTCCCGGTACAGGCTTCACCATCATTATTATATCAGTATATGTCAACCCCTTCGGGTATGTCAGAGTGGTTTGCAGACAACGTAAATTCAAGAGGTGAATTTTATACATTTATCTGGAACGGAAGCGAAGAAAAAGCTAAACTTTTAGGTAAGAAAAGTGATGAGCGTATAAAATTTAGATGGATGGATGATGTTGATGAGCAAGAACCTTATTACTTCGAATTACGTATTTTAGTAGATGAGATCACAAAAGATGTTTCTTTGATAGTAACTGATTTTGCAGAAGAAGATGAAGTTGATGAGGGGAAAATGTTTTGGGAAAATCAGATTGCAGAACTTAAACATGTTATTGGTTCTACCTAAAAAGGCCATTCTATAATGTATATTTGTCCCTCCTTAAAAAGGGACTTTTTTTATGATTAATTTTAACGGAACACTTACAGAAAAACCATCTTTTTCAGCCTATAACCGCGCTATACTGTATGGGGATGCGGTATTTGAAACTGTGCGATGTCACGCAGGTAAAGTATTCTTTTGGGAAGACCACTACTTTAGATTAATGGCATCTATGCGGATTCTGCGAATGGAAATTCCTATGGAATTTACCTTAGAAAACTTGGAAAATGAGTTGCTCAATACTGTAAAGGCAGAGAACCTGGATAAAGAGACTTCCAGAATACGCCTTACGGTATATAGAAATGAGGGTGGAAAATATCTTCCAAAAGATAACAGCGTAGGTTTTTATGCTTTTGCCGAAAGGTTGGAAAATCCTTTTTATATTTTAAATGAGGAAGATTATGAAGTAGAACTTTATAAGGATCATTATATAAATGCAGACTTGTTATCTAGCTTAAAAACAACAAATAAAATTACAAATGTTACCGGAAGCATTTTTGCTCAAGAAAATGGTTTTGCTAATTGTCTTCTTTTAAATAATAATAAGACGGTGGTAGAGGCGCTTCAAGGTAATTTATTTCTAGTGAAGGGAAATTTAATTAAAACACCACCTTTAGAAGAGGGATGTTTGCGTGGAATAATTAGAAAACAACTTATAGATATAATAGAAAAGCTGGATAATTATACTATTGAAGAATCTCTCATATCACCTTTTGAACTTCAAAAAGCCGACGAACTTTTTATTACCAATACAATTATGGGTATTCAACCCATAACAAAATACCGTAAGAAAAAATTTGAGAATAAAATTGCAAAGGATTTATTGGGAAAATTAAATGCGAAAGCCAGACTTTCTTAATTATAACTGGGATTTTCTGGTGCATTGGACCAGATGAGGTAATCTCCACCCAATTCTATCATCTTTTCTTTCCACAAATCCGGAAGACATTTATTTATTATGTCCTTTTCGTAAACATTTTCTGCAATTATCCAAGAGTGGGAGTCAAGTTCTTGATCCAGTTGTTGAGAATCCCAACCGGAATAACCTAAGAAAAAGCGTATTTCACTTTCAGAAATCTTATCTAAGCTTATAAGATCTATGACTGTATTAAAATCGCCGCCCCAATAAATACCCGAGGAGATTTCTACACTTCCAGGTATCAGGTCGGGTACTTTATGTATAAAGTATAGGTTGTCCTGTTCTACGGGTCCGCCGTTATATACCTGCATATCTGATGCCACTTCAGGGATTAATTCTTCTAATGTAAAGCTGAGCGGCTTATTTAAAATAAAACCAACAGATCCCTCTGTTGTGTGATTTGCAAGCAATACTACAGACCGGTTGAAGGAGACATCACCGATGATGGAAGGCTCTGCTATGAGCAATTTACCTTTTGTTGGCCTCTTTATAGTCATATGTAAATACTTACTCCTAAACTAAGTTATTTTTTTTAAACAACAAAATACATCAAACTATAAAAAAAATAAAAGCCCTTCTAGAAGGGCTTTTAAAGTCTTTTCTCAATGAAGATTTAGTTCACAGAATCTGATAAATCTGAACCTGCCTTAAACTTAACAACATTTTTTGCTGCGATCTTGATAGTTTTTCCTGTTTGTGGGTTTCTTCCTTCACGAGCTGCACGTTTAGATACAGACCATGAACCAAAACCTACTAGAGATACGCGATCTCCATTTTTAAGAGATTTTTCAACGTTACCTAAAAATGACTCTAATCCTTTTTTTGCAGCAGCTTTAGTGATTCCTGCGTCTTCTGCCATTGCATCGATTAAATCTGATTTGTTCATAATGTAAATTTTAAAAATTAAATGTTGGTTACACTTTTGTTTAATTGTTCAACAAATTTATACGGATTATCGGTTCATGCAAGGAATAGCGCAGGAAATCCTGATTATTGTTAATAACTTCGAATGATTGTTAATAAAGAAAAGTTAAATAGCCTATTTCCGCGAATTCTAGTATTTACAAGGGTTTACAGCATTTTGGCATCTTTAGAAAAGCTATATCCGTTCAGAAGGTCCTTTACTTTCATTTTTCTCTTCCCTGGAAGTTGCAATTCTTCAATATTCAATAAGCCATCTTTTACTTGTACAAGTAGTTTACCGTCAATTATATTTATTTTACCGATTGGTTGGTCAGTCGGTTTGGTTGAATTTTCAATGTTGCTAGAATATATTTTGACATTGTCAATTTCACCATTATTTTCAAATTTGCTCCACGCAACAGGATAAGGGCTAAGGCCTCTTATTAGATTATGAATATCATTTATAGAATTGGACCAGTCTATTTGCGTATTCTCTCTATTTAACTTGTAAGCAGTATTGAGTTGCTCTTTTTTGGGTTGTGCCTTAGTTGAAGCTTTGTC
>CAXBEL010000255.1:0-5948 GCA_963974735.1 uncultured Flavobacteriaceae bacterium | reverse complement strand
CTCAGACGAGATAGAAATTATTGAAATTTCTGACACCATCCTGGTATTACAAGCGCCTATTGATGAAGAACGTACTGTAGATGAGGTGGACGTTAGGCTTCAGGGAATACTTGAATTTACTTTTACGAAAGCATAAAAAAAGCCGGAATTTAAATTCCGGCTTTTTTTTTATCAAATAAGGCTCTTATAAAACGGGTTCTGTTTTTTGATTTTCAGAACTTGTAATTTCTTTGCGTTCTTTTCTCTTTTTCCGTTTATCAGATATGTTGACTTTCGCTCTGTTTACGAGGTAGAACATAACAGGAACTATTACCAAAGTTAAAAAGGTAGCGAATACCAGACCAAAAATTACAGTCCAGGCTAGAGGCCCCCAGAATATAACATTGTCTCCTCCTACATAAATGGCCGGGTCATAATCTGTAAATAAGCCAAAAAAGTCAATATTTAGACCTACAGCTAACGGTATAAGACCTAAAACCGTGGTAATGGCAGTTAATAAAACAGGTCTTAATCTGGATTTACCTCCTGCAACAATTGTTCTAAAATATTCTTCTCTGGTTAAAAGCTCGTCATCTTCCATTCCCATATCCTGTTTCTTACGATCTATTAAAATCTGTGTGTAGTCTATTAAAACTATGGCGTTATTTACCACAATACCTGCGAGCGAAATAATTCCCATCATAGTCATTATCACTACAAAGTCCATATTAAAGATGATGAGTCCAAGCAATACCCCTACAAGACTTAAGACAACAGCCATAAGTATAATTACGGGTTTAGAGAGCGAGTTGAACTGAGCTACTAATATGAGCAAGATTCCACCCATAGCAATACCTAAAGCAAGAACTAGAAAATTCATATTTTCCGCTTGCTTTTCCTGTTCGCCGGTAAACTCAAAATTAATACCTTCTGGAAGGTCATAACCTTTAATCTCCTGTTTAAGTTGGTTTACAATTTCGGTGGGGTTGTAACCTTGTAAAACATTAGAATATACAGTTATAACACGCTTTAGATCCCTTCTTTTTATCGCACTGAAAGTAGACGAATTATTACGCTCTACCAATGCCGAAATAGGAACTTGTATAAGGTTACCTTGATTGTTTCTAAAAGTTATGGGTTGATTGAAAAGAGCATTCTCATCATAACGATATTGCTCATTAAAGCGCACATTAATTTCATAATCATCATCCCCCTCTTTATAGGTTGAAATCTCTTCTCCATATACCGAGCGTCTCAAGGTTTGTCCAACTGAAGATGTAGAAATACCCAATTGACCAGCCTTTTTACGATTTACGGTAACGCCTAATTCTGCTTTTGATTTGTTAACGTCTATCTTCAATTCCTCGATTCCGCTTACACCTAGATCTTCAATGTAGCTGCGCATATTTTCAGCTTCAATTAGCATCTGCCCGTAATCATCACCACTCAATTCAATATTAACTGGATAACCGGTGGGAGGTCCTGCAGCGTCTTTCTCTACAATAACTGATGCGCCAGGAAAACCTTTTACAGCATCCCTCACTTCAGATAAAACGGTACTACTTTTTACACCACGGCGCAATTTAAAATCACGCATGGACAATGTTATTTTCCCTTTATGGGGCATTTCATTACTCTGTCCGCCATCAGTCTGGGGGTTACCAGCTCCTTCTCCCACTTGAGAAATTGCACTTTCAACCATATAATTATACCCGTCTTCATCCTCATATTTACTAATGGCATCAAAAACCCGTTGTTCTATACGTTTAGTTAGCTCATTTGTTTTATCAATATCAGTACCTTCAGGATATTCAATATATGTTATAATCTGATTGGGTTCGTTCTCTGGAAAAAATAAAACTTTGGGCTGAGCTATTCCTAAAAGAAAGAATGAGAAAAACAGCATAGCCAAGGTTCCAAAGAAAAATATATAAGCTTTTCTTCCGCGAAGCGCAAATTTTAAAAAACGCTCATAAAAATTTTCCAATTTTTTAAGTGACTTAAATTGAAAGTAATTCACAGCACCTGATAAGAAATACTTGTAAGCCCAGAGAAGTATCGCAAAAAGCAGCAATAAGTTACCCAATCCTCTAAAGGCAGCAAAGTCCATAATGAATCCGGCGACGAGCAATATTGCTCCAACCCCGGCCATCATTGCACTAGATCTTATTAATTTTTTCTTTGTTAGCCCTTTCTTCTCAGTAGTCATAAAGTGAGAGGTAAGCATAGAATTTATGATCAAAGCCACAAAGAGCGAAGAACTTAATACTACAGAAAGAGTAATGGGAAAGTATACCATAAACTTACCTATTGTTCCTGGCCATAATCCTAAAGGAAAAAAAGCGGCCAGCGTTGTAGCTGTAGAAGCTATAATAGGCCAGGCTATCTCGCCCATACCCTGTTTTGCAGCTTTAAGCCGTGGCATTCCCTGATCCATGAGTGTGTAAACATTCTCGACCACCACAATACCATTATCAACTAACATTCCCAGACCCATAACCAGCCCAAAGAGAACCATAGTATTTAATGTGAATCCTAAAAATGATAAAATCATTAAGGACATAAACATGGAAAGTGGGATTGCAAAACCTACAAACAGAGCGTTTCTAAATCCTAGGAAAAACATCAATACCAAAACAACCAGAATCACACCAAAAATAATGTTGTTAACGAGGTCATTAACCTGATTTTCAGTTTTTATAGATTGATCGTTTGTAAGTGTAATATGCAAGGATTCTGGATAGAAGTTTTCCTTTTCCTGGGCAACAATCTCTTTAATCTGCTCAACGGCTTCAATCATGTTTTTGCCTGCACGTTTTTTTATGTCGAGCATAACAACAGGGTCACCATTCTCACGAGCAAATGTTGTTTTATCTTTTTCCTGAAAGTTAACGGTCGCTATATCCCTTAAGAAGATATTACCGCCATCTCGCTTTACAACTATGTTTTCTAGTTCTTCAGGGTCTTCTATTTCCCCCAGTACACGTATATTTTTACGAAGACCATTTGTGACGACATTCCCACCAGAAATTGTGTTGTTTTCACCTCTTACGGCATTAATGATATTATCAAAACTCACTTTAGAAGCGCTCATTTTATAAATATCCACCGCAATCTCTACTTCCTGTTCTTCTGCACCGCGTATGGTAGCTTCCTTAATCTGAGGCAACAGCTCTATTTTATCCTGAAGATGCTCAGCATAATCCTTAAGCTGTTGAATTTTAAAATCCCCAGTAAGATTAATATTTAAAATGGGTTGTTCTTCAGAAATATTAAGATCAAATACATTGGGTTCTACTTTGGCTCCAT
Source organism: uncultured Flavobacteriaceae bacterium (assembly GCA_963974735.1). Classification (GTDB taxonomy): domain Bacteria; phylum Bacteroidota; class Bacteroidia; order Flavobacteriales; family Flavobacteriaceae; genus Leeuwenhoekiella. The sequence continues at coordinate 2,660 of CAXBEL010000255.1, read as the reverse complement.
TATCCAGAGTGGGCCAAGTAGTAGCTGCCTTTACGAGATCTACCTTATCCTTAACTTTTGTTTTTGCGACATCTACATTCACATCTTCTTCAAATTCTACAATTACTATAGAATAATCCTGAAGTGTAGTTGAGGTAATTTCCTTAACGCCGCCTATGTCATTAAATTCTTCTTCTAAAGGTTCTGTTATGAACTTTTCTACATCTTCTGCAGCGTTACCTGGATTAACAGAACTCACATAGATTTTGGTTTCTATAACCTCGGGAAAAGCTTCTCTAGGCATGCTGTAATATGCCGAAACACCACCTATCAGGAGTATGGCGACAATAACATACACGGTCATTTTGTTATCAATGGCCCAAGACGAAATGCTGAATTCTTTATATGTGTTTTTAGCCATGGTTATTGATTGTCAGTTGCATTATCTTCTCTTATTGCCACTTCCTGGCCATCTCGTAAAGTACGTGCTCCTTCAACTATTAATTTTTGACCTTCTTCCAGACCGGAAGTAATCTCTACTTGATCTTGATAGTTATATCCTTTTTGAAGCTTGATCTGTCTAGCAGTACCTGTACTGTCTGTAACAGGCTCATAAACATAAGCTATGCTTTCTCCTGCTGCATTTTCCTGTAAAACGTTTTCAGGGATCGTAATAGCATCACTGGCTGTATAATCGTTGACTTTTACAGTCGCAATTAGGTTGGGCTTAACAGAATTATCGGCATTTGGGATGCTAACCTTCACGTTGAAGGTTCTGTTGTTTGGATTTACATAGTTTCCTACTTGTCTAACCGTGCCTTCAAATTCTTTTCCTAAAGAGGAAAGTGCGATTATTACTTCTGTTCCTCTACTTACAGCACTTAAGTAAGATTCAGGAACTGCAGCGTTTACGTACATGTCATCAAGGTTAACTAATCGTATTACTTCAGTTTGCCCTTGATTTACAACTTGTCCCTGTTCAGCAATAATATTGTCAACAACTCCGGTAAAAGGTGCAGTTATAACTGTTTTACCTACTTGACTACGCAATTGATCAGAAGCTGCCTTAGAAGCTTCGTAATTGGTCTGAGCTTCAAGAAATTGAATTTCAGAACCTATTTTTTGATCCCACAATCTTTTTTGACGCTCAAAGGTTGTTTTGGCAAGAGTTGTCTGTGCTTCTTGTCTCGCCAGTTGACTTGAAAGTCCGCCATCATCAATTTTAGCCAATTGTTGACCTTTTGTTACTCGCTGACCTTCGGTTACAAAAACACGAGTTAGAATACCCGAGAATTCTGGATAGATGATAATGTTCTCATCGGTTTCCACATTTCCTTGTACTTCTATATAGTGTTTAAAAATGGAGTCGTTCAAAGTCTGAACGGTTACTAAAGGAGCACGCTTCTTAGTGTCTTTTTTTGCGATTGCAGCATTAAGCTTGTCAATCTCACTTTTAATTTCACTTTGCTGTGTTGATAATTCAGTTTTCTTCGCTCTTAGTTCAGCTAGATCGCCATTAGCAACAAGTTCATCAACAGATTCTTCTTTATTGCCACACGAGGCGAGTAACAGAGCAACAATACTTATGGTAATTAGTTTTTTCATCTTCCTTTATCTGTTAAATTATTTTTCTTCGGGTTGATATTTTGTGGTGTCCAGAACCTTTTCAAGGTTGGCTTTGTTTGTAATTACCTCCAGCATAGACTGAAGATAATCCTGTTGAGCTTGAAACAGCTGTGTTTGGGCTTCGCGCAACTCAAAGCTTGTGGCGATACCCTCAAAAAATTTTATTTCATTTTTATTTTCTATGCGTTCTGCCAACTCTAGATTTTTCTGTTGGTTACTGTAATTATCCAAACTAAATTGATAATCACTGCGCGCAGAGGCAATCTGTAACTTTACTCTGTTGCGCGTTTCCTCTAGATTTTCTTGAGCCTTTTTATATTCAAGATTTTTCTGAGCAGTACGAGCGCTGCGCATCCCACTGCTAAAGATGGGAACACTAAGATTTATGCCAATTATTGATTGATCAAAATACTTTTGATTATCTGTAAAAAATTGGAAATTATCTCCATATCCCTGTACACCGTAATTAATGAAGCCAGAGAGGGTAGGTAGAGCTTTGCTTTTTTCTAACTTTACTTCAACTTCAGCAAGATTTAATTGATCTTCGGAAATTCTAAAATCAATATTTTCTTCTACATTAATTTGCTTTTGCAATAGATTTAGGTCAAAATACTGCAGGACCAAGCTATCAAGGTCATCGCTTACAACAATTTCATTTTCTAACGGAATACCTAAAGTTACTTTAAGCATGTCATATGCTATACCTTGCATTCTTAGGGCATTATTAAGATTGGTTTGCAATCCTAAAAGAGTGATTTGCAACTGCTCCACATCTTCCTCTTCCCCCAGTCCATTGTTGTAAATTTCTTGTGTGTCATTTAAATTTTTCTCGACAGTTTGTAAATTACTTTTTAATATTTCTACACTTTCGCGAGCTAAAAGAACATTTCCGTAAGCGTCTATAATTTCCTGCTTTACTTCAAGATCAGTTTTCACTTTGGCATTTTCAGAAATCTGTAGTAAAGTTTTAGCAGACTGAACACCCACTATGTAGGAACCATCAAAAATCAATTGATTCCATGTAGCTGTGGCACCTAAAGAATGTTGGGTACCAA
>CAXBEL010000254.1:0-6011 GCA_963974735.1 uncultured Flavobacteriaceae bacterium | reverse complement strand
CGATTTTATAAGGTAGGGAGTTTCAACTTCAATAAATCCTTTTTCAGAAAGGTAATTGCGCACTGCAATAGTTACTTTGTGTCTAAAAATAAGTTTATCCTTAACAGGATTGCGACGTATATCTAGATAGCGATATTTCATACGAATATCCTCACCGCCGTCTGTATGATCATCTATGGTAAATGGCGGGAGTTTGGCCTTGTTTAATAGGGAAAGTTCCTTAACCAGAATTTCCACATCTCCCGTAGGCATTTTAGGGTTTTTTGATTCTCTTTCTATGACAGTTCCCGTGATTTGAATAACAAATTCACGACCCAGTGTGCGGGCCTGCTCCATAACAGCTTGTGAGGTGCGTTCTTCATCAAAAATAAGCTGTGTTACTCCATAACGATCACGGAGGTCAACCCAGATCATAAAACCTTTGTCTCTTATTTTTTGAACCCAACCAGAAAGTGTTACTGTTTCATTAATGTGTTGAGCCCTTAAAGAGCCATTGTCATTCGTTCTGTACATGTCTTTAATTTGAGGTGCAAATTTAAGAAGTTAGTGATGTAAAAAGTCCGTGGTCATTGATTATTTTAAGGAGCAGAGACTTTAATTGTCTGCATTTGTATTTATATAATTTAAAACACTTAATTTTTATAGCTGTTAAATCTAAAAATGAAAAAGATCTTCTTAAAATTATTAATGATTTTCTTCTTGATGGGTTATAATTCTTGCGATAATGAACCTGTAGAGTTCTTTCCGATAGCCCAATAGGAAGAGGAGGAACCTACTGTTGATCCCGTTCCTGACCCAAAGATGCCTGAAGAGCAAGAAGACGTTTTGGGTACTTGGTCATTAATTGATGTTGAATTAATAGAAGGGAAGATAGCTCTAGAGTAGGATGATCAAACTTATGCAACCTGTTTCTGGAACGGCTGGCAACTATGATTATCAGATCACATTTACTGAAGAAGGAGGTTTTCAACCTACAGGTAGTTTTCATAATCTTTTGATTATGTGCTAAATACATAGAACTATACTAAAATGTACTTATCTCTAACCTTAATAAGAATGCCAGTTAATTTTACAGGAATTTTAGATGCTACTTTTGAGCAAATCCCTTAAATCAATCTTTTTTGAAAATCGATATATTTTAAGATAAAACATCTAAGATAAATTAATAAATTTTGAATGTTATTAAGATATCTTTAATACTTTTAGCGCTTAATCAAAATAATCATACTTATGAAAGACTTTCTGAAAAAGAGCATCCTACCGATGCTTTTCTTTTTGATGCTCCCTTTAAGCGTTTTTGCACAAGGTACGGTAACGGGTAAAGTTGCCCGGGCCGATGATGGTACCACCATACCATTTGTTAATATAGTCGAAGAAGGAACCTCTAATGGAACCGTAAGCGATATAGATGGTAATTATTCGTTGACAGTGAGCAGTTTTCCTGCTACTTTGGTTTTTTCTTCTTTGGGTTTTGAAACGACCCAACAACAAGTTACTGGCGCAGGAGCAATTAATGTTTCTTTAAATGAAGAAGCTGCTGCTCTAGACGAAGTGGTTGTGACTGGTCTCGCAACTTCGGTTAAAAGAACAAATTCTGCCAATGCGGTTGCTTCTTTATCTTCCGAAGAAATAACTGGTACCACGCCTCCACCAACACTTGATGGGGCTTTGTACGGTAGTTTGCCGGTGCTGTTGTTAATGCCAACTCTGGAGCACCTGGAGGAGGTCTCTCTGTAAAACTTCGTGGGGCTACATCCATTCAGGGAAATACACAACCTCTTTATATAATTGATGGCGTTTATGTGGATAACTCATCGATTGCTGCAGGATTAAATACTGTGTCAGCGGCCGCGTCTGGGGGTAGTGCTTCTAATCAAGACAACCCAACCAATCGTATAGCAGATATAAACCCAGAAGATATTGCAAACATAGAAATCCTTAAGGGTGCTTCTGCAGCCGCTATTTATGGTTCTAGGGCTGCCGCCGGGGTTGTTATAATAACTACAAAAAGAGGTCAGGCCGGAGAGACACAATTTAGGTTCTCTCAATCTACAGGTTGGAGCGAGGCCATAAATCTATTAGGAGTTCGGGATTATACAGAACAACGTGTACTTGATAGTTTTGGAGAGGCAGATCGTGCAGCCTATGTTGCCGCAAGAGATGCAGGAACTTTAGTAGATTATGAGAAGGAGATCTATGGGGAAAAAGGTTTTATTAGCATAACCAACTTTAGTATGAGCGGTGGTGGTGAAAAAACCCGGTTTTTTGCAGGGGCTACGCACAATAATGAGAATGGAATTGTAAAAAATACAGGTTATCAAAAAACTTCTTTACGATTAAATTTAGATCACAGACCCGAGGATTTTTTAAAATTTTCTTTAAGTACAAATTATATTCATTCTTCTTCAGATCGAGGGTTTTTTAATAATGATAACTCGGGTACAACTATAGGTATTGCTTTAACAGCAACTAGACCTTGGGATCAACTTTTTCCTAATGAAGACGGTATTTATCCAGATCATCCCAACAACTCTTCAAATCCTCTACAAACAAGGGATCTTGTAAGAAACAATGAAACTGTAAACCGTCTTATTATGGGTGGTTCTGCAAATCTTGATATTTATAGAGCAGACAACTCTAATCTTGAGTTAATACTACGTGGGGGGCTTGATTTTTATGGACAACAGACACGAGCTATTTTCCCTAAAGAATTACAATTTCAAAAATTGGCTAATGGAGGTTTAAATGGAGTTTCTGTTCAGGGAGATACTCAAAACAAAAACTATAACCTCTCTGCATTTTTAGTTCATAATTATTTTACAAACAGTAATATAAATTTTAGAACCCAATTTGGTTTAACTCGTGAATATTTTGATCAAAATATCGAATTGATTACAGCAACCGGTTTGGTTGCTTCAGAAACAAATGTGGATCAAGCTGCAAATACGGGTGTTAATCAAACACGTTTGCTTCAGGAAGATTCAGGTTTCTTTGCTCAGGAAGAGGTTAACTATAAAGATATGTTTATCGCTACGGTGGGTGTTAGAGGTGACAAGTCTTCAAATAATGGAGATGCTAATGAATTATTCTATTATCCTAAAGCTTCTCTGGCAGTTAATCTTAACGAATTTGATTTTTGGAATGACACTTCTGCTTGGAATCAATTCAAACTGCGTGTAGCATACGGGGAAGCAGGTAACTTCCCTCCATTTGGGGCATTGTTCACCTCGTATAATGCCTATTCTACGGATGGCATTTTAGGTATTAGCTTAATAGGAATCAGAGGGGATGGAGATTTAAAGTCTGAAAGACAAAAGGAATTGGAATTTGGTACTGATGTAGGGTTCTTTAACGGTAAATTAAATTTCTCTGCTACGTATTATATTAAAACAGTTGATGATCTAATTTTACAGGCAAACCTTGAACCATCCACTGGTTTCACTTCGCAATTCGTAAATGCGGGTAGCTTGGAAAATAAGGGGATTGAACTTTCTTTAAATACAACCCCTGTCAGCACAGATAATTTTCAGTGGGATCTCGGCGTTAATTTCTTTAAAAATAAATCTGAAATCACAGAACTTCGGGTTCCTGCGTATAACATTGGGGCATTTGGGGCAAGTTTAGGAACGTTTAGGATTGAAGAAGGGAAGAGTGCTACTCAAATTGTAGGTGCTTTTCCAGAAGGTCTTCGGGTTGTGGGTGATGCAGAACCTGATTTTCAGATGGGATTTAATAATACTCTTAAATACAAAAACATCGATCTTTCTATGTTATGGCAATGGAAGCAGGGTGGTGAAAACGTAAACCTCACTACTTTATTGACGGATTTAAACAGAACAAGCCACGATTATGATGAGTTTGGTGCTGACCCTTCTGGTCAAGTGCCTAATGGTCAGTATAGACCAGGTGCAGACGCTGATGTACATACAGAAGACGCCTCTTATGTGCGCTTACGCGAATTGGGCATTTATTATACATTAGATCAAAATGTCCTTTCAGGTGTATTAAATGGGAGTATAGACAGTATTAGATTTGGGTTTTCAGGAACCAACTTAATAAATATATTTGACTATAACAGTTACGATCCTGAAGTTTCAAACTTTGGTGGAGGAACAATTTTTAGTGGGGTTGATGTTTTGCCCTTCCCCTCTTCAAAACGATTTTTGTTTAACGTATCTGTTAACTTTTAAAATAAAAAATTATGAAAAAATATATGCATAAAATTTTATTCTTTGCATTGGCAATTACTGCACTATCTTCTTGTGAAGTAGAAGAGTTTTCCGATTTAAATAATGCGGAAGTTGATGCATTTGAACAGAACTTAACACGTGGGGATTTGCAAGATCTTATAGGTGGTATTTTATATAGCTCTAGAGACCGGCTGGGAACCTACTTTGATGATTGTGGAGTAATAGGAAGGGAATATTATAGATTTTCTGGTTCTGAGCCACGATTTACAGGGGATTTGCTGGGACGAGAGGATTTATTTCTTGACAATAACACCTTCTATATTACAGGTCCTTGGGCATCCCGATATAGAACTGTGAAAAATGCCAATTTAATTTTAGGTTTCCTGGAAGGCCAGGATTTATCAGCACAATTCACCGATGCTGAAATTGCAGGCACAAGAGGTTTCCTTAAGACATTTATAGCTTATGAACTTCTTTTAAATTTAAACTTAACAGATGAAAATGGTATTAGAACAGATGTTTCTGATGAAAATGATCTTGGTCCTTTTGTTTCTAAAGAAGAAGCATTAACCACCATTAGATCAATTCTTGTGGATGGAGCGGGCGATTTAGCCAATGGAGGTGCAGAGTTTCCTTTTATCATATCTATAGGATTTTCCGATTTTGATACTCCAGCAACATTTTTAGAGGCAAATAATGCTATTTCGGCGCGAGTAGCGGCGTATCAAGCGGATTTCCCTGCTGTAATATCTTTTTTAGAGGATTCGTTTCTTGATTTAGAAGGAGATTTGAATACGGGGATTTACTATAATTTTTCTCTAGATCAAACAGACATTATAAATCCTTTATATTTTGCTATAGATGGGTTAACAGCTGCTAACGCAAGAGTTGCGCAGCCCTCATTTATTACAGATGCGGAGGATGGCGATAATAGATTGGATAAGGTCGTTCAATTAGGTTCTCCTTTAATGCAGGACGATTTGTCTGGAGATTATGCAGTATTTAGATATACTTCTAATACTGATGATATTCCTATTATACGTAATGAGGAATTGATCCTTTTGTATGCTGAAGCCAATATCACAATCAATCCTGGCGAAGCGGTTAATGCACTAAATATTATTAGGGAGAGTGCAGATTTAGATCCGTATACAGGAGCTATGGATACCGAATCGTTGATTGATGAAATGCTGAATCAAAGAAGATATTCTTTGTTTGCAGAAGGACATCGCTGGATAGATATGAGAAGATATAACCGTCTGGATGAATTACCTATAGATAGAGCGCAAGATGACGTTTTTGCTTTGTTTCCTATTCCTTTAGCTGAAAATCAATAAGAATATATATTAAGTGTTATAGTTATAAACTCCTGCTTTTGCGGGAGTTTATTGTTTAAACAAATTCATTATCTTCACACTTTATTTTAAATCAAATAGTTAGTGATGAAAAAACTTTTAGTATTTCTAGTCGTAGTAGCTGGTTTTATGACTTCTTGTTCTAATGAAGAAGTGGTTGTCCCAGAAACACCGGTTTCAGAAAATCCCGATGGAGATGACAATGGAGATGATGGTGGTGATACAGATGGAGTAGGTGAAGAAGGAAACCTGGTTGGCACGTGGGATTTAACAGGCACAGAATTGATAGACTCAACAGCAGAATTTACTACAATGGGCTTAACAGGTTCTTCAGATGTTACCGGAAACGGGAAGGATTTTGATTTTCAAGTGGTGATTGCAGACGATGGCAATTTTTCTTCTTCTGGAGAATTTACTCAGGTTGTGAATTATACCCTTTTGACACAAGATGAAAGTGAAGAGATCA
>CAXBEL010000253.1:0-6069 GCA_963974735.1 uncultured Flavobacteriaceae bacterium | reverse complement strand
GCTCATCTCCAGTAACGTCTATAATTTTTGTAGAAGCAGTAAGTACCACATTAGCTCCAAGAACTGCCTCTTTGCCTACGCGAACACCTTCTACGACGATACAGCGAGAACCTATAAAAGCATTATCTTCTATAATTACCGGTGCAGCCTGTAACGGTTCTAAAACACCCCCTATACCTACACCACCACTCAAATGCACATTTTTGCCTATTTGAGCACAACTTCCCACAGTAGCCCACGTATCGACCATAGTGCCTTTATCTACATAAGCACCTATATTTACATAACTGGGCATCATAATAACACCTTTTGAGATGTATGCCCCGTGTCTCGCCACGGCATGGGGAACTACACGAATTCCTTTATCCTGATATCCGGTTTTAAGAGGCATTTTATCATGGTATTCAAAAATACCAACTTCAATTTTCTCCATTTTTTGAATGGGGAAATACAGAACAACCGCTTTTTTAACCCATTCATTAATTTTCCAGTCCTCTCCATCGGGTTCGGCAACACGCAATGTGCCACCATCAATAAGTTCTATAACTTCGCGTATGGCATTTTGAGTTACTTTATCATTTAATAGGGAACGGTCTTCCCATGCGTCTTCAATAAGGTTTTGTACTTGTTTCATATCTAGTAAAAAAATAAGGGCTAAAGATAGTTGAGACCATATAAAAAACCCAACCATGAGCAGATAAGTTTTAAAGCCTTATTTTTGCCAAAATATTTGAGGGATGGCTCGCATTTTAGCATTGGATTTTGGTACAAAGCGCACAGGAATTGCGGTTACAGATGAACTGCAATTAATAGCCTCTGGTCTTACTACTGTGTTGACTAAAGATCTGCTTGATTTTCTTCAAAATTATTTAAGTACTGAAAATGTAGAGCTTATACTTGTTGGTGAGCCTAAAAGACATAACAATGAAGCTTCAGATGTTGAAAAGGATATTTCTGTTTTTCTAAAGAACCTCGAAAAAATCACAAATATATCAATGAAACGCGTAGATGAGCGTTTTACATCAAAAATGGCAACACAAACTATGCTGGACAGTGGTTTGAAAAAGAAAAAAAGAAAAGATAAAGCGTTAGTTGATGAGATTAGTGCAACCATTATTTTACAAACTTATCTTTACTAATTAGTAATTTAAATACTGTTATCAAAGAGAAAACTAAAATTCGTTAAAAAATAAAGAATGATTTTACCTATTGTAGCCTACGGCGATACCGTTTTACGTAAAAAGGCAAAAAGTATAACAAAAGCTTATCCCGAACTGGATAAGCTGATTGAAAATATGTATGAGACCATGTATGGTGCTAGTGGGGTAGGATTGGCAGCTCCACAGATAGGAAGGCCTATTCGTATTTTTATTGTAGATACCAAGCCATTTGCAGAAGATGATGAATTGACAAAAGAGGAACTGGAGCTTTTAGGAGGGTTTAAAAAAACGTTCATAAATGCAGAAATTATTGAAGAAGAAGGTGACGAGTGGCCATTTAGTGAAGGATGTTTAAGTATCCCAGGTATTAATGAAGATGTTTTTAGACAACCAAAGGTTACCATAAAATATCAGGACGAAGATTTTAATGAATATACAGAAACTTATGAAGGTCTTGTGGCTCGCGTGATTCAGCACGAGTATGACCATATTGAAGGTGTTTTATTTACAGATAAATTATCAAGTCTTAAAAAGCGTTTGATAAAAGGTAAATTAAATAATATAAGTAAAGGAAACGTAGATGCAGACTACCGTATGCGTTTTCCTGCAAAAAAGGGGCGGTAATTTTATTTTGAAAATAAAAAAAGACCGTTGATATTTGCCCCCGGTTTTTTAAACCCCATATTTAAATATAAAAACTAATAGTGTTTGCGTTTTGATAGTAAATTATCAAAATAGATTGCACAATAAAAATATATAATGAGTTTAGAAAAGATTTTATCCATTTCAGGTAAGCCAGGCTTATATAATATTAAAGCCCAAACCCGAACAGGATTTGTAGCAGAATCGCTACTTGACGGTAAGAAAGTTTCAGTGGGAATGCGTCATAACGTTAGTGTTCTTTCTGAAATAGCAATTTATACTTTAGATGGTGAAGTACCTTTAAAAGAAGTTTTTGAAAAGATTTCTGAAAAGGAAAATGGAGGACAGGCCATTAGTCACAAAGCTTCAAAAGATGAATTGGAAGCATATTTCTTTGAAATACTTCCTAATTTTGACGAGGACAGAGTGTACGCGAGTGATATCAAAAAGGTTTTTCAATGGTATAATTTATTGCAATCGAGGGATTTATTAAAAACAGAAGTAGAAGAGAAATCTAAAGCATCTGCTTCTGACGAGGAAGAATAATATAATAATTTGTATAATAATAAACAGCCCCATACTTTTAGTATGGGGCTTTTGTTTTAAACAGTATAAAGTGGATAAAATGTATGGAGAGTTGAGAAGATGACATGTATAATTAATTAACTTCGTTCCTATGAACAGTAGAAAAGAACAGCTTAAAGCAATAGATCGCTTGCTCACGATAATGGATGAACTGCGGGAGCAGTGTCCTTGGGACAGAAAACAGACTCTACAATCTTTACGTCACCTCACAATAGAAGAGACCTATGAACTGGGCGATGCTATTTTAGATAATGACCTTGAAGAAGTCAAAAAGGAATTGGGAGATTTACTGTTGCATATTGTTTTTTATGCAAAAATAGGAAGTGAAACAAAAGATTTTGACATTGCTGATGTTGCTGAAGGTATTAGTGAGAAATTAATTTCACGTCACCCACATATTTATAGCGATGTAAGAGTGGAAGACGAAGAAGATGTGAAGCGCAATTGGGAGAATCTTAAACTTAAAGAAGGAAAAAAATCTGTTTTAGAGGGAGTTCCCAAGTCTTTACCCGCATTAGTGAAAGCTAGTAGAATACAAGATAAAGTTGCCGGCGTGGGATTTGATTGGGAAGAACCACAGCAAGTTTTTGAAAAGCTCCAAGAGGAGCTGGGCGAACTTCAACATGAAGTTAATGTACAAAACCAAGAGGCTATAGAAGCAGAATTTGGAGATGTACTGTTCTCCATGATCAACTATGCAAGATTTTTAAAAGTTGATCCAGAAAGCGCTTTAGAGCGTACCAATAAAAAGTTTATAAAACGTTTTCAATATTTGGAAGAAAAGGCCAAAGAAAACAATAAATCCCTACAGGAAATGTCTCTGTCGGAAATGGATGTTTTCTGGGAAGAGGCAAAAAAGATTTGATTTTTGAGCTTATACTTTATTCAAACCAAATATGCTTTTAACCTTAATGGTGATGAACTTATGATTGGAAGATCATAAAGATGGACTCGATTCTTTAGAAGAATTAAATAATTTTTAAATGAATTGAGAAGCACATTACAAAAAAGTCCAAAATTAATTTATTCAAACTTTCTCTTTTGAAATTTAGCACTGATATTTGCCACTTCTAATTTGCACTATGGAAGCCAAGCAAAAGCAGCGTATTTCATTAAGTATATATTTTTTCCTTTCAGGGATTTGCTTTTCAACGTGGGCCTCCCGTATTCCTACAATCAAAACACAATTTGATTTAAATGATGCAGAACTGGGAAATTTGCTGTTGGCAATGCCCATAAGCTCTTTAATTGGTCTCCCAATTTCTGGCTGGCTCGTATCTCGTTTTGACAGTCGTTTTCCACTTCTAATTTCATTTGTGATTTTTTCAGTTGCGCTTCTTTCAATTGGTTTTTCTAATAATATATTTCTTTTGGTAGGGGCAATCTGTGTGTTCTCTTTTTGCATGCGTATTCTTAACATATCTATGAATACGCAGTCTATAACGCTTCAAAAATCATTTAAAAGAAAAATAATAGGATCTTTTCACGGTATTTGGAGTACGGGAGGACTTCTGGGGGTAGGATTTTCTACTTTGATGGTAAAGATGGATGTACCTATGCCAATGCATTTATTTAGTGTATCTGTGTTTTCTTTTCTGGCAGCAGTTGCAGCCTATAAGTTTTTGATACAAAAAGATAGATCAACAAGTGGTAACAAGTTCCATTTAGGCAAACCAGATCCCTTTGTTCTATACCTGGGCATTTTAGTCTTTTTTGCATCTATATGTGAAGGAGGTATGTTTGACTGGAGTGGAGTATATTTTAAAGAAGTAGTTCACGAGGAGATATTTACTTTAGGATATTTAATTTTTATGATATTTATGGCTCTCTCGCGATTTTTGTCAGATCGTGTAATAGAGCATATAGGTATGGAAAAAACCTATATAATAAGCGCAGCACTAATTTCCTCAGGAATATTGACTGTAATTATATTTCCTTTATTTTGGCCTGCAATAATAGGATTTAGCTTGGTAGGTCTAGGAGTTGCAGCTATATTTCCTATGACCTTTGCCTTAGCAGGAACGTCACAAAAGTATTCTCCCGGTATGGCAATTTCTATTATAGCCAGTTATAGTATAGTCGGTATGTTATTAGGTCCGCCTTTGATAGGTTATCTGGCACACGCATTTAATCTTCAAGTTTCTTTTATATTATTTGTAGTTGCAGGTCTGATGCTTATACCCATTTCTCAATTGTTTTTTAGGCACCAAAGGACATTGAAAGAAGAGCCTAAGTAGTTATGTATGTTAATAGTTATGTGCTATGAAAAAACATTCATATGAAATTAAAATAGCGTGGACAGATAATGAATATCATATGCTCTTGTATTAACATTTATTTACAATAAATAATGTAGTTGTTTTAAATTATCAACATACTGCAACCGAAATACTTGTGGAGTTTGGAGATGGAAGTGGTAAATTTAAAGAATTCATCTTGCAGCCTATAGTAACAATGGACAACCAGAAGGATGAAACTACTTCAAAAAGCAAATGTTATGTGTTTTATTGCTAAATCGAGTAATTTTGAGAATAAGCATAAAGTCCACATTATAACTGAATAACATATTAAATATGACTCCAGAAATTTTAACCATACCACCAAGGAAATTAATTGGAATGCGAATTAAAACTTCGATATCCTTTGATGATACAGCAGCTTTATGGCAGAATTTTATGGCAAGGCATAAAGAAATCAAGAATAATCTGAACACAGGTTTTTATTCTATGCAATTATATGCCGACGATTTTAATATAGAAAATTTTAATGAAGACACTCAGTTTGAAAGATGGGCGGCTGTAGAAGTTGAAAATTTTGATTCTATTCCAGAAGGCATGGAGTCCCATACGTTAAAAGGTGGTAAATATGCAGTCTTTACACACATTGGTCCGGTGAAGACATTTGTACAGTCATCCAATCATATTTATGGTACATGGTTGCCCAATTCAGAATTTGAGTTGGATCAAAGGGCTCATTTTGAACGGCTGGGGGATAAATATTATGGACCGGATCATCCAGAATCTGAAGAAGAGATCTGGGTACCAATAAAGTAAAAGTTAAAAATCAATCTCAAACTTTTTCTTTCAAGTAATGACCCGTATAAGAATCCTTATTAGCTGCAACTTCTTCTGGGGTCCCGGTTGCAATAAGATTGCCACCTTCTTCACCGCCGCTTAAGCCCAAATCTATAATATAGTCGGCACATTTGATTAGATCCAGATTGTGTTCAACAACCAAGATAGAATGGCCTTTTTCAATTAATGCTTCAAAAGAGGCCAGAAGCTTTTTTATGTCGTGAAAATGTAAACCAGTAGTAGGTTCATCAAATATGAATAAAGCCTTTTCTTTAGTAGTTCCTTTTACTAAAAAGGAAGCTAATTTTATACGTTGTGCTTCACCGCCAGAGAGGGTAGAGGAGCTTTGTCCCAAAGTAACATAGCCTAAACCAACATCTTGAAGTGGATTTAATTTACGCGTGATTTTATCTTGTTTATGAGTGTGAAAAAAGTCAATAGCATCGTCTATGGTCATATTAAGAATATCATCAATATTCTTGTCTTCAAAGGTGACCTCAAGAACTTCTTTCTTAAAACGCTTTCCTTTACAGGTTTCACACTCTAAATGCACATCTGCCATAAACTGCATCTCGATAGTTACCTCGCCTTCCCCTTTACAGGTTTCG
>CAXBEL010000252.1:0-6087 GCA_963974735.1 uncultured Flavobacteriaceae bacterium | reverse complement strand
ATCAGCAACAGCTATTTATGGAGCGCGGGCCGCTAATGGAGTTGTTCTGATAACAACCAAAAGCGGAAAAAGTGGAAAAGATGTAATTTCCTTTGATGCTTATTATGGGGTTCAAGATGTTGTCAAAAAAATAGACGTAATGGATGCGCAACAATACGCGGATTTAGTAAATGAAGCTTATACCAATGATGGGTTAGCTCCAATGTATGATGCTGATGAACTGGCAGAAATACAAAGTTTAGGCCCCGGAACAGATTGGCAGGAGGAAGTTTTCAGAACAGCTCCTACACAAAATTATAATTTGGCTTTTTCTGGTGGAGATGAAAAAACCACTTATCGCTTATCTGCAAATTATTTTAATCAAGAAGGGGTGATTATTAATTCGGGTTTTGAAAGATATTCCGCAAGAATTAATTTAGATCGAAAGTTGACAAATAATTTTTCGGCTGGAACTCATTTAAATGTTAGTAAGAGTATAGCTAATGTCGTTCAGACTGATGCCGGAGGGACAGGTGGTGTAGTAACAGGGGCTATGAAATTTAACCCTATTCAACCTGTTTACGACGATGAGGAAAGCGGACGTTATACACAAATAAATACGCCTGGAATAATAATGCCAAACCCTGTCGGAACAGCTAAAGAACAAGTGCGTGAAAATGAAAGTTTTCGTGTATTAGGAGATATCTATGCTCAATGGGAATTTGTGCCTAACTTAACAGCTAAGGTCTCTTTAGGAATAGACATGTTTAATAATAAATTTGAACGTTTTACTCCAACAACAATTTTTCAATCAAATGGGATTGCAAATGCATATATTGGAGAATCGAAAACCAATAACTGGCTTAACGAGAATACTTTAAATTATACTCGTCAATTCAATGAAGACCATTTTATTTCTGTAGTAGGAGGTATTACCTTTCAACAAAATATTGAAGAGCGATTTAATGCTTCTTCCGAAAATTTTGTTAATGATGCTTTGGCGCAAAATAATTTAGGTGCTGGATCTGTTTATAATCAACCTGGTTCTTCTGTAGCAGAATGGAGCCTGATGTCTTATTTAGGTAGAATTAATTATACTTTAAAGGAAAGATATTTATTTTCTGTTAATGCTAGAAGTGATGGATCTTCTAGATTTGGGAAAAATCATAAACGGGCTTTTTTCCCTTCTGGTGCATTTGCGTGGCGTCTGATTAAAGAAGATTTTATTAAAGATATTGAAGCATTTTCTGATCTTAAAGTGAGAACGAGTTATGGTTTGACAGGTAACCAAGAAATTGGTCTTTATAATTCCTTGGCTACATTAGGAAATACGAATTACACTTTTAATCGAAATATTTTTACAGGCTTTTATCCAAATAGAATTCCAAATCCTAATTTGAAATGGGAGAAAACAGCTCAACTTGATATTGGATTGGATGTGGGGCTATTTAATCAAGCAATAAGAATAACCTCAGACTATTATCATAAAAAAACAACTGATTTAATTTACAGTGTTACGGTGCCATACGTTTCCGGTTTCGGAAGCTCTTTGCAAAATCGAGGTAGCATAGAAAATAAAGGAGTAGAATTAGGTGTTGAAACTAGAAATATTGACAGTGAATTTTCATGGAATACAAACTTTAATATTTCTTTTAATAGAAATAAAGTATTGGCCCTAGGGGGAGAAGAATATGCTGATGTTGGAGAAGGCGATGGACACCTTAAAACCGGTTCTGTTCACCGTTTAATCGTTGGACAACCTATAGGTCTCTTCTATGGATTTAAATTTGATGGGATTTTTCAGAATCAAACTGAATTAGATGCCGGTCCGAGTGGTCCTACTAATTGGGTTGGAGCTAGGCGATATGTTGATATTAGCGGACCTAATGGAGTTCCAGATGGAGTGGTTGATGCTACTCATGATCGTACAATCATAGGGGATCCAAATCCTGATTTTTTTGGAGGTTTAACAAATAATTTCTCTTATAAGGGCTTTAATTTGGATGTATTCATTCAGTATAATTATGGAAATGATATATTTAATTATAATGCAATGGAATTAGAAATGCCGAGTGGTGGACAAAATGTTTATTCTGATTTAGAAAATCGGTGGACACCTGAAAATCCTAGTAATATTTATCCTAGAGCTACAACTAATCGTTCAGCTGTTTTTAGTGACAGATTTATTGAAGACGGTTCTTATGTCAAATTAAAAAATGTAACCCTTGCATACAATTTTGATACTTCCAATTTAAATCACATTAACTCCTTAAGAATATATATAAGTGGGCAGAACTTACTCACCTTTACAGACTATAAAGGATATGATCCTGAAGTAAGTTATCGTGGTGCTTCAAATATGCAAATAGGAGAAGATTTTGGGGGCTATCCTCAATCAAGAACTATTCTTGCCGGTGTTAAGATGAATTTTAATTAAAATAATAAATTATGAAAAAATTTTATAAAATAATAGTATACTTTCTGATGGTATTTACTTTTATATCTTGTGAAGATTTTTTAGAAGAGGACCCTGTAGATAGATATGTCGCAAATAAATTTTATAATAATGCGGAAGATGCAGATGCTGCTGTAACTGCTGTTTATCAGGTGTTATTTTTAATCTATGAAAGGAATATAATGTCCTTAAATGATTTACCCACAGATACTGAAAAAAATGGTTTAGGAATGCCAAATCAGTATTTACAGAATTTAGAATATTTACGGTTTACTTCGGAAAATCAATTTGTTAGACAAATGTGGCAAAATAACTACGACGGAATAGCTAGAGCTAATACTGCCATTTTGAACATTCCGGAAATAGATATGGATGAAGACTTAAAGAACCGTCTCTTAGGAGAATCCAGGTTTTTAAGAGGTCTGTTTTATTTCAATCTTGTAAGGTTTTTTGGGGATGTTCCTTTGGTTTTAAAAATTGAATCTCCAGAAGATGCCATGATTCCGAGAACTGATAAGGAAGAAGTTTATAATCAGATTATTGAGGATCTGCAATTTGCTGAGAATAATTTGCCTGTTACTGCTTCGCAAAGTGGCAGAGTAACCAAAGGAGCAGCGAAAACTTTATTAGGTAAGGTTTTTCTTGAAAAAGGGGAATATCAAAGTTCAGTAGACAAATTAGCAGAGATCATAGAGGGTGGTGAAAATTATGGATATGGTCTTCATGAAAATTTCCGTGATAATTGGAGAGAGGAAACTGAAAATGGAAAAGAATCAATATTGACAGTTGAATTTATGGATCCACCAGGTGTTTCCAATTGGGCGCCCCAATTAAATGCTCCTAAATATTCCATACATGAAGGTGCAGGGGTTCCTGGAATAAATAATGCGAATGAGGCAGATATCCCTACCGTTGATTTGTATAATCAATATTCGGAAGAGGATGGCAGAAAAGATGGCACTTTTAAACTTGATTATGTGAGTCCGACAGACGGTCAAACATATACAGCGACTATTCCACTATTTGGTAAATATTGGGAAGAAGGAGAAACTATAATGAATCGTATAGGTACTAATTACCATATATTAAGATATGCTGATGCCTTATTAATGTTTGCAGAGGCTTTAAACGAAATAGGCCAAACACCGAAAGCTCTAGACTATTTAAACCTGGTAAGGGAAAGGGCTTTTAATGGGCCTGAAGGGAATTATTCGGCTTTAAGTCAGGAGGAATTAAAGGAAGCTATATTGGAAGAAAGAAAATTGGAATTTGCTTATGAAGGACATCGTTGGTTTGATCTTGTTAGGGCAGGGAAATTAGTCGAGACAATGGAAGCTCATGGAATGAGAGAAGCTGAACTAGCAGAATCGAATAAAGTCGAAATTAGCGATAACATTCGAGAAGCTCATAACCTTTATCCTATCCCTCAAAGAGAATTGGATTTAAATAGTGAATTAACCCAAAATCCCGGTTATTGATTTTTAATGGGAAAAATAAAAATTGTTTTTAAATAAATGATGAAACCATGAGATTATATAAAAATTTAATTTTAACTGTAGGGATATTAACCTTTTACGGAGTTCCTGATAGTTTATTAGCTCAGGAAGAGAAAAAAAGGCCTAATATTGTTTTAATGATAAGCGATGATCATGCTTATCAAGCTATCAGCGCTTACGGGCATGGATTAAATAAAACGCCAAATATCGATAGGTTAGCAGATGAGGGTTCCATTTTTACCAGGGCAACCGTCACAAATTCAATTTGTGCCCCCAGTCGAGCGGTAATCCTTACCGGTAAGCATAGTTTTGTAAACGGAAAAGTAGATAATATTCAACCATTTAACTGGGATCAAAGTAATTTTCCTAAAGAGTTGCAGAAAGCAGGTTATTCCACTGCAATGATAGGCAAAATTCACCTCGACGGTCTCCCCCAGGGTTTTGATCATTCTATGGTTTTACCCGGCCAAGGTCATTATTATAATCCAGATTTTTTGGTGAATGGAGAACGAAAGAGATTTGAAGGGTATGTTACTGAGATCACTACTGAATATGCATTAAAATGGCTAGAAGAAGAACGTGATGAGGAAAAACCCTTTCTTCTAATTTATAACCAAAAAGCTCCACACCGAAATTGGAAACCCGCACCAAAATATCTGAACCTATACGATGATATTGACTTCACTCCCCCTGCAACTTATTTTGATGATGAATCAAATTATGCCGGACGAGGAACTGCCGCAAAAACTCAAGAGATGGAAATTGATGGCCATGCAAGGTGGGGGCACGATTTTAAATTTCAAATTGACCCAGAAGGAAATGAGACTGGATTAAATAGAGAATTAGAACGTTTTAATGATAAACAATTAGCTGAATGGAAAGCAGCCTATGATCCTAAGAACAGGGAGTTTTTAGATAAATATTACCCAAAAGATAAAAATTTTAGGGACGGTAATACCACAAAAAAAATATTAGCTCTAAATACAGCAAGTCAAAGAGAGAAGGAAATTGCTCTTTGGAAATATAACCGCTATATTAAGGATTATCTACGGACGATTAAATCAGTTGATGATGGAGTAGGAGAAGTTCTGGATTATCTTGAAAAAAACAATTTAGATGACAATACCATTGTGATTTATACGTCTGACCAAGGGTTTTATCTGGGAGAGCATGGGTGGTTTGATAAACGTTTTATGTATGAACAATCCCTTAGGACACCTTTATTAATTCGATACCCAGAAGAAATCAAGCGAGGTACTGTTATTGACGAGCTGGTTCAAAATCTGGATTTTGCACCAACTATACTGGATTTTGCCGAGGTACAAATTCCTGCAGAGATGCAAGGCGAATCTTTCAGGGATCTATTGAGAGGGACTTCTGATGATTGGCGCGATGCAAATTATTATACCTATTATGAATATCCGTCGGTTCATATGGTAAAAAGACATTATGGAATTTTTACAGATCGATATAAACTAATGCACTTTTATTATGATATTGATGAGTGGGAAATGTATGACCTAAAAGAGGATCCAAATGAGATGAATAATATTTACGAGGAACCGGAATATGCGGATTTAAGAGCCGATTTACACCGAAAACTAAACGATCTGCGTGAGAAATATGGAGACTCAGAAGAGTTAGATCAAAAATATCTAAGAGAATATCTTGAACATTTGGAGCAGAGAAAAAGTAAATAATCTTTGAGCTCTTCCAACCATCTTGTGTGAATAGAAGAATATAATGTAATCCAAGAGATTTTAATATAGCCAAGTATTTATACAGGTGTTTTCGAAAATTTCGAGGAAAAAGTTGAATTATAAATTTTAATAATTCTAAATCTTTTGAAAAAGTAAAATTATTCAATAATGGAAAAAAAAAGTAAAAAAAAATATTTGAAAACAGAATGGATGTTTTCCTTTAATACTATCCATATAATATGTTCACTTATAATTCTCTTCTCTTCGCAGATATTAAAAGCGCAGCCAAACATCCTACTGATAATTTCGGATGATCTTAACACCCGCATTGGTCCATATATGGAAATTGAAAATCACACTCCGTATTTAGATAGCTTGGCTAATGAGGGAGTGCGATTCACAAGGGCTTATTCTCAATACCCAATATGCGGGCCTTCGCGAGCCTCATTTATGAGTG
>CAXBEL010000251.1:0-6108 GCA_963974735.1 uncultured Flavobacteriaceae bacterium | reverse complement strand
CCAATATTCGTCATCAAAAATGATGCCTTCAGGATCTGCATACCACCCCGGAAAAGCAGGGTTATTTTGAGCATAACAAAAGGAAAGTTGAATTGACATAATAATCGTAAGTATTTTTTTCATGGAGTAACTATTAGGAAGTTTACAAATAATTTAAATCACATTATGTTTTTCAACTTTATTGCCCTGAAATTTCAATTTTGAGCTCTCATTAATAATTCTTTCCAAAAAAGGATATATATTTCATTTTAATTATTTTTGAATTAAAGAGACCAGCCTTCACGATAAGTTCGTTTAACAAATTGATTAGCAGAATCGAGATTTGTTACTCTCATATTTTCTGCATCCCAAAGCAATTGTACATTTCTGCCGGGATATTCAAAAACAGTATTGCCTTTATTGCTTTTATTTTCTGTGCGTATATCCATTCCACGAATGGCTAAATTGGCAATCAATAAAGTTTCTGTCAATGGACCTGCAATTTCAAAAGGTGAACTTAGCTCTTTCTTACCGTAACCTGCAATAGCTCCTTCTACCCACTGCTGATAGTGACCATTCGCTCCGCCTGTAACACGATCATATTCTTCCTTTACGGTAACCTCATTAGTTCTTGATACAGGAAGCAATTGGGGATTTTCCCCATAGGTGCCACACATCATTTTTCCTTTAGTACCAATAAACAGGACACCGTTGCCGCCATCACCAAAAGTTTGGTTGGGTTCTAGTTCTGCGGGTCTAGTAGGTTGTATTCCTCCATCCATCCAGTGTAAAACAACATCTCCTTCGGTCTTGTCAGTTTTAGGGAAAGTCATAGTAATGTGACTTGAAGGTGGACAACTATCTGGGAAATATCCCCGTTTAAATTCATCAATATAAACGCTTCCTACACTGCACTGGACATCTTTAGGATATTTTAAGTTCAACACCCTATAAGGGGCTTCGACCAAATGACAACCCATATCTCCTAACGCACCAGTGCCATAATCCCACCAACCACGCCAATTAAAAGGTACGAGTCCATCAATATATTCTTTATAAGGAGCTGTACCTAACCACAAATCCCAATTTAATCCATTAGGTATAGAAATGTGTGTATTTGGCCATGGAATTCCCTGAGGCCATACGGGACGATCTGTCCAGCAATATACAGTATGTACATCACCAATTATACCCGCATTAAACCACTCCCGTAGTCTGCGAACACCATCTCCAGAAGAACCTTGATTTCCCATTTGGGAAACAATCTTGTACTTTCTGGCAGCTTCAGTGAGTTGTCTAGCCTCGTAAATATCATGCGTAAGAGGTTTTTGAACATATACGTGTTTGCCCATTTCCATCGCAGCCATAGTAGGTGAAGCATGATTGTGGTCAGGTGTTGAAACAGATACCGCATCAAAATGTTTACCTTCTTTGTCTAACATTTCCCGCCAATCTTTAAAATATTTGGATTTGGGAAAGCGTGCTCTAGAATTTATAGCTCTTCTATCATCAACATCACATAAAAACCCAATCTCTGCTTTGCCTGAATCAGCAAAACTTTTGAGGTCACTTTCCCCTTTACCTCCTACACCTATTCCAGCTACTATTAACTTATCGCTTGGCGCAGTATAGCCATTACCACCTAGAACATGTCGGGGTACAATAGTTATTCCCAAAGAAGCTATAGATGCTTTCTTAATAAAATCTCTTCGTGGTTCAATATTTGGAATGTTCTCTTTTCTCATCACATAAAACGATTTAGTAGATTAAATATAACCTTTAAATTTAGATCTTAAATACACAAGCCCATAGTTTAGCATAAATCGAACACAACTAAATACTCTTATAACTGTAAATTTTAAAAATGTTTATTCATTGAGATGCAGCTCTTTTAACATTTTAATGAAATATCCACCCACAACAGAACGGGCTTTAAATCCCACTTTATGAGCATCTGTAGTTTCGTGCCAGTCACTAAGGGGAACACGATCTGGGGTTGAATTAGCAAATTCCCAAACAGGTTTTATAAGGCTTTGAAAATCTTCATCACCATCAGCTAAAGTAGCTGTCCATAAAATCCAGTCTGATTTTGTATATGTTTTTCTGCTATCTAATGGTAAGCCAAAATTATTTTGTTTGGTTAAGTAGTAAGCAACTTCTATTTCAGATACATTTTTAGGGAAGGTATCAAGACCTAAAATGTCATCCCACACCAGATTATATTTTTGACTCCAAGAACCTTTATTGCCAAATGCTAATGTATAGTGATCTCCGTCCTTGGCCATTTCGGTCCATTTCTGAGCCATATTTTTTGCAGCCGTAGTGTATTTTGAAGCTACCTTGGTGTTGCCAAGCATGTCTGCTAGTTTACCGTAAGATGCAATTGCCATGATAGCTTTAACTGAAAGATTGGCATTACGAGCCAAGTGGCCAGCAAAATCATCTGTTGATAATTGATTAGCTGGATCAAATCCACTTTGCATAAGATAATCTGCCCAGATGGTCAACGTTTTCCAATGTTCTTTTGCATAATTGGCATTACCTTCACGTTCTGCTATAGCTGCGCTTAAAATAATCATATTACCAGCTTCTTCTACAGGCATGTCTTCGCCATAGGTTTGCCCTGTTGCAATAGGGTAGGTCCCTAAATCGTGAGCAGGAAACGGTTTTTTCCATCTTCCACTTTCGCTATAATAAAAAATACCATTAAGCATACCTTTTAATAAATCAGGATTATAAATTAAAAATAAAGGGGCTGAAGGGTAGGTAACATCCACTGTGTTAATTGACCCATTGCTATTATTTTCTTTAGATAAAAATAAAATATCTCCGTTAGGGGCTTCTACTAATATATGTGCGGCTATTGACTGTCTATAGGCTAAAACACACAAATCTGCGTATTTTTTGCCACCAGATTCTACTGCATCATCATAGAGGTTTTGATCGAAATCGTGTACTTTATCAATTATTTTATCATATTCAGAATTGGCAGTTATTAAAACCTCTTCCATTTTATTACCGTCTTTTTTCCACCATTGTTTCAGAGAAGAACCAAAATAGTTTACTGCTTCTTCTTGATCGTAACCTATCATAAAGACCTTATCAACACTTTTATTCCCTATTTCGCCCAAATCTGTAATTGTATTGAGAGTTAGGTTCTTTCCCGTTAGATGTGTTTTGAGATCAGCAGTCTTAGCTGTAACAAAATTTTCTGTTCCATTGCTGGCTTGAGAAATATATTGTATTGTTGGTTTTGAAGGAGTTGCAATATACATATAACCCCAATCAATTCGTAAATCGTCCCCTTTTTTCTCTAAAACGGGTTGTGAAGTCGTCCCTGCTTTAAGAATGCTTAAGTCTCTAAAATTATAATGTGTTGCTTCAACCTCTTGAGCGGGTTCATTTACAGCGATTGCAGTAGATGCTCCTAGGTAGAGTTGAGCTTTATGAGTTGTGTCATCATTTGCTTTAACAGAAACTGAAATATAGGAAACAGGTCTGCTGTATATATCAAGATCTTTAATAAGCAGGGGAGAGGTGAAGTTTACATTAACTGTTGTTCCTTCACAATCAAAGGTGTATTGAGTTTGGTTAGCAGTTATTTTTACATTTGTTTGTCTGGCTGGTTGGATATGTACATCTTCATCCCTCTTAGCTTCTGTGACTAAACCTGCGTCAAGCCATTGACCTCCGGCTGTATTTTTTATATGAATGGCCAAGATATTCCCTTTATTTTTTAATTTTTCAATAATATTATCTGTTATAGGTATGTATTTAAAACTATGCTGCCAACCATTTATATCGGTGATTTTATCACCATTTAAATAAGCGACGATATTGTCATCATGTCTCAATTTTAAATAGAGATTTTTTAGATCTATGTTCTCTAAATCAAAGGTTCGTCTTAACCACAGATCATTACTTGTCCAGACTGTTTTAGCTTCGTTTTCATTATTGCTAAAAGGAGCTTTGCCTTTTTTCCATAAACTAGCGTCGTAATCTGAATCATGCCAATTAATTTTAGGTTCTGTTTCTGTATAACTCACTGTATAATTTTCTTCATCAGAAGCAGGTAGAAGCGTCTCATAAACTTTGGACTCCAGTCCTAAGAAGCGATAAAATTTGTCATCTAATTTTAAAATACCTACTAATGATTGGTTTTTTTCTGTCCAATGTTTTGTAGTACTTTCATTAAGTTTATCGCCCATAGACCAGATACTTAAGTAAGGATCATGTGTTATGAGGGGATATGCGGGAGAGCGTAATTCAACTGATATATTAGCAGTATTTTCCGCCTTTTTAAATGTATTATTTTTACAGGCACTGCCTAAACAAATTAGGAGGATTGAACTGATAATTTTAAACGGCCTAAGTGAAGTCATAAATAAATAGATTGAAGAAATATATTGATTTTTAACATATATTTTCAAATATCGTTATTAAATTATATAGTAAAACGATTTAGTTTATTTATTTAATTGATCTTTACTATAATTTGTAGACGAAGGTAGAATAGATGAATATACAAAAGAAAAGATGGTCGAGAGCAAAACCTCGTTTTTGAAATTGTAAATGCGGTAAGCACTTTTTTATTTGGAGATAGAAGAATCCCTTTGAATTAAATTTGCTGTCAAAACAATCTTTTTGACAGATAAATTTAAATCATCTCTTGAAAGAAGATCAAACATAATTTTCATTATTTCTTGAGCAATCTCCTTCAAGGGCTGAGCAACAGCTGTTATAGTTGGAGTGTGAATCCGAAATAAATCGTTATCATCAAAGGTGACAATACCTAATTCATTTATTAGTGCAGGGTTCGTTTCTTTAAGAACCTCAAGACCACTCTGAGTAAGATAATTTGTAGAAAAGAAAATAGCATCAATATTGTTATGATTAATGATGTAACTTATCATATCTTTACCTCTCTCAGAATCGACATCTTTAAAAGGAATTTGGAGTACATGGCTAACTAAATTGGCTTTATTAGTCGCTTCTTCATAGCCCTTTAGCCTATCTAACATTTGTATTTGTCTTACATCTGTGGTAATAAAAGCTATATTTTTAAAACCATTATCTATTAAATGTTGTGTAGCATTCTGCGAAGCAACTTTGTTATTTATTATAACGTAATTTGTCTCTAAAGATTTAAAATATCTATCAAATAATACAACGGGTACCCTATTATTTATTAGTGATTTAATATCTTCTTCAATTCCTGAAGAAGGTATAATTATAAAACCATCAACTTGGCGCTCATAAAATAAATTTATTAATTCCTTCGATCTTTTATCATCATTTTCATTGCTACAGAATAGTACTTTGTAATCCTTATCGTAAGCTAAGTCTTCAATAATTCGAGCAAGTTTAGCAAAGAAGTAATTACTTATGTCTTCAACCATAAAGACAATAATCTTAGTTTTTCCTGTTCTAAGACTTTGCGCAACTAAATTTGGTCTAAAATTAATGGATTCCGTGTAGTCTTGTATTTTCTTAATGACTTCGTCTGATATTTTTTTTTCTTTACCTTTCCCGTTTAAAACAAAGGAAACTGTAGTTATAGAAACATTTAATTTGGAAGCTATATCTTTTAATGCGAGACGTTTTTTCTTCATAAATTTCAAATCATTTAATTCCCCATTCTAATGTCTTAATTTTAAAATAGAAAATTTTCTTTACAGCTGATTTTATTATTACTGTATTTATTGATGCAAAAATAATTCTCGGTTATATTCTATTATTTCTGGCAAGCTCTATTTGTATAATTAAAACATAAAATATAAATTTCTTAGAATATTTTTGTATAAATAGGGAAGAAAGGTAGTGACGGCATCTACATAATAGTAATACTATTTAATCAAAATATACATCTTTCCATTCAGAAACAATCGTACATCTGCAAAGTTTATATGTTTATTAAAATTGTGATAAAAATAAAAGCATCATAATACTGAGAGTGATTATGATGCTTTTAATGAAAAGACTTCTATTTTAATGAATTGACTTTTATTTTAATGAATTAATCCAGGCAGCAATTTTTAATGCGTCCTCTTTGGGAACCTGTGGCATTGGAGCCATTGGAGTAGCATATTCAGGCCAATTTTTAGGCTGAGGATTATAAATTAATTCCAG
>CAXBEL010000250.1:0-6111 GCA_963974735.1 uncultured Flavobacteriaceae bacterium | reverse complement strand
ATATATAATAATTAGAGGTTTTACATTTTATCGCGTACATCGTCCATAGAGATATACTCAAATTTTTGTCCACCTACAGATAAATCTACCATAAGCCCAGCCTTAGGCTTAGCAAATACTGCCACTCCATCACGATATTTAGCGTTGGCAGCAGCACCTGATTTTAGCATTACGGCAGAAACATTACCGGTGAATTCAAAATCATCATCTTTAAATCTTTTTAATGCACTATCACTATTAAAGAAGATTACTTCACTAAAAGCTTTTCCTCCAGCTTGTAAACCTATATCCAGCTTTTTCATTTTTGCCATTCCAGTCATTACTCCATTTTCATAGACAACTCCATTACCCGAAGCAGCACCTACAACAAATGCACCTTTACCTACATTGGGAAAAATTACATAAGCCTGAGAATCATCAAAAAAAGATTCAAGCGAACTATCCTCTCTTATAAATGTATCTTTTGCTTTATCAGCATCTTTAATAATCTTTCGGTCCTTTTTAGTTTGAGCTAAAAGAGGTACGCTCATACATAAAAATAATATCAGTAATAAATTGTGTTTTTTCATAATAGTCATAATTTCTTTAGTTTTTTGTTAGCTGGATATGGCATAGTTTATACCCTTTTCCAACTACTGGCAAAGTTACTGTATACTACGATTTACCTGCGTTAAGGAGATGTTAGTATTTGTGAAAGGAATAATAATATTGCATTTCACTTTTTATCCGAAAAATTAAGTTGTAATAGATTAGTCAAGGCAAGGATTACACTCTCAAATTTATTCTGTACGATGTTCTAGACCTTCTTCTATGCGTTCTTCAATTTCTTCTTCGGTGACTTTATCTAGATCTGGAGTCTCAGACTCTTCTGCGCCATTTTCTACCCACAGGGTAAAAAACATAGGGAAGTGATCAGAACCTATATGTGGCAACCGCTTCATAGCATCTACTGTAATATCATTAGAGTGAAAAAGGTGATCTATGGGAAAACGGGAATACCAATAATCTGCGTGAAAAGTAGGGAAGAGACCACGGCCTATACGCGGATCTTTTAGGGCTGTCATTTTAGTAAATAGGCGTGATATACGCGACCATACCACATCATTAAGATCTCCGCAAACAATTATTGGATTGTTTAATTCTCTAACGGCTTTTCCTACGATAAGCAATTCTGCATCCCGCTCTTCTGAAGTTTCATTTTCAGTGGGGCTAGGAGGTGCAGGGTGTACACATATTAAATTAAGCGGAGCACCTTTTCTATAATGCACTTTGGTGAATATAGAAGGAACATCTTTTTCCACGAGATAATTAATTTGGGTATCGCTCAATTCAAATTTAGAATAGAGATGCATGCCATAAAAATTCTCTAAAGGAACGCATACTTTATACGGAAAATCCTTTTCAATAGGCTCAAGTGCTTTTTCCCAATCATTATTTGTTTCCATAGTGAGTAGGAGATCAGGAGCGTGTTCATTTACTTGTTCTATGAGTTTTGTGTAGTCTGAATTTGTTTGAAGAACATTAGAAGTTATTAGCCGTATCTTTCTTAGATTATCAAAACTATCTGGCTTCTGGCGTTTTATAGGAAAATATTGGGAATAAGGAAATACTAAACTTGCCTGAAAAATTATTGTAGCTATTAAAATTATTGTAACTCCCCATTCCCAGGTTTCTACCGGGAAAGCGAAAATTAAAAGCAATATTAAAGTTAATACCTGTAGAAAACTGGTTTGAACACGTGCGAAATCCCAACAGCGAATCAACCAGTGCGTTCCGCGTGTTAGGGGTAGAAATGCAATAATAATAAAGAACAGGGCGAAGCAATACGCTATCATTAGCTAGTTGATTTTTCTGAAGCTGTTAGTTGTTGAAAAAGACTTTCCAAAGAAGTATTTTTTTTATTTAGTTGTAAGGTTTTTAATCCATTATCATGAGCAAAATCAAATAAAACAGACCGCATATCCTTTTGTGTGTCAAAAACAAGTTCATAGGCAAATCCGCCAATGTTTCTTACCGTCTTGATTTTGGGCAATTGCTGTAACGCGACATCTTCTACACGATAATCAAACTCTACAATAATTATCTGTTTTTGCCCTTCGCGTAAATCAATAAGATTTTTATCTGCGACAATCTGTCCCTTATTTACAATAATAACCCGATCGCAGATAGCTTCAACTTCTTGCATTATGTGGGTAGATAATAAGACTGTTTTGGTTTTCCCAATATCTTTTATCAATTTGCGGATATCTACAAGTTGATTAGGATCCAGACCCGTAGTAGGCTCATCCAAGATGAGTACATCTGGATCATGCAGCAAGGCACAGGCTAGACCTACGCGCTGTTTATAACCTTTACTCAGTTGACTTATTTTTTTGTCAGCTTCAGGTGTAAGACCTGTTCTATCAATTATTTCAGATATTCGGCTTTTGTCAATCTTGTATATTTTGGCATTGAATTTTAGATACTCCTTCACGTACATATCTGCGTAAAGAGGATTGTTTTCTGGTAGGTATCCTATACTTTTTTGTACACTTATTTTTTCTTTTTCGGTAGAAAATCCATTTACAGATGCTTCTCCTGATGTAGGTTGCAAGTTGGTGGTTAAGATTTTCATCATTGTGCTTTTACCAGCACCATTAGGTCCCAGAAAAGCTGTGATTTCTCCACGTTTGACAGTAAAAGAAACACTGTCCAATGCTTTTTGCTCGCCGTATAACTTACTTATGTTTGAAACGGTGATAGACATTAACCTAATATATTTTTAATCTTTTTAGAGTCTTGAATATATTTTTTACTGAAAAAGTAATTTAGTAATTGAGGCATAAACGGCATAAGTTTAGGAGTATATTCAATCATCAAAATTAAACAAATACTGTTTATCCTCGTGTTTTTTTGAACACGATATCCTTAAAAAATAGCACGTTCTATTACAGGTAATCTATTTTATATTGAAGATAAGTATGTTTTTTAAAAATATTCACAAAAGTAGGAGGGATGTTTAGCAATTCTCGATTTTTTAATTACTTTAGCCGCATAACAACAAGATAATGTTAAACTTACTTTATTTCTGGAACCGTTATTACTTCTTTTTTCATAGAAAAGAAACGGGGCCGCTATAGTATAAAGTGTAGTAACTAAATATAATTTAGGTCCCGATTTTAGAATCGGGACTTTTTTTTTGCATTCGGGATTAAATAAATGCGCTAAAAAATAAAATGATAAATCATAAAGTCGCCATACAGGGTATAAAAGGTTCCTTTCACCATAAGGTAGCACAGGAATTTTTCACTCAAGCAGTATCCGTAACAGAATGCAGGTCTTTTCAAGATGTCGTAAATAGTTTGCTGTCTGGTGAGAGTACTGATGCGGTTATGGCAATAGAGAACAGTATTGCAGGAAGTATCATACCTAATTATGCCCTAATTGATGAATATAAACTGAATATTGAAGGGGAATTCTACCTACCTATTCATCAAAATCTAATGGCTTTGCCAGGTCAAAAAATTGAAGATTTGAAGGAAGTGTGGTCTCATCCTATGGCGTTGTTGCAGTGCCGGGAATTTTTTAAAGGTCAGGATCATATAAAATTGGTAGAAGATGATGATACCGCTGGTGCTGCGAAAAGAGTGCAAGAAGAACAGGCAATAGGCGTAGGTGCAATCGCCAGCAATGTTGCTGCAGAAATATACGGATTGGAAATTCTTGCTGAAAATATGCAAACCATTAAGGACAATTCAACTAGATTTTTTGTCTTAAATAATAATGGTCGCACTGAAGCTGGAGTGCCAGATAAGGCTAGCGTGAAATTTCTAACTGATCATAAAAGAGGGAGCTTGGCCGCAGTACTTAATGTAATGAGTGATTGCCGACTTAACTTAACTAAAATTCAATCCCTGCCGGTAATTGAGACCCCTTGGAAATATTCATTTTTTGTGGATGTGACCTTTAAAAACTACGAAGATTTTGAAAAGGCCAAGAAATTGTTGGAAATAATGGCGATGAACTTTGAGGTATTGGGCGAATATAAAAACAGAAAAAAATGATCACTACAGCAAATCGGTTGCAGCAGACTACAGAGTATTACTTTTCGCGTAAGCTAAAAGAAGTGCGAGCCCTCACGGAAGCTGGTAAACCCATAATAAATATGGGGATAGGAAGCCCAGATTTAGCACCGCCCACACAAGTAATTGAAGCATTAACTGACGCGTTGAAGGACGGACCCGCTCATCAATATCAAAGTTATAAGGGATTGCCGCAGTTGCGCGATGCAATTGCAGAATTCTATAGCGACCAGTATCAAGTACAGTTGGATTCTGAAACTGAAATTTTGCCTTTAATGGGTTCTAAAGAAGGTATAATGCATATAAGCATGGCCTTTCTCAATGCAGGTGATGAAGTTTTAATACCTAATCCAGGCTATCCTACCTATACTTCGGTAACACGATTATTAGAAGCAGAGCCGGTTTATTATGAGCTTGATGCAAAAAATAGCTGGTTGCCAGATTATGAGGCTTTAAGCAAAAAAGATTTAAGTAAAGTCAAGTTAATGTGGGTGAATTATCCGCATATGCCAACTGGTGCAAAGGCAGCTAAGAAAGATTTTGAAGAGTTGATTGCATTCGCGAAGGCAAATCATATTTTGATTGTTAATGATAATCCTTACAGTTTTATTTTAAATGATAATCCGTTATCCATATTAAGTGTTGAAGGGGCAAAAGATGTTGCTCTGGAGCTCAATTCTCTTAGTAAATCTTTTAACATGGCAGGCTGGCGAGTAGGTATGGTTCTGGGGGCAGAAGGCTTTATAAATGATGTTTTAAAGGTAAAAAGCAATATGGATAGCGGTATGTTTTACGGTATTCAGAAAGGTGCTGTTGCTGTCTTAAAAGAAGGTCAAAACTGGTTCGACAAGTTAAATGCGGTGTATGCAAAAAGGCGTGAGTTGGTGTGGGAACTTGCAGAAAAGCTCGATTGTAAATTTGATAAAAAAACCTCCGGAATGTTTGTGTGGGCAAAATTACCATCGGGGGCAGGCGACGCAGAAGACTTTATAGATAAAATCCTGATTGAAAAAAGTGTTTTTATAACCCCGGGAACCATATTTGGAAGTCAGGGCGAAGGATACATTCGTTTTTCGCTTTGCGTAACCGAAGAAAAAATTAAAGAAGCTATACAACGCTTTTAAAATTGAAGGACTTTTGAATTTAAAAGAAGATTAAATAGAGAAATTAAAATTGAATTAGTCAGTCACAAATACTATAAATGGAAGAATTTAAAAACATATACATTATAGGAGTCGGTCTCATAGGAGGCTCATTTGCCAGAGATACGCGAAAGCTGCTACCGGAGAGCAAAATTTATGGTGTAGATGCGAGTGAAAACCATTTAAAAGAAGCTGTAAAACTGGGTGTTATAGATGTCGTTGGGACTTATGAAGATTTAAAAAATGCAGATCTGGTTATACTTTCCATTCCAGTAGACCAAGCTAATATAGAACTCCCTAAAATATTGGATATTGTTAAAGATGAAGCTCTTGTTGTAGATATGGGAAGCACAAAAGCAGGTATTTGTGCTGCCGCTCTGGACCATCCCAAAAGACGTAATTTTTTAGCAGCTCATCCTATTGCTGGTACAGAATTTTCAGGTCCTTCTGCGGCCATTGAAAAATTATATTCGGGCAATACAATGATAATTTGTGAGGTTGAAAAAACCGCATTTAAATTACAGGAAAAAGCTTTACAGTTATTTCAGGAAATGGGAATGCGCCTTCGTTATATGGAGCCTCAGTCTCACGATAGGCACATAGCTTACGTTTCCCATTTATCACACATTAGCAGTTTTATGTTGGGGAAAACGGTGATAGAAAAAGAGAAAAATGAACGGGATATTTTTGATATGGCGGGCAGCGGTTTTGCATCTACGGTGCGGTTGGCCAAAAGCAATCCTGCCACCTGGACCCCCATTTTTAAGGAAAACAAGGACAATGTGCTTGAGATTCTTGATCGGTATATCGATAATCTTAATAATTTTAAAGAATTGCTCGCTCAAGGCGACTATGACGCCGTTTATGAGGAAATGCAGAATACAAACCACATAAAATCAATACTCAAC
>CAXBEL010000249.1:0-6123 GCA_963974735.1 uncultured Flavobacteriaceae bacterium | reverse complement strand
ACCAACACCAAAAGCAGCTGCCATTTTAGGTGAAATTTTTTCCATATATAAAAAATGTTTATTCTGGATTGACAGAATATTTCTTTACAACAATCGAATCATTTTTGTAATCATAGGTTTCTACAATTAGATTACCAGCAGTATCAAAATGCGCATATGAAGTTTCATCATTATTTCTAATAACGTATCCCTCTTTAGTACTCAATTTTCTCATTTTGGCTAAAGGCATTCTTTCGGTGCCATTCATCATAACAAGATTCATTCCCTTATCATCTTTCTCTAATCTATAAGAATGATCACTATTAGAATAAGTTACATCTGTTCTAGTATTTAAGTCGGAATTTGATAACCTTTGATTTACTTTATCAGTATCTGCAGGGTTAAGTTGAACATCTCTACTTGTAGTGGTTGTAATTTTTTTTGTGGTTGTATTGCTTTCCCTTCCATTATTTACTGTTGTTTTGATGGTTTGGGTTTTTTCTATTTTATCATTGTTCTGTGCAAAAGCTATAGTACTTATAGCCATTACGCTTACTAAAACTAGGGTTTTCATAATTATTAAGTTTGTTTAGGAAACAATTTAAAGTTTCAAGCTGTTAAGAATTATGAAGGAGTTGCCAAACTTGTTTTAAATCTTAAATAATAGTAGGGGAAATTGCATAAATAATGTTAAGAATAGTATAGTTCTAGTTTTATAAAGGCTTAGTATCTTTGCGCCTCAAAAAATAAGTTCAAATTTCATTTTATGAAAGCAGGTATCGTGGGATTGCCCAATGTAGGTAAATCAACTCTTTTTAATTGTTTGTCAAACGCTAAAGCGCAGAGTGCTAATTTTCCGTTTTGTACAATAGAGCCTAATGTGGGAGTGGTGAATGTTCCAGATCCAAGATTAGCTAAACTAGAATCTCTGGTAAATCCAGAACGGGTTTTACCAGCTACGGTAGAAATTGTAGATATTGCTGGGTTAGTAAAGGGAGCGAGTAAAGGAGAAGGATTAGGAAATCAATTTTTAGGAAACATCCGTGAGACTGACGCTATTTTACATGTATTGCGGTGTTTTGATAATGACAATATTGTTCACGTAGATGGTAATGTAAATCCTATTAGAGATAAAGAGACTATAGATATAGAATTACAACTAAAAGATCTTGAAACTACCGAGAAGAAATTAGACAAAGTAAAACGGGCTGCAAAGACTGGTAATAAAGAAGCTCAGAAAGAAGAAGCTATTTTGTTAAAGATCAAAGACCATCTGGAGAAAGGGGTTTCAG
Organism: uncultured Flavobacteriaceae bacterium; assembly: GCA_963974735.1. Lineage (GTDB taxonomy): Bacteria > Bacteroidota > Bacteroidia > Flavobacteriales > Flavobacteriaceae > Leeuwenhoekiella. The sequence goes on along the minus strand of CAXBEL010000249.1, from coordinate 4,852 downwards.
TAAGAGCTATTGATTTTAGTGAAGAAGATTATACTGAATGGGTTAAGCCTTTACAATTTATTACAGACAAACCTGTGATGTATGTTTGTAATGTAGATGAAAATTCTGCCGTTTCTGGAAATGATTATGTTGAAAAAGTTCGTGAAGCTGTTAAAGATGAAAATGCTGAAGTATTAGTTCTTGCAGTGGGCACGGAGGCAGATATAAATGAACTAGACGATTTTGAAGAACGCCAGATGTTTTTACAGGATATAGGACTTGAGGAACCGGGATCATCAAAATTAATAAGGACGGCATATAAGTTATTAAACCAACAAACGTATTTTACAGCCGGGAAAAAAGAGGTTAGAGCTTGGACTATTCCTGTAGGATCAACAGCTCCCCAAGCCGCAGGAGTAATTCATACCGATTTTGAAAAAGGTTTTATTCGTGCTGAAGTAATTTCTTATGAAGATTTTGTCTCTTTTGGTAGTGAGGCTAAAGTTAAGGAAGCCGGTAAAATGGGAGTTGAAGGTAAAAATTACATTGTTAAAGATGGTGATGTAATGCACTTCTTATTCAATGTATAGAGTATACTTCTAAAGCAATTTTTATAAAAAAAGCCCTTGATTTTTAAATCAAGGGCTTTTTGCATTTTAGGAAATTAATTTAAATCTTTCTTTCACTCAAGTTTAAAAGTAACTCTTCTAACAAGCTGACGGGCTTCTCCAGAATTTTTATTTACTGAATTATCTTCACCATTTCCTGTTACAGATAATCGACTCTCATCTACACCTGAAGCTACAAGAATATCCTTAACTCTTTGTGCTCTTCTTTCAGATAAACGCTGATTGTATTGGGGATTACCTATCTCATCAGCATAACCAATTAATTGTGCTGTAGAGCTGGTGTTCTCTTTCATATACTTAATCAGATAATTAATAGATTCATAGCTGTATGTTTCCGGTTGGGTACTGTTAAACTGGAAATAAACATTTACATAGCCATCATTAATTAATTTCTTGATTATATCACCTCCGCTTCCAATATTGGTATATTCTTCAGTATTTACATAACGAGAATCAAGCGCAGATTCCAATTCATCAGGAATGCCATTATTATTCTTGTCAACAGCAATGCCTTTAGTATCCACAGTTACACCAGAAACAGTATCAGGCTCACGATCTAAATAGTCGGCTACAGCATCCCGATCTGTATCTTGAAGGTCATTTTCTAATTTAGTTAAACGGTTTTTTACAGAATCTAATGCTGCCATAACCGTATTCTCACGAGAATACCAATCTGCATGTACTTTATTTTTGCCTAGATAAACAGAGATTCCTAAAGTTGCATTAACATACATACCATCAAAACCTCTATTGCCTAAATTTCTAGTGATTCCATCAAACTTATAATCTTGACGAACGTGACCAATAATGGATAAATCTGCATTTAAAGATACGCGATCTGCAAGTTTGATTTGCGGAGTAATACCAGCAATAAAGTTTAGCATGTTGTCTTCCTTTAATTCTTGTGGCTCTTGGGGTTTTAAATTAGAATAACCCATTCCCCCGTGAAATAAAAGGTTTACTGTATTAGTCCAATCTCTAAACCCGGCAATATTACCAATATTTAGGACTCCTTGTAAAGAGGTTCGAAATAGACGACTTTCAAAAGGAAAACTTTCTTCATCATTTACAAATTTATCATATCCAAAATCAACTTTTAAACCAGCTTTTTCATTAAACATATAGCGTACACCTATATCTCCGTGAAAGAAATCGGGAGTATTTACAAAATAATTATCAGTAAATGGGCGAGTTGGATTTGTAACCCCAGCATTTAAATCTATAGACCATTGATTAAATTCGTTGTTGGGTTGACTTTCATTTACATTTTCTTCAAATGTCTGTTCTTCTTGCGCTTGAAATGTGCTAACAATTCCTAAACAAACAAGAATAAAAAGTAATTGTTTTCTCATCATCGTTGAAAATTTTAATTTGACCGCTAAAATAATGAGTAGAAATTAGAATAAACTATTATTTAAGAAATTTTAATAGTATAAATATCATAAAATTATTCTTCATATTTATTTCAATATTTTTCACTAATTACCTGTATATATTGATTTAAAGTATAAGTTTTTAATATTGAAATGATTATATTATATAATATGAAATATTAAAAATAACATCATAATAAAGTAGGAATAGAACTACAAAAATTAACTATCTAAGAAAATTGCGGTTCATTTTCTAATAATTGAATATTATTAAGAATTCTTTCTTTCACAATATTCATCATGCGCTTATTTAATGCAGAAGAATTTTCAATATATTTTTGATACTCTTCGACAGTAAAAATGCCTATAATCATCCCCTTAAGACTATTTCTGAACTTTATGTCTTTTTGTATAGCATTTTCTATATAGGCTATGCGTTTCTCTAAAGGAAAGGAATAAAACACATTTTTGTGTTTAGCAATATAATTCCTAAAGGCTTCAATAAGTAAGTCGTTTTGCAATTTAATTGCTGGTCGCAATGTTTTGTTTTGAAAACGTTCATCACTACTCATTGAATCTGTTACTTGGGCAGATGTAATCTCTGGCCTCATATCTAGTAATTGGGTATCTCTAGTTAACATATGAGTAAAGTTTTTTAAATATAAAAATATATAATGCGGGATTTTTAAAATGATGCTTGTAGTTGTGAACTACTTATAAACATATCTCACGTTAAAGTGGTCTTAATCCCTTCCCGCATATAAAATCTACTTCTTAATTTTAAGAAAAATGACGAAAATGATAAAATCTATAAACCCGTATACACAAGAACAAGTCCATGCTATAAATGAATATAGCAAAAAGGATACCGAAGAAGCAATTGAGAGAGCACATAATCAATTTTTAGAATGGAGAAAAACATCCTTTAAGGAGCGTAAAGAATTAATGCTTGCAGCGTCTAAGGAATTAGAGAAAAATAAAGAAGAGTATGCAACTGCTATAACTAAAGAAATGGGCAAACCCATTAAACAGTCTGTTGCAGAAATAGAGAAGTGCGCTTGGGCCTGCGAATATTATGCGGAAAATGCAGAAAAACATTTATCTAATAAACTTATAGAAACGGATGCACAGGACAGTTATGTGAGTTATGAACCAATAGGTGTCGTGCTGGCCATAATGCCTTGGAATTACCCTTTTTGGCAAGTTTTTAGATTTGCTGCTCCTGCTTTAATGGCAGGTAATGTGGGTATTTTAAAGCATGCCAGTAATGTGATGGAAAGTGCCGAGAACATACAAAAAGTGTTTGAGCGCGCTGGATTTTCAAAGGGATGTTTTCAAAATTTACCTTTAAGTAGTGATAAGATTGAAGATGTTATTAAGAACAAAAAAGTAAAAGCCGTAACTTTAACGGGAAGCAAACCTGCCGGAAGTGCTGTTGCTGCCGCTGCCGGATCTGAAATTAAAAAATCGGTTTTAGAACTCGGTGGAAGCAATGCTTTAGTGGTTTTTCAGGATTGCAATCTTGATGAGACCATCAAAACTTGTGTACAGGCACGTTTTCAGAATACCGGTCAAAGCTGTATTGCCGGAAAAAGATTGCTTGTGCAGGAAGATATCCTAGATGAATTTACTTCAAAGTTTGTGGATGCTGTAAAGGATTTAAAAAGTGGAGATCCTATGGATGAGAATACCTATATAGGTTCACTTGCGAGAGAAGATTTAGCAGAGGATTTAGAAAAGCAACTTAAATCTTCGGTTGATGCTGGAGCTAAAATTCTCATTGGAGGTAACAGGGATAAGGCATATTTTGAGCCTACTGTAGTTGCTAATGTCAATACTGATATGTCTCTTTTTAAAGAAGAAACATTTGGTCCTGTAATAGGAATCACACCATTTAAAAATAACGAAGAGGCAGTGGATCTAGTAAATCAGTCTGATTTTGGACTTGGTGTTTCCATCTTTACTGAGGATTTTAAAAAAGCCAAAGAAATTATTCCTTTATTTGATGATGGGGCAGTGTTTGTTAACGAACTTGTGAAAAGTGATCCTCGTCTTCCTTTTGGAGGAACTAAGACATCAGGTTATGGTAGAGAACTGTCCTCTGACGGAATTCAAGAGTTTGTAAATAGAAAAACGGTTTACATTAATAAATATGAATAAGTGCCTACACTAACTAATTCAGAAGTTTGAATCAAAAAAGATTATTAGGATAAATATTGCTTTTTAGGAAATGGAGAATATGCATCATAAAGTTTAAAATCAAAATAGTCAAAAATAGCCTGAATTTTATCCTTGGTTTTTTGATCAAGTTTATCAAAGTTTTTATGCAGTTGTTTTGTAGGATCTTCAATTAAATCATTTTTAAAATCAGTTTTGCTAGCTTTTCTTAAATTTTGTTTTTTAATAATATTATCGATATTGTCTCCAAGTTTTAAATTAGTTAAAATAAATTCCATTACGGATTCTGGATCTAAAACAAGATCTTCATAATATATTACAATAGTCTCTTTACTAAGTTCGGGATATTTAAGTGTTGTTATATTATTTAAACACCAAGTAGTTATTTTTCTTTCTAAATGAGTAGAGAGAGTTTTAATAAAGGCGTTATGCTCAATAAAACGTTCGTTGTTAATACAGTCCGGAGGTGTATCTTGAACCACATTAGTATCTTCTCCGAAAGCTCGTATTTGCGAGATACAAGTATCTATAGGATGTCGTATCAAAAAAATCGGCTTATATTTAAACGTAAAATTTTTTATCATCCATGGTAGAAGCATATTGGCTCTAACAAATTTGGTAATAACTATTCTTCCCTTTAGAACTTTCAAAGGATCTGTCATTAAAAAGGTCCAATTTGAATATTTTCTAAAG
>CAXBEL010000248.1:0-6198 GCA_963974735.1 uncultured Flavobacteriaceae bacterium | reverse complement strand
CTTTGTGTCATTATGATTGCACCACTTTTTATTAGCGGAGGCGAGATAGCCTTTGTGATTTTTATCGTTATAATGGTTTTTGGAGCAGACAAGGTTCCCGACATCGCTCGAGGTTTGGGTAAGGGAATGAGACAGTTGCGCAATGCCACAGATGAGATTAAAACAGAGATAACCAGAAGCGCGGAGGATCGCGGTATTAAAACTGATATTGCGAAGGACGTAAAGAAAGAGATAGATAAGGCAAAAGAAGATATTGAAGATATCACAGGTCCTGTCAAACGTAGATTTTAATGTGGGAACAGCTTGCCCAATGGGATCGTGATTTATTCGTTTACCTAAATAATTTAGGTATTGAGGATTATGATGCCTTTTGGATTTTTGTTACACAGGTTCAAAATTGGTTGCCCCTATATATTCTGTTCTTGATTCTCTTTGTAGTAACCTTTCATTGGCGAAGGGCTATGCTTTGTGTTATTTTTACACTACTTACTTTCTCAACTACTTTACTTTTTACAATTCTCACTAAAAGTTATGTAGCAAGACTGCGACCTAACAACGAGCCCTTGTTAGAAGAATTAATACGCGTCTTACAACAGCCTCACAATTTTTCATTCTTTTCTGGACATGCTGCGTCTTCCTTCACGGTTACAACATTTGTGGTTTTAGTTCTTAGAAGAAATTATAAATGGGTCTATATTTTCTATCTCTGGCCTGTATTATTTGCTATGAGTAGAATTTTTGTTGGTGTACATTATCCTGGAGATATACTTGTAGGTGCAGGAGTGGGGACACTCGTAGCCTGGCTTATTTACCAGCTGTACAAGATGGCTCTGTTGCGATTGAATCTGCAAGATATTAAACGGAATAAGTAGCTAAGCGTATTTTCTTCGGCTAATGGTAAGACCATCTCGTATAGGTAATACCACAGTTTCTAATCGATCATCTTCTGCCAGTAATCTGTTGTAAACCAGAAGAGCTTCTGTAGAAATATCACCCTTTTTTAAAGGTTCAATTACTTTTCCGCTCCATAAAACATTATCTGAAAGAATGATGCCGCCAGGATTGAGTCTATCTATGATAATATCAAAATATGCTGGGTAGTTAGGTTTATCTGCATCTATAAATACGAGATCATAAGTGGCTTCAATTTGGGGAATTATTTCCCGCGCGTCCCCAAGATGTTGAAAAATTTGAGAAGCATATTCTGAAGCATCAAAATATTTCTTTTGAAAATCCATCAATTCCTCATTTACATCAATTGTGTGGAGTTTTCCATCCGGTTTCATACCTTCAGCTAAACATAAAGCAGAATAGCCGGTATATGTGCCTATTTCAAGAATTGTATTCGGATTTATTATTTTTGAAAGCATACTCAGCAAGCGACCTTGATAATGGCCGCTTAACATACGGGGTTGTAAGATTTTTTGATAGGTTTCCCTTCTAAGTTTTTGCAATAATTCTGGTTCTGGCTGTGAATGAGCCACAACATACTCATCAAGTTTTTCTGGTATAAAATGCATTATGAAAGTATTCTTTTTCTTAAAGTCGCTTTGGCTTCAATATCTGTTCCGCACAGCCATCTAATTACATTGTCTTCCCAAATCTCGTGGTAATCTTCTTCTGTAATAACTTTACGATCTCTGGCAAGATCGAGAATTTTTCCAGGATAGGAGGATTGAGGTAAACTTTCCATTTCCCCTAAAGGATATGGATCATCAAGACCCATTATAACCTGCTTACTTCCTTGATTTTCAACCAGTAGTTTTAGCGAATTTGTATCGTGAACCAAAGTGTCAAAAAATATGTTTTTGTGTCCAACAAATTTTCTGGGATGGTGTTTGCCCTCAAATAAATCGGGTCTTCCATCAAAACCCTGTATTCTTCTACCTAAATTGATTTGAGCCAATTGCCCGCCGTGTGCGAAACAAACCCGCATATTGGGATATTTATCGGGATATCCGTTAAGCGTTAAGAAATGATAAGCATCGGCACATTGAGCAAGCATCCAGATTAGATGAAAGCGCCAAGCCGTATTTTCCAATAAGATGAATTTCTCACCATCATAAGGATGAATTTCAACTGCTAGATTGTATTTGCTTGCAAGCTCAAAAATGGGCTCATTCTCTTCATCAAATATACTCCGCCATGTTCCAATAGTATCCATATAGTGGGTGGGCAGACAAAGCAATTTTAATCCCAGCACTTCCACACACCGCTCCATTTCCCAGAGGGCACCACGCACAAAACCGGGATGTACCACAAATCCACAAGTAAATTTAGATGGATGGGCCTGCTGAATACGCGCATTAAAATCATTCTGAAAGCGCAAAGCCTGCTTCATCTCTTCTAGGCGCAGACCATTACCATATAGTTGAGAAAGATTGAGTACAACCGCGTGATCCAACTTATTATGCTCCATCCATTCCAACTTCTCATTTAAAAAAAAACTGGAATCCGTAATAGGCCTGTTCCAATTTTTCTGAAGCATAAATTTCCGGTCCTTATCAACCCAAAAAATCCCCTTGTCTTTCATAAAAGTAGGAATCTCTTCAGGATAGGGAAGAAGGTGCGAATGCCCATTAATTCGCAATCTTTTACGAGGTTGTAATGTAGAATCAGTGGTCATATATTAAGGTTGTCTGCAAATTAAAGGTACTGTTTTAGCTAAATATTTATATTGATTTAAAGACTTTTCGTTCTCCCTCCATCTACAGGAAGATTTATGCCATTTATATATGCGGCTTTTTCGCTTGCAAGAAAAACAATAGCATAGGCCAATTCTTCAGGTTTTGCAAAGCGACCTGCAGGAATACTGGACTCCATTTTCTTCTGGACCTCTTCTTTGTTCTGATCGGCTTTTTCTGCTTTGTTGCTTATAATTTCATCCAATCTACCTGTTGCCGTAGCGCCCGGTAATACGTTATTTACAGTTATACCGAATTGCCCCAATTCGTTGGCCATGGTTTTAGCCCAGCTCGCAACTGCTCCACGTATAGTATTAGAGACTCCAAGACCATCCAGTGGTTGTTTAACAGAAGTAGAAATAATATTTATGATGCGACCATATCCTGTTTCCTTCATTCCCGGTACAACGGCCTGAGTGATTAGATGATTGCATTTAAGATGTTGTGTAAAGGCTTTTTCAAAGGAATCAATCTCTGCATTAAATATAGATCCTCCCGGAGGTCCTCCGGTATTGTTGATCAAAATATGGATGGCACCTATCTTTTTAATATGCGATTTTATTATATCCTGAACATATTGTGGATTATTGAAATCTGCCACAAGATAATGATGTGTCTGATGCCCATTTTGGGGTAAAGAGATCAGAACGTCCTTTAATTTTTCTTCATCCCGAGCAACTAAGGTTATATTAGCACCTTCATCTGCAAGAGCAAAAGCTGTTGCTTGACCTATACCCGACGTACTGCCGCATACAATCGCATTTTTGTTTGTAAGGTTTAAATTCATTAAAGAATATTTCTAAAAGGTTTACAATCCATTATATTTTATACACACATTTTTTGCTTCTGTGAAAAAGCGTAGCACTTCAAAACCTCCTTCCCTCCCCATACCGCTTGCTTTCATACCTCCAAAGGGTGTACGTAAATCCCGCATCATCCATGTATTGATCCAGATAATTCCTGCATCCAACTCCTGACTTATGCGCATAGCGCGATCCAAGTTTTGCGTCCAAACAGTTGCAGAAAGTCCGTATTTAATAGCATTGGCCATTTCTAAAACTTCATTCTCTTCATCAAATGGCATTATTGTTACAACAGGACCAAATATTTCTTCTTGATTGAGTTTACAATCATTAGAAGAAATTTCTATAACTGTGGGCTCGAGATAATATCCTTTTTCAAATCCTTCAGGGTGTAATTGATTGCCTCCGCAAAGAATTTTTTCATTTTCATTATCGATTTCAAAATAGGATTTGATCTTTTCTAAGTGTTCTTTAGATACTATAGCGCCTAAATCTGATGCCGCCTTAAATGGATCTCCAACTTTCAGATTTTTCACCCCTTTAATAAAATCATTTTTAAAGCGCTCATAAATGGGACGTTCTATAAAAATTCTGCTTCCACATAAACAGATTTGCCCTTGATTAGAAAACGAAGAACGTATTGTGGTCTCTAACATATCCTCGTAATTGCAATCTGCAAAAATGATATTTGGATTTTTTCCGCCGAGTTCAAGAGATAGTTTTTTAAAATGCGGTGCAGCTGTTTTTGCAATATGTTGTCCGGTTTTTGTTCCGCCAGTAAAAGAGATGGCTTTTATTTCAGGATGCTCTATAATTGCTTGCCCTGTTTGATGTCCTTTACCGTGCATAATATTTAAAACGCCTTTTGGTAGGCCAGCTTTATTACAGATATCAGCCAAAAGAAAAGCAGTCATTGGTGTTATTTCACTGGGCTTTGCAATTACGCAGTTGCCAGCGGCAATAGCAGGTGCAATCTTCCAGGTAAAAAGATAAAGAGGAAGATTCCAAGGCGATATACATCCCACTACACCTAATGGTTTGCGAAGTGTGAAGTTTATTGCATTAAATCCCATACTTTCATGACTTTCACTGGCAAATTGAGTGATCGCATTTCCAAAAAACCTAAAATTTTGAGAGGCTCTGGGAATATCGATTGTATTGGCCAAGCTGAGAGGTTTTCCATTATCACGAGCTTCAGCTTTTGCAAGAGGGATTAAATTGTCAAGGATTAGGTCGGCAATTTTTATAAGAATTTTGCTACGGTCATCAATACTTGTTTTAGACCAAACAGGGAAAGCATTTTTAGCCGCAAAAACTGCCTGCTCAACATCTATAGAAGATGAATTGGGCAGTTTGCAATAAACTTCACCAGTTGCAGGATTATAATTGTCTAACCATTCGCCAGAAATGGGATCGACATATTCTCCATTGATAAAGTTTTTAATATCCCGCATAATTATTGGGGTTTGTATGCCATAGCTTTTATCTCGATAAGTAAATGTGGATGTGGTAATTGATGAACGGCAACAGTTGTGCGGGTTGGGCCTTCTGTAGAGAAAAATTCTGCATAAGCCTCGTTGTATCCGGCAAAATCATTCATATTTACTAGAAAGGAGGTTATATCGACAACATCTTTTAAGGAGGCATTTTCAGTTGCCAGATAATCTGTAATGTTCTGTATAACAGCGCGTGTTTGTTCTTTGATGTCAAGACGCATAGAGCCCATATCATCTACTTGATGTACACCCGCAAACGTATTATCTGCTAAACGGGAACTTGTACCAGATACAAATATGAAATCACCCACTCGTTTAACATGGGGATAAGCGCCCCGTGGCTTAGCTTTTCCTTCAACAAGTTTTCCTTTCATAGTGCTCTTTTTAAGGTTTACATCATCCTAAATTATGTGCGACTGCATCGTCGTGAAGCATTTCCCGGGTTTCTTTTATAACTAAATCTAATTTTTCACGTAGGGAAAGCCCTCCAGATAACTTCCCATCGTGTATGAGATTTAGCATTGCCTTGTCCTGTACACGCCCGCGTAACATGGCTTGTGAATAGGAAATGTCTTCTCTAAAGGTCACCAATGCATATTTAGAAAAATATTCTTTTGGGAATTCTTTTTCAAAGGCAATTTCCAATTTTCTTTTTTCTTGAAATATTTCACTGGCTGTGTGGGCTTTCATCTCATGAAAATTATCTACTGCAAGATCAGCAATAGCATCGGTATCCTTTTTTCTTTCATCTTGATAAGCCTCAAAAACCTTGCTCCAAGAACCTTGATATTCATCAATCATTTGATCGAGAACGACTATATCTTCAAAGGCAGCATTCATACCCTGTCCATAAAATGGAACGATGGCGTGTGCCGCATCTCCCAATAATAAAGCCTTACCGTAAGCATGCCAAGGAGAACATTTTATAGTTCCCAGTGGGGAAGTTGGATTATCCTTAAATTCTTCAATTAAATGAGGCATTAATTTTAAAGCGTCCGGAAACTCTCTTTGGAAGTATTCCTTAATTCGTTCTGGAGAATCCAAGCTGTCAAAACTATCTTTTCCTTCTTCCCAGGAGAGAAATAAAGTAACTGTAAAACTGCCATCCAGATTAGGAAGGGCAATCATCATATCTTTTCCTCTGGGCCAGATATGTAAGGCATTTTTTTCGGTTAGATAGCTGCCATTTTCACCTGGCGGGAAAGACAATTCTTT
>CAXBEL010000247.1:0-6210 GCA_963974735.1 uncultured Flavobacteriaceae bacterium | reverse complement strand
AGCAAACCTTGGAGAACATTAAAAAAATGAATGTGGAAACGTACTATTTCGCAAACAGTAAAAAGGCTATAGAACATTCCAGAAAGATAGGGCTGCTGGATTAGGTTAAAATATACTGTATTACTATTTACACCTTTTTAATAATATATAATTCTGTGGCTGTAGCAAAATACCGTGTTTTGATAAAAGAGGTTTTTCATTTTCCCATAAATTAAAATTAACGGCTGAGGAATTTTATTTAAAGATCTCAAGTCGAATTAATTTAGTGGTTAAAGTACTTTAAATAAAGGTAGAATTTTATGGCTTTGGAGAAAGGTTTACTTAACCATTAAAGTATAAAACAAAAAAGAGAGCTTTATAGCTCTCCTTTTTAAATTTCTTCTTTTTAATATCGGTTTTTAAACTCCCCATTCGGTATGGAAAATACCTTCTCGATCTAAACGCTCATAGGTATGAGAGCCAAAATGGTCGCGTTGTGCTTGTATTAAGTTTAGCGGTAAATGACTGGATGTATAAGCATCAAAATAGTTTAATGCACTTGATAGACCAGGAACTGGGATTCCACTTTTTGCTGCATAAGCAACCACCTCACGAACAGCTGGTAATGTATCCTGAACTTTAGAAACAAATGATGGCGCTAGTAATAAGTTGGGCAGATTATTATCCAACGTATAAGCTTCCGCAATATCCGCCAATAATCCGGCACGAATAATACATCCTGCACGCCAGATTTTAGCAATTACAGCCATATCCAGATTATATTCATATTCTTTAGACGCGTCTGCCAGCTGGTGAAGGCCTTGAGCATAAGCGGTTATGAAAGAAAAATACAAAGCCTCTTCAGCCATTTTAATTAACTTCTCCTTTTCAATTTGCTCTGGTTCTGGACGATCGTACAGTTTATCTGCAACGATACGTTCATCTTTGAGAGCAGATATTTCACGCATACTTACAGCAATGTCAATCGTCGGAACGGGAATTCCTAAATCCATTGCATTTTGAGAAGTCCATTTACCGGTACCCTTTTGCTTGGCTTTGTCTAATATTTTATCTACAAGACGACCATCTGTCAAATCATCTTCTTGCTTAAATATTTCGGCGGTAATTTCAACCAAAAAAGATTGTAAACGTCCGTTATTCCATTTATTATAAACCTCGTGCAATTCATCATTACTTAGTTTACAGGATTTTCTAAGAAGATCATAGATTTCAGAGGTGAGTTGCATCATCCCATATTCTATACCATTATGAACCATTTTTACATAGTTTCCGGCAGATTTAGGACCTAAATAAGCAACACAGGGCTCCCCATTATATTTCGCAGAAACAGCTTCAAAAATGGGTTTCACGTGCTGGTAAGCTTCCTTATTTCCACCCGGCATAATACTTGGGCCTTTGCGAGCGCCTTCTGCACCTCCGGAAACACCAGAACCAAAAAAGTGAATACCTTTTTCCTTTAAATAAGTTTCCCTTCTATCTGTATCTGTAAAAAATGAATTGCCACCATCTATGATAATATCATCTTTATCTAAATGAGGTAATAGGTTTTCTATAACGGCATCTACAATTTTTCCTGCAGGAACAAGAAGCATAATTTTACGAGGTGCTGCAAGAGCATTAATAAATGTCTCTATATCTGTGGAAGCGTTTACTTTTTCAATATTACCTCCTTCAGTTTTTAAAGCATCTACTTTCTCTTGATCTAAATCATAGCCAAAAGCCTTAAAATCATTATCGGCGACGTTTAAAATAAAATTGCGCCCCATTACTCCAAGGCCCACAAGTCCAAAATCATAATCCTTATATTCCATTTTATCGTTTTATTCTTAATTAAAAATTAATCGGCATTCTTTTAACAGGGACCCCGATTCATATAAATATGCCTTATTTTTACTTTGTTGATTTCAAAATTAATTGATAACATCGACTTTTAGCCGATTATTAAAAGAAACTAGCTAAACAATTATAAAAGAAGTGCATTACACTAATATCCTCTAAATATGCCCAAACCAACAAACAAGACTTCAAACCAAATGCTAATTATCTTTGGTGCCTCTGGAGATTTAACAGCAAGAAAACTTATACCTGCCATTTATAATTTATACAAAGGCAATCACCTGCCAGAAAATTTTGTAGTTCTGGGAGCGAGTAGAAGCAACATAAGTGATGAAGCTTTTCGCAAAAAGGTAGTTCAGGAAAGTAAATATCTAGAGCAACGTATAGGCGATGAGGATAAGGATTTTATAACCAAGTTTTCAGATAAACTGTTTTATGAGGATTTAGGGAATGATTATGATACAGAGTATGATGCACTGAGCAAGAGAATCAATAATCTAAATGAAGAATATGGTACTGATGATAATTACATTTTTTATCTTTCTACACCTCCTAGTCTGTATGAAACCATATCTAAAAACCTGTGTAATAAGGGGCTTACCAATGAAGAAAAAGGTTGGAAGCGTATTATTGTAGAAAAACCATTTGGCTATAGTTTAACCAGTGCAAAAGAACTTAATAAAGGGTTACAGAGTTATTTTAAGGAATCTCAGATTTATAGAATAGATCATTATTTAGGGAAGGAAACCGTACAGAATTTACTGGTGACCCGTTTTGCCAATTCTATTTTTGAACCCCTTTGGAACCGAAATTATATTAATCACGTAGAAATAACCAATGCAGAAACGGTAGGTGTAGAGATGAGAGGTGGATATTATGATAAATCTGGAGCGCTGCGTGATATGTTTCAAAGTCATTTGCTACAGATTGTATCTTTAATTGTAATGGAACCGCCTATTAATTCTAATGCTGAAGAAATTAGAAATGAAAAAGTAAAGGCCTTAAAATCCCTGCGGCTTATGACAGATGAAACGATTCTATTTAAAAATACAATGAAAGGGCAGTATGTTGCATCTACAATAGATGGGAAAAAGGTAAAAGGATATCGAGAAGAGGAAGGAGTTGATCCTCAGTCTAAAACCGAAACATATGCCGCCATTAAATTTTTTGTTGACAATTGGCGCTGGAAGGATATTCCCTTTTATGTACGTACAGCTAAAAGGATGCCTACAAAGGTGACAGAAGTGGTTATTCACTTTAAAACCCCGCACCACGAAGTTTTCAAAAATCAAGACATAAATAATAAAGATAATAAGCTTATTGTACGTATTCAGCCTGATGAGGGAATCCTTATAAAATTTGGTGTTAAAGTACCTGGACAAGGTTTTCAAGTAGAACGCGCTAATCTGGATTTCTATTATTCAAGTTTAGTAGATACAAATGTTATGGATGCTTATGAGCGTCTTCTTCTGGATGCCATGCAAGGTGATACTACTTTGTACGCACGTGCAGATGAAGTTGAAGCTGCATGGGCTTTTGTAGATCCTATTTTAGACTATTGGGAAAACGGAGAGAATGTGAATACCTATGGTTATGCAGCAGGGACATGGGGACCAAAAAATTCTGATGATTTACTGGAAGATACAAATGGCTGGAGAAATCCCGGAGAACATCTTACAGATGAATCTGGGTTCTGCATCATAGATTAGTCCTATCGAGGAAAGGATATTATAACCAAATATTAAAAAGAATTAATGGAGTTAAACATATACGATAGCAAACAAGAAGTGGCTGAAGAATTCTCTGCATATTTTAAGGATTTGACAGTTGGGGACAAGCAAATTCATATAGCACTCTCTGGTGGGAGCACACCTAAAATTGTTTTTGATTATTTGGCGGCTAATTATGCTAAAGCCATCAATTGGAAAAATGTTTTTCTGTTTTGGGGTGATGAACGTTGTGTACCTCCTACAGATTCTGAAAGTAATTTTAAAATGACCGTAGATCATCTGCTTTCCATAATAGATATTCCTGAAGAAAATATCTTTCGGGTAAAAGGTGAAAATGATCCTGAGGCCGAAGCAGTTCGCTATAGTGAAGTTTTAGAAAACCAATTGCCTAAAGTAAATGGAATTCCCCAATTTGATTTAGTGATTTTGGGAATGGGAGATGATGGCCATACAGCATCTATTTTTCCATATAACATAGAGCTTTGGGATGCTGACGAAAATTGTGTAGTTGCTCTTCATCCAGATTCAGGGCAGAAAAGGGTCTCGATTACAGGAAAGATAATTAATAATGCAAAACGTGTAGCTTTTCTGGTTACTGGGGCCAGTAAAACGGAAAAGGTTACTGACATTGTAAATCAAACCGATAATTATATGAAATATCCTGCAAGTCTTGTAAAACCACAATCAGAAAATCTGGTTTGGTTTTTAGATAAAGATGCTGCTAGAGGTATTTTATAGAAAATTAGAGTTTTCTAGTATTGGTTATCTTTTCTTATATTTTAGAAGAGCTATTAATGAAACGCAAGCCCAAGCTCCTTCTAAAATTATAAATGGCATATATTTTAATAATATTGATGCCAGACAAGCCATACACGCTCCCAATAAATTGAGAAGTAAAAAAGAAAGATCTTTGTTATTTATCTTGCCTACAACATTTAAAAAATAGGCGAGCAAAATTTGAAAAACTCCAATAGAGCCTATCCAGTCAATAAAATTCATTTAAAAATGTTTCTGTAGTTATAAGTGGTAAAATCATATTACTACCATTTTTTATTGTACTCCTCCTGTTTTATTTTCTAAAACTACATTAGAAAATATTCCTGTATCAACTGTTGCCGGCAAGTGTGAGGTAAAACCGATACCTACATAGAATGGCTCATCAAATTGTAGCTGTACGGTTTCTCCCGAATTGTGCATAGTTTCGCCAGGCATTTTAATAAAAGCAGTAAAGTCATTACCATCTTTTTCAATTCCCAGTCGTGTTGCACTATCTTCCTCAATGCGCATTTCCTGCAGTTCTTCGCCTTTTTCTGGCCTCCACGCCATATGCATAAGACCTGCACCGTGAAGGGCAACCATAATTTCTTTAGAATCATCCTCCAGAGTTTGACGAATTATTAAAACCACTTTTCGGTCTCCATAACCTGTGGTATCTGGAAACTTAACGTCAGCTGAGAGTGAAACATCCCCAGACATTTTTTTCCATAAATAACGAAATTCATCACGTGTGTACCAGATATTATATCCCGCAGAAATTATTGTGTATTCATCTGCAGATTTATCATAAAAAGAAGATCCTGGGACTAAAGCTCCTCCTACATCACTAACTCCATCAAAAATACCAATCTTCATATTTTCTGTACGGGTCTCTCTATGAAAATCCTTGGGAGGTGGGACCTGTTGATGGCTAGGTGAACCTGGTAAAGCCCAATCAGGAATTTCAATTTTAGAAGTGTCTGTTTGGGCGGAAGCTATAAATGAAATGATGATGAATATAACTGAAGACAAATACATTTTGTCTTTAATCTTGTTCAAGAAAAATTTCTGATAAAAGGGACTGTTTTCGTTGGTGGTTAGTTTTAGTGACATTTTGTAAATTCTTTAAGTTGGTTAGGCAGAAAAATTTATTTAAAGTACTAATTTTAAATATGTTCTTGCAACTGTATTTTATGATTTATGAATAATGGCTTATTTACTTTAAATGGTTGACTTACTTCCATTTTTCTCTTGAAGAATCTTTTTAATAAGGACAATTTGGCCTAAATGGTAATGAATATGCTCGATCACCCCTTGGATATTTCTGTAGTAAGTGCCGTATTTTTCATTAGAGAAATCCTCACAAAGCTTATCTTCTGGCAATGCTTCAATTAAATTTAAAAATGTTTTGGCATCCGCCCAAAGTTTTTCCTGCATTTTTGTCCAATCATCTGGAGATAGTATTGGCGGATGGTCAAAACTATATTTATCCTTTGCGTCCAGGGATTCTCCCTGCAAAACCTTGGTGACAGCAGTAACATAATAATTTATATGGTAGACAAGAGCCACAATAGTATTTAAGGAATAAACTTGTGTGGTAGCTTGCTTCCAATTTAAATCTGCTAAATTATCCTCAAGTGACGAAGAGGTCCAATTTCCGCCAAAATAAACTTCTCTAAAGTGCTTTGCTAATTGCTCTGATGGTTTCACGATTTAAGATTTGATTTCAAGTTAAGAAAATATGGATTTTATAATTATATAAATTAATTCTTGTTGCAAAAAAATCTAATTGTTATCGTTTAATTTGCAGGTTTACAAAACCAATAACCCATTGGCTTTTAAAACAGATAGAGGAAGACGTAGAAATGCATTTGCCGTAATAAATATG
>CAXBEL010000246.1:0-6218 GCA_963974735.1 uncultured Flavobacteriaceae bacterium | reverse complement strand
CGGTTAAGGTTTTATCTAAGATGGGTTATGCATATGTAAATAAAAATCAAATTGGAACCAAGTATTCATGTCTTATTGAGCGATCAATTTAACCGCCTTAATGCTGCCTTAATTTTTTGATATAATATCTTTTATGAATATATACTGCGTTAATTGTGGTTGTACCCCTTTTTATGATGAATGGGCTAGTAAAACTACATGTATTGATTGCGGTCCATTAGAGGAAAACACCGATTCTTCAAAGGGAACAGAAGAATCGGTTATTAAAGGTGAGAAAGATGTACCTTTACCATTATTTTAATAAATTGTCAAATCCTTTTTTTGGATTGACAATCCTATAAAATAATGCTATAATGGATATAAATCATAAAAATGAAAGGAAAAAATGACTGATATGGCTCGTTATAAAAATGTTTCTCTATCAAAAGAAGCTTATGCGATTTTACAAAAAATTTCAAAGCGACTTTTACCGGATGGAACAAAGCTTTCTATTAGTAAAACAGTTGAATCGTTAGCTAATGAAAAAATTAAGAAGTTAAATGGACAAAATATAAAAAAATAAAAGAGATATCATGATCAAGAAAGAAATAGTACACCCAAAAGGTGGGGAAATAACTCCTCTAGTTAAAAAAAAGAAAAAAGATCCTACACCCGGGGGCGTGATGCGTTATGCATCAAAAATTTTAAATAAACTTGCTCCACAGTGGACGGCACGTCAAGATCTTCAAAAATTAACCACAGAGGTTTCACAAGTCTGTGAATTAGAAGATAAAAGAAGTTATACTAAAACCTTTGTAAAAATTATAGGAGTTTTAGATATTCTCATTCCCTTATGGAAAGATAAAAAAGAACTTTCTACTTTAAGAGATTCAATTAGAAAAATGAATGAAAAAACACACGTTGAAACTGCAAAAGAAGTCCATCAGTTTGTTCCTAGGAGTCAGTTAAGTCTTACAACTTCTGACATTGACCACTGGATACGAACTTCCAAAAAAAATGACCAATTAGTTTATTATACTGGAACTACTTTTTCTACTACTCGATCATTAAAAGAAAAACAGGTTTTTAAATATGCGAGGGATTTATGCTTTACTTTTCATGAAGTAGCCAATAAAAAGATACAATACGATTATAGAGGAACTAAAGGAGATTGGGGATCTAAATATAAAAATATTATAGCTCTTGTACAGAAGAAAGTAGCCTCACAACAAAAAAATTCAGAAGGAACCGTCATCTCGTATCCTATCTATAATTATACTATGATTAAGTTATGATTTGTGATCAATGTAAAGGTAATGGATTTGTAAGTGAAATGGTAAGTGAAAGACTTCATTATAGACCTGAATTTAAGTATCTTGAAGGTAGATTACTGAAGAAAAACATTATACAATGCAAGAAATGTAATAGTGAAGGTGAAATAAAAGAGGAACACGATGATAGAAGAATCTGACCAAAATAAAATTAATAAAATTTATCAGGAAATTTTTGATAAATCTTATAAATTAAGCGAAAAAAATGATCCTGGTATAGTTGCCGGCAGCCTGCTTGCAGTAGGATGCCGAATCTATAAAACTATTCTTTCTGCGGAAGAGTATAAAGAATTAATGGATAAAATCCTGACCACTGATGTTAAACCCTACGATGTACCGACTCTCCAATGATTAAAAAAATAATTATATTTCATCTTATTATATTCTGTGTTGTATTTCTTTTTTCTTGCTCACAGTTTGCTTTAGTAGCGAGTGGAGGAGGACTGGTATTGAGTCAGAATGCTTTGTCTAAAACTTATAATACTATCGATTTACTTAGTATTATGCAGACAGAAAAAAATATTAAAACACATGTACAGGAAAAAATTAAAAAAGAAAATGAATAAGAAAACATTATTCACGAATGAAAAGGAAATCAAGCGTGCTATACGAGCAGCGGTTGATCAATACAGAAAATATAAAAGAACTCAATGAATTATCGTCCTTTACCCAAACAACTCAGACTAAGCTTTTCAAAGATCCACGACATAGGTCTCTTCGCCAAGGAGAATATCCAAAAAGGCCATAACTTTGGAATGTCACACCTGAAACTTGGATCACGGATCATTAGAACTCCACTCGGAGGATTCATTAACCATGCAGACGATGCCAACTGTTTCAAGACTGCGCTTCGTTACACCAATGAAGATGATCCTACAATAGCTTTTAATTATAAAATATGGAACTTACTTGCCATTAACGACATTAAGGAAGGAGAAGAACTTACTGTGAAGTATACGTTCTATAATATTTAATGCCGTGGAATGCGTTGGGACTCTACACTAAAATGGCTCATCAGGGATTAACCATCAGAAGATACCCTAACGGAAATGATCCTGCTAAAATTACAACGAACAAAGGTAAATACCGAATCTGTTCTCTATGTAAAAAAACTAAACATGTTTACAGATTTCATTCCAAAAACACATTAGTAAAGGACCATCAAGGGAAGGTTAAGTCTATACGCTATCGACTGCAGAGAATGTGCGCGACTTGTCGTAACGAATACAACGTTAAGAAATATTGTAAGAGTCCTGAATCCTTTTTACTTCGAAGGTATCAAAACATTAAGCAGGAATCCTCTCACGCTAAAAAGAGCAGGAGACGTTGCTACATAACCCTTAAGCAATTTATGGATACGTGGAAGAAACAGTTTAATGAAAGAGGTCTTACATGTCCTTTGTCCGGCATAACCATGACACATACATGGAAACAGGGTGAAATGCTTACTAATATCTCTGTTGACCGTATTGATAATGATAAGGACTATGAATTAGGAAATATACAGTTTGTCTGCATACAGGCCAATAGAATGAAAGGAGCGCTCTCAAATCAAGAACTAATATTTTGGAGCAGAAACATAGCCAATGAAGGATAGTATAATTGAATGCATCAGGACTATCCGAGTACACGGAAGGAACAGAATACTTGCATGGATCGAAACAACCTCGAGCAAAATCAATGGTTGGGCTTGGAATAAGCGGTGGAAGGAACGAGACCCTGATGAATGGATCAAGGGTTATAGAAAATGGAAGAATAAGAAGGAACGATGCCCGCACAATTAATACGAAAAGACGAGTATGAAAAGGTAGCCATGTGCATACAGATGAATCAGATGTCTGCCGCTGAAATTTCTGAACTTTTTGAAGATAAAAAATTTCATAGGTGGTACAGGAAAGAATTCATTGAATTTAAGAGAGATCCTAGATGGAAGGCTCAAAATTATAGAAAAAAGAAAAAATGAAAAAAAATAAAAAATACAACTATGTTCCGGCTACAAGGTATGATGACCATGGATCACGGACCTACGAGGTTTCAGGACTCAGGTTGCCTAGCGTCACAACAATCCTTGCAAAAACCAAGAATCAATATTATATCAATAAATGGAAGGAAAAAGTTGGTGAACAAGAGGCCGAGCGAATCAAGAATTATGCTAGTAAACGGGGCACAGCCATGCATAAGTTCCTTGAGAAACACATTCAAGATACCGGGTATGATGACCTTACTGAAATTGGGCAGGAAGCACGGCCCATGGCTCAAAAGATTATTGAAGTAGGACTTCAGCCTATTGAAGAGTACTTCGGGTCAGAAATTACCTTATACTATCCCGGCTTATATGCAGGTTCAACAGATCTGATATGCATGCACGACAATATGGAAACTGTTGTAGACTTTAAACAATCAAATTCACCAAAGAGAAAAGACTGGATTGAGGATTATTACCTGCAGATAGCAGCATATGCCATGGCCCATGACTATGTTCATAGAAGCAGTATCAAGCAAGGAATCATAATGATATGCACGCCTGATTTATATTATCAGGAGTTTAAATTCCAGGACGCCGATCTAAAACGAGCAAAGCATAAATTTTTAAAGAGACTTGACCATTATCATGAATTAAAATTCGATGAGAAAGAGCAAGCAAATGTAGGAGATATAGATTTTGAAAAAGACAGAATTTAGAGTTAGGAACAGAGAGTATCTAAGCAGGAAACGGGTGGTTTCTGCAACCAAAGCTGGTTCAGTGTCTCTAGTTCCTTTTGGTGCGTATCAAAAAGCACCAAGTTTTCATCCGCTGAATCAGCACCCACCCATAAATCAGCCCAAGAGGTTGGGCTGATTAGTTAATAAGCCCAAGAGGTTGGGCTTATTAAAGAATGTTTAAAAAATAAAAAGGAGGAAAAATGAAGGAAAGAATCTATAAAGCCTTATTGGGACGCTATCAAAACCAGATGGAAGAAGCATTGCTCACGATTGATGCTCTTTTGGAAGGTCATATACTGCCTGGACACGAGGATATAACCGGCAGCGTTGACAAATTACTGGATAAAGTAGCCCATGCGAAGGAAAAGATGGAAACATTAAGGCAATATTATGGCACAAATTAGGCAATTAAGGCAAAATTGCCACAATTCATTCTTATCACTCTCTTTCTATACCCATGAGAATGTGAGAATCATGAGACTAATGTTAAATTTTCTAAATCCTACAGCCCGATTTAGAATACTATAAGGGATATGAGAGCATAGGTACTATGCTAAATAAAAAATTCAGTGAAAATAATGTGTCATACGGTCATAGAGACAATAAAACAAGTAAAATCAATATCAATTTAACAAAAATAGTGACATATAGTGTGACATATCAATATTTAAAATATGTCAATAGGTCTTCTTATGGGGGTAAGCAAAGTTTTAAGTAAATTGAAATGTTATCTATGCTGTGATATCCCTTATAGTAAAATAAATTTATGCGCTGGAGCGTTTCATAAATCATTATCTAGGGAGGATGGGCAGGATAGGGAGAAATAAAAGTTTATAGATCCTTGTTCAGAGATATTATTATGGCAAGAACACCAAGAAGAAGGAAACCAAGAAGAAAAAGATTAATCGTAAATGCTACTCAGTCAAACGATATCCCGTATTCAAAATGCAGAATCGAGTGGATTGATATTGTTTCAGATTCAGGATGGGCTACCGATAGAGAATTTAATAGAATGAAATTAGCTACTCCAGTTAATGAAGGGTGGATATATTCCAAGGATAAGAATTATGTTAAGATCTTTGCTTCTTATGATAAAGATCAAGATACGAAGGAGATTACTTTTGGCGATAGAACTATGATACCCTTGTCTTGCATAAAGAAAATAACTAAGTTAAACTAATGGTAGTGTGGGAATATCCGTGGAAGGAGGAAACAGTGGCTAAGAAGAAAAAGAAAAAAGCTAAAAAGAAGAAAAGTAAAGCTAAAAAGAAAAAGAGAAAATAGTGTTTAATCCGAAACGGATTTTATTTTATTTAATGGCTGGAGCTTTTCTAGGGGCTTTGTTGTGGGCAGCTCTTTTACCTTCTTTTTGATTTCATCTACTTTTCCCTCCAGGATGGGGCTGTAGTCGTGAAGAATTTGTTTCATTTTTGCTTCTAGCTCTTCTTCGCTCATATCCTCTAATTTGCCTGTTTTAATAATTTTACGTTCAATATATAAACCAGCTGCTTTTCCACGTGAAACTTCAGCATTGACAGCAGACGAAAAGCTGTTCTTTTTTATAGCAGCATCCTTAATTCTAGCTAGTTCTGCTACATGACCAGAGTAAGTAACTTCATATTTTTTTAGTTTTTCTTCCCTTAATTTGCCTATATGCTGGACAACTAAAGGCGACAGTCTGGGGTTTTGCAACTCTGATGCTTCTTGGCGTGCTCGTTTTTCACTGTAACCAGCTATCTTTGCAGCTTCAGTTCCGCTTACAGGTCCGTCAGGTCCTCCAAATATAACCAATTCAGCAAATCTTCTTTGCATTTCTGTAAGTCTTCTAGCTACTCCCATAGTCCTTGTATCTTATACTATTATGTAGTATAATTCAAGGTAACTGTTATGAAAGAAAAAGAAGATAGAGGACCATTAGATTTAACGCTTTTAGTTGAGCAACATGCCAAAGAAAAGTGGGAATTAACCCAACAACTGTCAAAGGCAGCTGAAGAATTAACTATTTTTAAAGGTACTAAAAAATTAGTAGGAGACATGTCTGTTGATCTTGTGGAAACAAAAAAACAATTAAAAGAGGTGGGGGAAGAGTTAGCTACTCTTAAAAAGAGTAAGATAACTATTTTTGATGAAGAAAGAGAGAAGTTTAAAGATTGGAAAGAGATGTATGAGAAAGAACATAAACTCAGACAAGAGGCTCAGGGAGAA
>CAXBEL010000245.1:0-6235 GCA_963974735.1 uncultured Flavobacteriaceae bacterium | reverse complement strand
CTCAGCTTAGGCTCAGCTTGAAAAGTTAAACTCTTAAATGCAAATATTTACTCAAATCAATTCCCTGGAAAAATGCTAATCAATTTACATAAATTAAAATCGACAGTTGTAACGACTTCAATTGTTTTTTCACTTCTTTTCTCACAATTCATACTTGCCCAAGATACAAGCGAGACTAAACCAAATGTTGGTACAACACAAAAAATTGGCGATGTCATACTATTTGCGCTGCCCGCTGCAACGTTAGGCACGAGCTTTATTGTAGGTGATGAACAAGGAACCTGGCAATTTACAAAAGGCCTACTTCTTACAGCAGGGGTCACTTATGGCTTAAAATACGGAATCAACAAACAGCGTCCAGATATGAGCAATGATAATGCATTTCCTTCTGGTCACACCTCTACGGTGTTCCACAGTGCAGGATTCGTGCATAGGAGGTATGGTTTTAAATATGCAATTCCGTCTTATGCATTGGCAGGCTTTACAGCTGCTAGCAGGATTGATTCTAAAAAACACGATATTCTTGATGTTATTGCAGGAGTCGTAATAGGACTTGGAAGCAATCTGCTCTTTACTACCGAGTATCAACAAGAACATATGGAGATTACTTTTAGCAACTCAGAAGGATATCGTTTAATAGGCTTGAGTTATAAGTTTTAGAAAATCGCAATTTTATTCAAAAGATTAGATTTTCAAATATATAATTATGGAAACAGGCTTATATTGATATCGTCTATAAGAGTAAATCGCTGATGGAGTGATACTTTCATTTGTCTTAAGATTTTATCTCTATTTTTATAGAATAAAATTGATTAGTAAAAAGTCCTGAAAGGGAACGGAATGTAAAAATGTCTTTTAACCTTCCCTTCCCTCGTCAGGCACAATAAAACCAAATTTATATGAAATTTCTAATCGCAGAGGATGAAATAGACTTACAGCAGACCATTGCCCGATACTTAAAACAAGACGGGAATGTTTGCGAAGTAGCATCGGACTATTATGAGGCTCTTGAAAAATTAGAAATCTATGATTATGATGTTATTATTCTCGACATAAATCTTGTTACTGGTAGTGGTCTAGATTTATTAAGGAAGATCAAAAGAGAACATAAGAAAACAGCTATCATCATAGTCTCAGCGAACAATTCATTGGAGGACAAACTTTCGGGACTCGATCTAGGTGCAGATGATTATATTACAAAGCCTTTTGATTTGGCGGAATTGAATTCTAGGATAAAGGCTGTTTTAAGAAGAGGAAAATTTGGCGGTGATGATACACTTATTTTCAATGAAATTAGGATCAATACTATAACAAGGCTTACTTATCTCAATGAAAAGTCAGTAACCTTAACCAAAAAGGAATATGATTTACTGATGTTCTTTATAACCAATCAAGCTCGAGTGCTTTCCAGAGAGATTATTGCAGAACATTTATGGGGCGATGATAGTGATCTTTTAGATAACTTTGATTTTGTGTATGTCCACATTACCAACTTAAGAAGAAAATTAGGCGTTAATGGGCCAAAGTACATCAAGTCCGTGTATGGCAGCGGTTATAGATTTATGGATGAATAATTGAAGAAAAAGAAAAGAAAAATAAGGCTTCTTAGAAAGGCTTCCAAGTCTTTCCTGCTTACCAGTTCAATTTTATTGCTGGCAAGCGCCTTTGTGCTGTTTTTTTTGACAAAGTATCTGTTGAAAAATGAAGTTGAGGAAGAGCTCTTATCTGACCAAGAAAATATTGAGAATATTATATCCAATACCAACTCATTAGTTATAGTACCTCCTATCATTGAAAGCGAAAAAGTTGATTTTCCACAATCATCTCAATTTAGTGATACCTTAATCTACGATTCAAAAAAACAGCAATCCGCACATTTCAGGCAGTTATCTGAAACTAAGCTTATCAATGGTCAATATTATAAAATAACCGTGCGTGATATGCTTATCGATACGGAGGAAATTATAATGACCATTGTATTCACATTCCTGCTTATAATTTTATTAGTGTTCATCTTTTTGTTTTATCTAAACAAATCACACAATGCGAAATTATGGATGCCCTTTTTCTCAAGTCTCGAAAAATTAAAGAAATTTTCATTGACGAGTGACGAAACTATTGTGTTTGAAGAGTCTGAAATTGTTGAATTTGAAGAACTAAACAAGGAAGTACTTATTCTAACCCAAAAAGTTCAGACCGATTACCAAAACTTGAAGCAGTTTACTGAGGATGTTTCCCACGAGATGCAAACTCCACTTGCTATAATAGGTACTAAAATTGAAAGTTTTCTAAATGAGGCCTCTATGAATAACAAAGAGTTTCTGCAACTTTCTTCGCTTAAAAACGATATCAATAGGCTAAAACAGCTAAACAAAAAGCTCGTTTTACTTACCAAGCTAGATAATGAACAATTCTCAAATATTGAAATAATAGATGTAAATGAGGAATTGAATGAACTTGTCTCCAATTTCCGTGAGCTTTCGCCAACACCAATAAATTATCAGCCTTTAGATAAAATAGTTATGGAAGCGGATAGACACCTAATCCATATTCTTTTAAATAATTTGATGACCAATGCTATAAAATATTGCGTGAATGATGGAAATATTTCATTGGTAACAAAAGGTAATAGCCTCATCATATCAAATACAGGAAATCAAGCTATTAAAAATCCTGAAAAGTTATTTAATAGATTTTATCGGGAAAATAAACAATTCAAATCTACTGGATTGGGCCTGGCAATCGTAAAAAAAATCTGCGAGCGCTACGACTACGACCTTACCTATTATTTCGAAAAAAACTCGCACCACTTCAAAATTGATTTTCTGAAAACCTTCTAATTCCCAACTTATAAATTCCTTACAATTCTGTTTCTATGTTTGTCTAAGAAAATTAGAACGAATGATAGAGGGTTTTGCTTTATATGAAATTCTCTTGTCGTTACAAAGAAATCATAGCTAAAATGACAGATTTAGATAAGGTATATAGTCACTGCGAATTATTATTCAGTCAATCTACAAAAAGAAACCTACCGTTTCACAACTTTCAACATACGGTAGAAGTTTTGGAATACTCAAAAATTATCGCAATAAATGAAAATGTGTCGCCTGAAGAGTTTAATCTGGTTTCTATAGCAGCATTATACCACGATACTGGAATAACGGAAGCATATCAAGGTCACGAAGCAATGAGCGCTCTTTATGCGTACCTCTACTTACAAAAAATCGGTTTTATTGAAGCAGACATCGCTAAAGTGATAGGTTGCATTCACGCCACTAAAATGCCGCAAAATCCTCATACTAAATTACAAGAAATAATTTGTGATGCAGATCTATCTCATTTATCAGCTGAAAATTACCTCTTGAAGAATAAACTTTTGAGAGAAGAATGGGAAACCGAATTAGGCATAGCATATTCCGATAAGGAATGGATAGCTATGAATATAGATTTTTTGAAAAACCATACCTATTTTACTTCTTATGGGAAAGACGTTTTAAGTAAGGGAAAAGAAAGAAATATTGAAAAACTAAAAAAAAAGTCTAATACAGTAGATTCTTTTAGATAATGGGAAAATCGTGAAAAAAGTGTGTCCCCACTTTATTCCATATTCTTTAAAACTAAATATAGTATCCAGAAATAGTCTTATAACTGTAAAATTTAAGCTAACAATAATTATTTATGATTAATAAAATCATTGCTTTTTCCGTAAACAACAAGCTAATTATAGGCTTGTTCACGCTCGTATTATTGGGTTGGGGTATTTATTCCGTTACTCAAATATCTATAAATGCCGTACCCGACATAACCAATAATCAAGTTCAGGTAATAACTGTTTCACAAAATTTAGCAGCTCAGGAAGTTGAATTATTCATAACACAGCCTATAGAATTATCCTTGAATAATTTACCGGGCGTTTTAGAAATCCGTTCCATTTCCCGTTTCGGACTATCAGTAATAACAGTAGTCTTCGAAGAGAATATGGGTGTTTACAAGCCTAGGCAACTGGTTTCCGAAAAACTTAAAGAAGCACAGGAAGAAATCGGGGCCAATCTGGGAACGCCCCAAATGGTTCCTATTACAACGGGCTTAGGTGAAATATATCAATATACCGTTGAAGCCAAACCCGGTTATGAAGACAAATATGAGGCAACGGAACTTAGGACTATACAAGATTGGTTGATAAAACGACAATTATCAGGAATAAAAGGAATAGTTGAAATCAATTCTATAGGTGGCTATTTAAAACAGTATGAGATTGCCGTCGATCCCAATAAACTGAACGGTTATGACCTGACCATAGCAGATGTTTTTAATGCTGTTGAAGGAAACAACCAAAATACGGGTGGGAGCTATATTGAAAAAGGACCCGAACTGTATTACGTAAGAGGTCGCGGTCTAGTAACTTCACTTGATGACATACGCAAGACAGTTGTAACCAACAGAAACAATATTCCCATAACCATCGGGGATATTGCAAAAGTTCAAATAGGACACGCAACAAGATACGGTGCGGCAACTATAAACGGTACGGGCGAAACCGTAGTTGGTGTTGTGATGATGTTGCGAGGTGCAAATTCCAACAATGTTATCGCCGATGTGAAGACCAGAATTTCGGAAATTCAAAATAATCTTCCTGAAGGAGTAGTTATCAAACCATTTTTAGACCGTACCAGGTTAATTGCCAAAACTACCAGTACCATAGAAGAAAATCTTTTGATAGGTGGTTTGATCGTCATTTTTGCATTGGTCTTTCTTTTAGGCACTTGGAGGGCTGGATTAATAGTCGCTTCCATCATCCCTTTATCCTTACTGTTCGCTTTATCAATGATGAATGCTTTTGGAGTTTCTGCAAACTTAATGAGTCTAGGTGCATTAGATTTTGGAATTATTGTGGATGGTGCTGTGATTATTGTGGAGTTTATGGCCGTAAGACTCGCACAAAATAATGATAAATTACAAAAACTCACAGGGTCAAAACGAATGGAAAAACTGGATGATATCGCCATAAAGTCATCTGGACGAATGATGAACGCTGCCACCTTTGGACAAATCATTATACTTATTGTTTTCATCCCTATTCTAACATTGCAGGGTGTTGAAGGAAAAATGTTCATTCCAATGGCACTTGCCTTTGGTTTTGCAATTCTTGGTGCAATGATCTTGTGCCTTACTTATGTACCTATGGTCTGTGCCCTTTTTCTATTTGGCAAATCCGCTGGAAAAAGAAACGTTGGCGATAAGTTTATGGATTGGTTGGATAGGACGTCATATCAACCCTTAATAAAGGGTGCATTGAAATTTAAAGCGATTGTAATTACAGGTGCGCTGTTACTACTCATTCTTGCCGTTATAATATTTAATAGTATGGGCGGGGAATTTATACCAAAATTACAGGAAGGAGATTTTGCTCTGGAAGTCCGTATGGCTCCGGGAACTTCGTTAGAAGCAATGAAAAAAAATATGGGGAAATTGGAAACAATCCTTCTCGATAATTTCCCAGAAGTAGAAAAAGTAATAACCAAGATTGGTGCTGCCGAAGTCCCAACCGATCCTGCGCCTATTGAAGGAGCCGATATTATGGTAGCCCTAAAACCGCCTGGCGACTGGAAACAAGATCAAACGTATGAGGAGTTGGCCACTAAAATGAATGAGGCATTAGCCGTAATTCCAGGGATCTCTATTGAAATTTCGCAACCCATCGAAATGCGGTTTAATGAACTTTTGACAGGCGTAAAATCTGATTTAGCCGTTAAAATTTATGGAGAGGATTTAAAAATACTTCAGGAAAAAGGGAACGCAGCTGCCTCTATCATCAGGAACATCAACGGTGCCGCTGATGTCAGGGCAGAACAGGTGTCTGGTTTGCCGCAAATTGTGGTTGATTATAACCGGGACAGGATGGCCCAATATGGATTACAGATAGTCGATGTCAATACTTTGATAAGTTCTGCGCTTGCCGGAGCTACGGCGGGACAGTTTTATGATGGTGAGAAACGATTTGATATCGTGGTTCGGCTTAAAGAAAACTTTAGGGAAGATATTGAATCCATACAAAATCTATATGTGCCATTGCCATCGGGTGCCAAAGTCCCGTTAAAGGAAATCGCCAATGTTCATTTTGAAGAAGGGCCCAATCAAATTTCAAGGGATAATACATATCGCCGTATCGTTGTGGGGGTTAATGTGCGTAACCGTGATGTACAGACCCTTGTTGACGAAATCAAGCAGAAACTTG
>CAXBEL010000244.1:0-6489 GCA_963974735.1 uncultured Flavobacteriaceae bacterium | reverse complement strand
GCTATGTTGCCTCTTCGTAATAGGGATAATACTCAATTTGATCTGCGGGAAAATGCAATTAAAGTAGTGGGCGAAGAAGATGGCTCTTTTGACAATGAAGACTACATTCTTTTTTATGGAGAAGGAACCCAACAATTTAATGCCGAAAGTTTAACGCATATCAACGCTTACGACGATCGTTCATATTACTTTATAACAGCAAATGGCGCTGATGGAAAAAGAATTGCTCCATTGCAACAACCTATGGGAACGGTAACTCAAAGTATTACGACCTTTGATGATTATCAGTTTCACGAGCTGGACCAGGAAAATCTCGTGCGTTTGGGACGACGTTGGTTTGGCGAACGTTTTGATTTTGAAAATGAGCAAAGTTTTTCATTTCAGTTTCCCAATCTTGTGGCAAGTGAGCCCGTAAAGCTTCGGGTATATGTAGCCGCAATTTCAGAATCTCAGACCTTCTTTGATGTTGCTATTAATGGGAGTAGCGTGACAAATATTACCTTGTCTCCTATAAGTGATGCTGTTTTAGCAAGGGATAATGAATATGATTCTTTTTTTAATCCCGGGTCAAATCCGGCAGTTAATGTGAGTGGTTCTGATGTTGACGTCACACTAACATATAATAATAATGGCAACCCTTCAAGTGAGGGATATCTTGATTTTATTGCTTTGCAAGCGGTGCGTAATCTGCAAGGTGCAGGCGAACAATTGGCTTTTCAAAAAAACAGCACGGCAACAACTACTGGTGTCGGCGAATATGTAATAAGTGATGCTTCTCAATTTGTGGAGATATGGGATGTGACCAATCCAGAATTTATCACTTCGATAAAAAATACGGAAGCTTCAAGTAATTTATCTTTTAAATCCAATTTGGGATCTCTCAAAAAATTTATCGCTTTAAACCCAACTGATTATTATACTCCTGCTCTTGAAAATGGAAATACCCGAGTTGCTAATCAGAATTTAAAGGGGACTATTTTTAATGGGCCTAATGGTTTTCAGGATGTCGACTATTTAATGATAACCTCAGATTTTTTAAGAGGGCAGGCAGAAAGGTTAGCGCAGCACAACCGCACCTATCGTGGATTAAATGTAAAAGTCGTCACTGTAGATGAAATTTATAATGAATTTAGTTCCGGGAAGCAGGATATTGGTGCAATTCGCAATTTTGCAAGGTATGTTTATGAAAATGCCTCATCTACTGCAGGTAGATTAAAATATCTCTGTCTTTTTGGTGATACCTCTATTGATTATAAAAATAGATTGCCAGGTAATAATAATATTATACCCACTTTTAATACCTATTATAGTTTCTCACAGTCACGCTCCTTTATGAGTGATGATTATTTTGGTTCTCTTGATCCCGAAGAAGGAATAATTGAAGATGTAAGCCCTGCTGGAAGTGGAGGTTCCGACCGATTGGATCTTGCCGTAGGTCGAATTTTAGCAGATAATCCGCAGTTGGCAAACCAAGTGGTTACAAAAATTATTAATTATGATGCCAAATCCTCCTATGGTAGATGGCATAATAATTTTGTGTTGGTTTCAGACGATGTTGATTTTTCATGGGAATTCACAGAGCTGGAAAGTACTCTTGATCAATTGGGAGATCAGATTCAGCAGGAAAAACCCTTTATAAACGTCATTAAAATTCATAGCGATAGTTACGAGCAGGAATCTTCTGCAGGAGGGGATCGTTACCCCAAAGTAAATGATGCAATATCAGATGCAGTAGAAGTAGGAGCGCTTGTGCTAACTTATTTAGGTCATGGGGGAGAAGATAATCTGGCTTCAGAATTTATTTTCACTAGAGATAATGCTCAAAATTTAAATAATGAAGAGCGGTTGCCGCTCATTGTAACCGTTACGTGTGAGTTTACGCGCTTTGATAATCCTACGCGGCCCGCAGCGGGTGAGGAACTTTTCTGGAACGCAGATGGCGGTGCGGTAGGGCTCGTTGCCACTACCCGGGAAATATCTGTAAGTCTGGGCGTGGCTTTTAATCAGCAATTGGCAGCTAATCTTTTCTCTTTTGGTACAAATACTATAAAAAGTGTTGCAGAGAATTTGAGAGAGACAAAAAACACAATCAGTGATTCTAAAAGAAGGGTGATTTTCTTTATTGGTGATCCGGCAATGAAACTGGCTTTTGCAAAACCAGATATCAGACTTACCGCTATTAACGATAAACCTCTAGCACAGGCGGTAGATACTTTAAAGGCCTTATCTCGAATTAAATTAAGTGGGGAAGTGGTTTCTCAAGCTGGGCAACGAATCACAGATTATAACGGAAACCTCGCAGCTACTCTTTACGATAAATATATAGACAGACAGACCTTAGGAAATGATGGTACTACAGATGCAAGCGGAAATCTACTCATATTAAACTTTCAGACCTTGGGAGCCATTCTTTATAGAGGTCAGGCGTCTGTGGTTGATGGTCAATTTGATTTTGAATTTGTTGTACCAAAAGATGCTACCATTCCTTTTGGGAACGGGAGGGTTAATTTTTATAGTGAAAGAGAAGGAGCGCTGGAAGATCAAAGTGGCGTGAACCAGACAGTTATTGTTGGCGGACTTAATGAAGATGCGCCAGAGGATAATGAAGGTCCTTTGATTAAGCTTTATATGAATGATGAAAATTTTGTAAATGGAGGGATTACTAACTCATCACCTTTTTTATTGGCGAAATTGGAAGATCCCAATGGAATAAATACGGCCAGCGGGATAGGTCATGACCTTGTGGCAATTATAGATGGAGATGAAACCAATCCCATTATACTTAATGATTTTTATGAAAGTGATGTAAATAATTTTTCATTGGGGACCGCTTTGAGAAAGTTAAGGGATCTCGAGCCTGGCTTACATACGTTAACTTTCAAAGCTTGGGATACTTATAATAATTCATCAACT
This sequence comes from uncultured Flavobacteriaceae bacterium, assembly GCA_963974735.1. Taxonomy (GTDB): domain Bacteria; phylum Bacteroidota; class Bacteroidia; order Flavobacteriales; family Flavobacteriaceae; genus Leeuwenhoekiella. The sequence continues at coordinate 3,576 of CAXBEL010000244.1, read as the reverse complement.
GCAGATTTGCAGTTTGTGGTTGCAGGAGATGATGAATTAGAATTGGAAAATGTTCTTAATTATCCAAATCCTTTTGTAAATTATACTGAATTTTGGTTTAACCACAACAGACCTTTTGAGCCGTTGGATGTTCAGGTTCAAATTTTTACTGTAACAGGCAAGGTGGTTAAAACAATTAATCAAAGTATTACAACAACCGGTTTTTTATCGCGTGACATAACTTGGGATGGCAGAGATGATTTTGGAGATCGAATAGGTAAAGGGGTTTATGTGTATAAGATTACGGTAAAATCTACGTTAACAAATAAGAAGGTTGAAAAATTTGAGAAATTGGTCATCCTATAATTTATAATAGTCATTAAAATCTATATTTGTCTAAATCCTTTACTTTGAAATGAAAAAAACATTCCTTTTAATAGCCCTTGTTACCGTATGGGCAAACAATTACGTTAATGCTCAGGACGACGAAAGAAGGGTAATCACCACAGGAGTGCCTTTTTTATTGATAGCTGCAGATGCACGAGCGGCTGGCTTGGGAGATCAAGGGGTTGCCACCAGTCCAGATGCTTATTCTCAACAGTGGAATCCATCTAAATACGCATTTGCAGAACGTGCACAAGGGATCGGCGTAAACTATACGCCCTATTTGAGTCAGCTTGTGAACGATATATTTTTAGGTCAAATAACCTATTATAACCGTATAGATGACCGTAGCGCAATAGGTGCAAGTTTTAGATATTTTAGTTTGGGCGAGGTAGAATTGAGACAAACTGCAGATGAATTAGGATTGATTCAAAAACCAAACGAATTTACTTTTGATGTTTCATACGCCTTAAAGTTAAGCGATCAATTTTCTATGGCCGTTGCTGGACGTTACCTGCGAAGTGACTTAAAAATTAGTGATGTTCAAGGGGATGCATCAGCTGCAGGATCTTTTGGTGTGGATATTTCTGGTTACTACCAGTCTGAGGAAATTCCATATAATGATTTTGATGGTAGATGGAGGGCTGGATTCAATATTTCGAATATTGGTCCTAAAATTAAATACGATGATGTAGGTCAGGAAAATTTTATCCCAACCAATCTAAGATTAGGTGGTGGTTTTGATTTTATACTTGATCCATATAATAGAATAGGGGTTGGGCTCGAATTTAATAAGTTGCTTGTTCCTTCTCCAGGTGATCTAAACGGAGATGGGGTATATGATGTGACAGATGCAGAGATGTATCAGGATATAGGTTTTTTTGAAGGAATGTTCAAATCATTTGGCGATGCTCAAGATGGTTTTAGTGAAGAAATAAAAGAGGTTACCTGGTCCTTAGGGGCAGAATATGTTTATAATGATGCGTTTTCTTTCCGTACAGGATACTTTAATGAAAGTGATTTAAAAGGGAGTCGTAAGTTTGCTACTTTAGGCCTTGGATTTAAATATACCACCATAGATATAGATGTTTCTTATCTTTTTTCTACAACCAATGTTAGAAATCCTTTAGAAAATACCTTACGTTTTGGGATTACCTTTGGTTTTGGAGATGAATACGTAGAATATTAAATAGCTGATGAAAAAAATTACCGTTGAATCTCAATTGGAGGTTTATGATAGTATAGATGAACTTCCAGAAGATATTCAATCTTTGATGCAGGCTGCCTTTAAAGTGAGGGATGCTGCTTATGCACCTTATTCTAAATTTCATGTAGGCGCCGCAATTCGGTTAGATAATGGTAAAGTGATATCTGGAAGCAATCAGGAAAATGCATCTTATCCTTCTGGCTTGTGTGCAGAACGTACGGCAATTTATTATACAGGGGCTAATTACCCGGATGCAAAAATTGAAACGATGGCTATTTCTGCAAAGGCCAAAGATAAACTTACCACTACGCCTATCCCTCCTTGCGGTGCATGCAGGCAGGCTATTGCTGAGTATGAAGTGAAGCAACAACAACCTATTGAGCTTTACTTTATGGGAGAATCCGGTAAGGTGATTAAGAGCGATTCATTAGAAAATTTATTGCCCTTACTCTTCACAAATGACTATCTCTAACCATTTCATTATTTTTCAATAAAGGATTTTATGTTTCTTATTGAATATACTATTTTTGTTATTCGCTTTTTTTGAGCGACATGGTCTATTGCTAAACCAAATTTTTAATGAAAGAAATCACAAAAGAAGTATACCTAGACTGGTATGAGAACATGTTTTTCTGGCGCAAGTTCGAGGACAAATTAGCACAAGTTTATATTCAGCAAAAAGTTAGAGGTTTTCTTCACCTATATAATGGTCAGGAAGCGATATTGGCAGGAGCCCTGCATGCAATGGATCTAACTAAAGATAAAATGATAACCGCTTATCGTAATCACGTTCAGCCTATAGGTATGGGGGTAGATCCTAAGCGTGTTATGGCAGAACTTTACGGTAAAAAAACGGGTACCTCCAGCGGTTTGGGAGGATCTATGCATATATTTTCTAAAGAGCACCGTTTTTATGGTGGCCACGGTATTGTGGGGGGACAAATTCCTTTAGGGGCTGGACTTGCTTTTGCAGATAAGTATTTTAAGCGTGATGCGGTAACCCTTACATTTTTTGGAGATGGCGCTGCAAGACAAGGGTCAATGCATGAAACATTCAACATGGCGATGACGTGGAAGCTTCCTGTTGTTTTCTGTGTAGAAAACAACGGTTATGCGATGGGAACATCTGTTAAGCGTACTGCGAATCATGAGGACATCTGGAAGTTGGGATTGGGTTATGAAATGCCTTGCGGACCTGTAGATGCAATGAATCCGGTTGCGGTGGCAGAGGCTTTAGATGAAGCTATTGCCAGAGCTCGTAGAGGGGATGGTCCTACTTTTCTTGAAATGAAGACATACCGCTATAGAGGTCATTCCATGAGTGATGCTCAAAAATATAGAACGAAAGATGAAGTAGCAGAATATCAAAAAATTGATCCTATTACCCAGGTAAAGGATATTATTTTGGAGAAGAATTTTGCTTCAGAAGATGATTTAAAACAAATAGATAAGCGCGTAAAAAAATTGGTTTCTGAATGTGAGAAATTTGCTGACGAAAGCGAATTTCCAGACAAAAATGTTATGTACGATGTAGTGTACGAGCAGGAGGATTATCCATTTTTACAACATAAACCAGAATAACCATGGCAGAAGTAATAAAGATGCCCCGCCTTAGTGATACAATGGAAGAAGGAACCGTTGCATCCTGGCTTAAAAAGAAAGGGGATAAAGTAGAAGAAGGAGATATCCTGGCAGAAATCGAAACCGATAAGGCTACTATGGAATTCGAATCTTTTTATGAGGGAACACTTCTGCATATAGGGATTGATGAGGGTGAGACTGCTAACGTAGATGCTCTTCTCGCTATTATAGGAGAAGAGGGTGAGGATATTTCTGATTTAATAAGTGGCGGAAGCTCATCCGGTGGTGATGACGATACCGATAAAGAAGAAACCCCTGAAAAAAAGAAAGCGCAGGACGAGGCTGAAGATGATACTGCTGAAAAGGAGGATGAAACTGAAGCTGGAGAAGGTGTAGACGATGCAGAGGAGGATACAGAGGAAGAT
>CAXBEL010000243.1:0-6585 GCA_963974735.1 uncultured Flavobacteriaceae bacterium | reverse complement strand
AAATGAAATGGGTCTACCCATGCTTCGGGATATCCAAACAGGCGTTCTACAAACGTCTGGCAGCACATAAAAAGTCCAGCCAGCAAGAGCAGATCGTCCTTGACCTGGTTGAACAGGTCAGGAAGGAAATGCCCAGAACGGGCGGTCTAAAGCTTTATAAATCAATCAAACCCGTACTTGTCGGGAAAGGTATCAAAATGGGCAGGGACCGCTTCTATGAGTTCCTGAGAAGAAATCGGCTGCTCATATCAAGGACAAAAAGGGCGCACATCACCACCAACTCTAAACACCATTTTTACAAATATCCCAATCTGATCAAAAACTTCATCCCCACAGCCGCAGAGCAGCTCTGGGTCAGTGATAAAACCTACATCAAAACAGACGGTGGCAACGCGTATCTGGCACTGGTTACAGATGCCTATTCCAAAAAGATTATGGGGTACAATATTGATGATCATATGAAGACAAGCCTGTGTATAGATGCGCTGCAAATGGCTATAAAACAAAAAAAATATGCAAATCAAAAACTCATACATCACTCTGATCGCGGTCTGCAATACTGCAACTCTACCTATACCAAATTTGCAGAAAGACACGGAATATCAATCAGTATGACCCAGCAATATGACCCCTATGAGAATGCGGTAGCCGAGCGGATCAACGGGATCTTAAAACAGGAATTTGGACTGGGCAAGACAATCGTGAACCTAAAACTGGCAAAGAAAATGGTAAAAAAGGCAGTCAAAACATACAACTCAAAAAGGATGCATTACAGTCTGGAATTTAAAACTCCCGAATTTGCACACAACAATCAAAACCATAATTACAGACAATACAGAAAAATACCGATATTAGTAACATCGTAAAATCAAAATAGTAAACCTAAAATGGTCAACCTATTTCAGTATAAGACAAAAACCGAAAACAATGATTAAAAATCACAACATTAGTACAAGTCTTTTGATTTTACTTTTTTTAAGTATAGTTACCTTGAGTTGTAATTCAAACAAAAAAGCAAAAGAAGATAGATTTATCGAAACGTCATCAGGACTCAAGTATAAAATTCTGAAAGAAGGAAATGGCGATTCCGCTAAAGTTGGACAAGAAGTATTAATACACGAAACAATGTCGTATATGAATGACTCTTTACTCTTTGATTCTAGAACTTTACCCAATCCTGTCAAAGTTTTAGTTGGCGGAAGTCAGGCTATTGCTGGTGTTGATGAAGCACTAATTGGAATGAGAAAAGGAGAAATAAAAAAATTAATTGTTCCACCAAAATTAAGTAAAAGAACAGGGGAACATTCTTTCCCAAATCCCGACTCTACGCTATTGTACAAAGTTGAACTGATTGATATACTTAAATAGAGAAATGAAAAGGCAGCACATAACACCGGTAACCGTTGCACAAGCCTCTGATTCTTGGAAAAGTTTACTCATTTAAACCGCCCTTAAGCGGTTTTATAGCTTTAGACCGTCTTGTATAATTTATTTTTCACACGAAGGCACAGTTGCTTTTGGTGGCAAGAGTTTGATTGACCAAATTGACTTAATGCTTCCGAATAAAATAAGATTTAAAAACACCTGGAAATAAAAACGTTTGCTAACAAAGAACTGAGTTAAAAAACAAGTTCTTTTAAGCTAATCTACCCCTGAAATTTTCATTATAGGGCAATCCGGATTTTACGATCGCAAAGGCCTGTTTCAATAGCTTATTGGCCACTGCAATAAGGGCCAGTTTTTTGCTCTTCCACTTGGCCACTTACCGCATATAGCTTTTCTGGTAGGGCTTGCTATCTTTGCAATCATTAATACTTCACGTAAACTGCACACTCAAATTATGAATATTACACCGAAGATAAATTTGAATTAGTACAACAATTATTCCTGCGTTGATAATCTGAAGAAATTCCCAGAAACTATAATTTATCCCAAATCTCTTTTAATAAAGACTTTTATTCAATATTATCAAACCTCTGCGAAAGTAATTCACGAATGAGTTCAAATTCCCTATCAATCTTATCAAGATCTTCTTTGTTCAAAGTTTTTGAAATTAAAGCTTTGAATTCCAGCCTTTCATCCGTAACAAGAATATTGTATTTTCTATCATTAATTTTGATCAAAAATTTGGTTTTCTTAGCTCGGGGAACTTTGTTAATTAATTTACGAACAAGCATTTTAACCAAATATAAAAGTCCATCTGCAGTATACGTTGATAAAATCCCGCTTACCACACCGAGTATAAACTCAGTTACGGTGGTTCCTCCGTCATCATCTAAATCAGCGTAATCATAATCAACATGGGTATTTACAACATTAATTCCTTTGTTCGATAATTTTTCCAAATCGAGCAAGGCAAGCTGATTGGTTAATTCTTTTTGAAGTCCATTACTTGAGGTCGCTGCGGTAATGGTAACTCCTAAATGATTTTTGATGTTCATGGTTTTTGGAAATTAGTTTTGTTTCACTTTCTTTAATTCTTCAATAAGATAGGTTCCTATTTCTTTAAATATATTTATACCCAAAGGCTTTAATTTATCATTATCAACTGATATCCCCGGCTTAACGTTGGCTTCAATAAAATAAAGGCCATTTCTTGTTTTTATGAAGTCGAGACCTGCAAAATGAATTCCCAAACATTTAGAAATTTTGACAATTTGCCTTTGCTCTGTTCCTGTTAACGGGTATGGTTTTGTGCCAATATTAAATTTTGAGTTCGCTCTAAAGTCGCTTAAGGATAATAGGTTTTTTACAGAATAAATAATACGATTACCTAATAGAACCACTCTTAAATTTTCGCCTTTTATGTATTCCTGAAGTATAAATATATCCTTCGTCCCTGCTTCATTCCAAATGACCCATGCACTTCTACAATCCTCCACTAGCCACACTTTTTCACCATTGTCAGAATTTATTTCTTTCATTACCATTGGATAATGCATGATAGCTTCCGCTTCGGCAATACCGATTTCAAAATTGGAGTTATTTAGTAAAACTGTTTTTGGTTGCCTAATTCCATGACCTTGAATTTTAATCGAACTTTTTAATTTATTAGCTGAATGGAGTACTCCTTCCCAATTGTTTAGGATCTTAATATTTAACAACTTGTCAAATGCAAAATAAAACTGGGAGCATATATCAATAGGAACATGATTAAGCATCAATTTATACTGGTCAAAATTGCTAGTCCTTGCTTGGAAATTACTTATGATCTGAAGGGAGTCTTCTTTAATTGAAATTGTGATCTTCTCCCATTCTAAAATATCAACACCATAACCCTGCCTTTCTATTTCGCCTATTGTGTCTTTAAAAAGGGATTTTTTATCCGTTGTTAATATGGCAATTTCAGCGGGTTTTTTCATTATCTATAGTATAGTTTCAGTATTGAGAATAAAGCCATTTCAGATTAGTCAAGTCTTTAAAAATATAATCAATGTGCTGCTGTTAATTATAATATTCACCTTACTTAATTTTGACTTTGGTGTTATATCCATCTAAATTTAGTTATTGTTATTATTACCACATGCAAATATTTGTGCTAAATAAACTAAAACTATACTTGCAAAGGATTCGCCTCCAAAACATAAATTGACTGATTAAAAAGATAGTGAGATAAGACAGTAATGATATTAACGCGTAGCTTTCATCACCATGAGTGTTTCTAACGCAAGAAGTTTAGCGAAGGCTTAATCCCAGCGCGACTTTTGCTTAAACGATGGTATTTTTCTTGATCATCCCTCACATAAGAGAAATCTTGAATGATGTTCACTCCCTAAATTTTGCTATATTTATTTATAGTAACTAGAAATGAATAAAGGACAATCCTTCACTTTTCAACAACTTAAAATCGAGATCCCAAGTCTCACAGCACGTAAAGAAATGGAAGTAGAAAATCAGGGATCATCAATGTTGACTAACTCAAAAGCTTGACCTTATATATTGCCATTAATATGCTCTTTTGTTGTGTCTGATTTATCTGAAAGCTAGACATATCAAAGATAAGCCGCATGTAAAACATAGTGTTAGCCGCTGCTTAACCGAAGGTTCTTGCATTTTTGAAAGGTATTCAAATTTAAAAATTAGGCTAATTGAGAAAATAAAAATCCGGATTGTGTTTAAACGAAAGGAAACCGCTTATTTTCTTTTTTACGTTTCATATACTCAATCATTAGGCAACATAGAGGAAAACCGTCCCATAAATAGATTAATAAAATTTAAAGAATGTTTACCGTAGAACAAATCGAACTTGCACACGGAAAAGTTAAATCAGGAGCTGAATTTCCTAAATATATTCAAGAAATTAAGGAGATTGGAGTTACCTCTTTTGAAACATGGGTAATCGATAGTCATACCGAATATTCGGGCAATGATGGATTTCAAACTAAATCTAAACCAAAATACGAAAATTTGCAAATTGCCGATTTTTGTGATAAGGACAAATTTGAAAAGTATTTAAAAACCCACCAAAAAGGAGAAACGGATTATTTTACCTTTTGCAAACATTGTGCTGAGACAGGAATTGAAAAGTGGAATGTGAATCTTGACAAAATGACCTGTATTTACTACGATAAAGCTGGAAATGAAATTCTATTAGAAATTGTACCTACAGCATAGAAAAGAACTACGAACGTCAACAATAACTAGGAGCCTTAGCTTCTTCCCAGACTCCCTTTTCTAAGTACTGTTCAGATACCAAGGAAATTATAGAAGGTTAGATTTCTTGGAAACGATATCATTTATTTATGTATCGAGCCGAGAACGTTACCTCCTATCGCTCAAGAAATTTAAATAGTTCTTAAACTGATAAAACTATAATGAATTTCAGAAAAATATTTAAAAAAGTATAAATCAGTCACTAATAGAAGATCATATAAATCTGTAAAGAATAAAAATAGCCTTTTAATGTTCAACCTACTTTATATAATAATCTATCTTTGACTATTTGTCGATATACATTCTTACAATTATTACCACTACATAAATCAAACAATAATATGAATTTAGTTACTTTCCTTAGTAAGAATAAAAACCAAATTGTAGAAGAATGGATTGAATTTGCGATGGACAATATAGACCTTACGAGTAAAATGAATCGCAAAGAGGTGAAAGATCATGTTAGGGAAATTCTTCAACGTATTATAGAAGATATGGGTTCTTTACAAACTACTGAAGAACAAAAAATAAAATCACATGGAAATAAAAAACTGGAATCTTTCGATATGAGGGCTGCTAGTGACCACGGGGAGCAGAGATTGGGTTTTGGATTTGATTTTATGCAATTAAGTTCAGAATTTCGGGCTTTAAGAGCTAGTGTACTACGCCTATGGGCTGAGAAAATCAGAGAAGAGAACTGGGAAATGGACTTCCATGATATGATAAGATTTAATGAGATTATTGATGAAATATGGGTGATTTCCCTCAAGGGTTTTCAAGATAAATTAGATGAGAGTAAGAATTTATTTTTAGGAATACTAGGACATGATTTGCGCAATCCTATTGCTGCCATTAAAGGTGCCAATTCTATCTTAAAAGTTTCCGAAAGCCTTTCAGAGAAAGAGAAAAAAATCCTAACGTATTCAGACATTAGTATACAACGAATGGTTGAATTAATCAATAATCTTTTGGAATTGACTGAATTGAGACTCGGAAGCGGAATGACTGTAGACAAATCTAAACTAGACCTATCAAGCCTTTTTAAGGAAATAGTTCACGAACAGCAACTAGCTTTTCCAATGGTTAACCTTATTTCAGATATTGATGGTCGAGTCCATGGAAATTGGGATAAGCTAAGATTATCCCAAATGATGACCAACCTTATTACCAATTCTGTTAAGCATGGCAAAGAAAATGGAACAGTAACAGTAAAACTTTCTTCAAATAGAGATAATGCATATTTTTCAGTACATAATGAAGGCCCTCCTATACCGGAAGATATTTTAGATAAGATCTTTGATGGTCGGTTTACAACGCGTAGAGGGGGCACCTTAAAAGAAAAAAGCTATGGTTTAGGTTTATTAATAGTTAAAGAAATAATTGAGGGACATCAGGGAGAAGTTAACGTGTCGAGTAGCTTAGAAAGTGGAACGACTTTTACTGCAATTCTACCAAAAAATTAATTCTTTAAAATATATCCCTACATAAATCAAGGATTCGCTTCAGTATATAATATCGGTTTGTCGTAAATAAAGGTAGCCAAAAAAGTGTTTCCATAGAGAATATAAAGCAAGATAAGCAGAGATATAATTGGGAAAAATGCATAAATAGCGCGCCCTAAACCCGCATAACGGCCAGAACTGCTCCTCTTCTATTGGAGGTGAAAATATATTTGATTTTCTTTCTTAGTTCGTAATGGAAATAAAAACGTTTCGGACATCGTTCTTGTCATTATATAAAACCGTTAGGGAAATTTATGACAACGTCATTTTCTGAAATAGGTTGACCAAAAATCAGACTTTTAGCAACCCGAATAACGGGGAAAACCAATATATTCAAATGTAAAAATTGTTAAGCCTGTGGTGGGTAAAAAGAACTCAAAGTATTCAACCCGTCATTGAAATTGCATTGGAAGAGATTGAATGTTATAAA
>CAXBEL010000242.1:0-6631 GCA_963974735.1 uncultured Flavobacteriaceae bacterium | reverse complement strand
GCATTATATTGTGCTTTATCATTAAGCAATTCTGCAATCTCATCCTTAACAACATTCTCATCACCCAGGGTTGCTTTCTCCTCAAACTTTACAAAACGTAAATTGCGTGTAGCTTCAGTTTGATATTCATCTTTGTGCTCATCTATATAAGCCTGGATATCATCTTTTGTAACTTCTACTTCTGTATCTGGAACACTGCTGTAAGGAATTTGAACATACTCGATATTACGTGTATTATTCTCCATTTCATAAGCCAGTTGCCCTTCTTTTAAAGTTGCTCCTATTCCTGCTTTAACCAAGTTGAAATAAATCTGCTCCTGCTCATTTTTAGCTAGCTGATTTTCGTAATCAACCCACTGCGTGTACATAGTTTGATTTGTAGATTTTAAGGTTGCTACAAACTCTTTCATTTTGCTTTCGCTATACGTCCCATCTTCATTCTGAAAACGTGGATCTTCCTGTAAAGCTTCTTTAAGAATACCATTTAAGCGATCCTGCTCCACACTAATTCCCAACTCCTCATACTGCTCTTTAAGCAAAATGCTGCGCAGCTCTTGATCCCAAACGTTGTTCATCACACGTGTTGTGGTAACACCACCTCCATATCTGCTGGTCTGCAACTCTACTTTGCGAGCAAAATCCTGTTGATCTATACTCTCACCATTTACAGTTGCAAGAACCCGCTGGGATTTTTGTGTATTAAATCCACCATTTTTGAGAACATCTGCAAGTACAAAAGCAAATAAAGCCAATGCAATAATTACTATCAAAAATACCGAACGCTGTCTAATTTTGTTTAAAACTGCCATCTGTCGTTTACGTGTTTATCAAGCCCCAACGGGCATTTATTAAAATAATAGTCATTTAAATGCGCAGTAACGAGGTACCGAAGCAAATGACCATTTAATTTTTTATTAAATCAGTGGGCGAAAATACCATTTTAAATGAATAAATAAAACTGAAAACTGCCAAAATAAGAAGATGAGGAATTGAGCGTTAATCCTCTTCTACAACTCGTACTTGTACAAGCTCTATCTTGGTATTTGAAGTCTGAAGAATATGAAATTGATAACCTTCAATATCCACCATATCATTTTCTTCTGGTATTCCTTCAGTGTGATTAACAATCATACCGCCTAAAGTCTCATAATTTTCATTTTCAGGAAGATTGAGTTTATAGGTCTCATTAATATAATCTACCTCCAGCCTGGCCGAAAATTTATATTTCCCTTCCCCAAGTTGCTCTTCAATAAGTACTACACTATCATGCTCATCTTCTATCTCACCAAACAACTCCTCTACTATATCTTCTACCGTCATCATACCGCTAGTACCGCCATATTCATCTATTACGACCGCGATACTTTTTCTTTTTTTGATGAGTACGTTCAACACATCCTTAACAAGCATTGTTTCTGGAACATAAATTACCGGCATTAATATCTCGGTAATAGTTTCCGGCTTTTTAAATAATTCAAAAGAGTGCACATATCCTATTATATCATCAATAGAATCCTGATAGACTAAAATTTTAGAAAGGCCCGTGTCTGTAAAAAGACCATTAAGCCCCATTGGGGTTTCATTTTTTTCTACCGCCACAATCTCTGTACGCGGAATCATAACCTCACGGGATTTAACTTCAGAGAACTCTAGAGCATTCTGAAAAATCTGAATTTCAGAATCAATCTCTTCGTGAACCTCTACAGATTCCATTTGCTCTGAAATATAATTTCCCAATTCAACTTTTGTAAATGCCAACTGAACTTCGTCCCCTTCGGTTTTAAAAAATCGTTTCAACAACTTGTCTGACATCCAGATTATGAAGGTAGACAGTACTCCAAAAATCAAATAGAATATGTAAGCAGGAACTGCAAATATTTTTAATAAGGAATTTGCGTAAATCTGAAAGAACACCTTTGGTAAAAACTCTGCGGTAAGCAAGATTACCAAGGTGGAAATAATTGTTTGAGTGACCAGACTAAACTCCTGAATAAATGTATTGAGCCACTCATAAGGGAAATCAATACCCATAATCCAGGCCTGTAACAAATCTCCCATAAAATAACCATAGATCACCAAAGCCAGATTATTGCCCACAAGCATGGTGGCAATAAACTTAGAAGGCTTTTGAGTAAGGCGGGTTAAAACCTTTGCAATAAGATCATTTTGCTTTTTCTCGATCTCAATATGAATCTTATTTGAAGACACATAAGCAATCTCCATACCCGAAAAGAAAGCGGAAAGAATAAGTGATAAAACAATAATCAGGACTTCCGTTTCCATTTACTAATCCTGTTTTCTATTCTCATATTTTTTTCTAAAATTTCTTTTAAAGAAAAACATAAATATGGCTATAACCACAAAAAATAGGAAAAGGTAAGCCCTATTGCGCTCCGTTCCCCATATTAAAAAGGATTGATAAAGAAAGAATACGGCAAAAAGCAAATAAGCGTATTCAAAATATTTAAAGAATTTTTTCATTGCAAACTATCCTGTGCAGAATCTGGAGATGTATCTTTTACATACATCCTACTCTGATTATTTAAAGATATAAAATTTTCAAAATCTTCGCTGCTGTCAAACATATCCCCATTGTTAAATGAATCGTCTTCCGGAAAGCGAATGGTATAGGGCTTATCTGTAAAAACCCAGTTATTTTTTTGATCCCAATAGAGTTGAGATGCATTTAATGTTGTTGAATCGCTAAGTATGAGCACTACATTTTTACGAAGATCGATCAAATTTGTCCTCTTGTAACGTATCGCATAATCTGCTGTAATGTAGTTTTCCTTTTTCTCCTCATCTACAAATGTTACTTCAACACCTTGTGGAAATTCTTCATAAGGAAACCCTGAAATACTATAATCCAAAATATATGGAGTCTTTAAAGTTGCCACCACTTTACCAGAATCTGTATATTTAGCAACAATCCCCTCTCCTTCTGCCGCTGGGCCTTCAGCCTTTTGCCTCATTTTCTGCAGCTCACCAGACTTATTGCCACAACTAAAAAGCAAAGTCACAGCAAAAGCTGTGACTAAGTTTAACATTATATATTTTGATCTATATCTTCTCACTAAAGATTAGGTACAGTAACACTGGATCCTATCCAACAACCTATTCTAATTGTCTGTCCTTGATTACCAGCATTAAATATCATTGTCTTATCTGGAGCTTTTGCTCTATAGCTAGCGGCTGTTTGGCTCGCTGCACTCGACAAAGAAGGATCTATTCTACCTGCTCTTGAAGCATAATCTGCAGCTAACCAGTATACAGCTCTCTTATCAAAAACGCTCTCTCCACAATTGTTTGCACTAGAAGCATACATCTGAGCTATTTTAAGATAAACGATACCCATAGAAGGCTTCGCCTCAACAGCTTTGTTATAGTAAGATCTTGCTTGACCATAACTTCCTCTAGTACGCATTTTCTCAGCTATACGGTAATAAACTTTTGCTTTATCATCTGGATTAGTCTCTCTATTTGCAGATTCTTCATAATAATCCATCGCTTTAGAAGATTCACCATTCTTTTCTGCCAATTGTCCTAGATATAAAGCAGTTTTAGCAGAAGGCTCTAATTTATCCAGTTGCTCCACTAATTTCACAAATAATGGGTCATCTGTACATTCTTTACCAGACATTCTACCTGCAGCACGCTTAACCCAATCGATATCATTTTTCTTAGATTCAAAATCCTTTTGATAAAGTGGTATCAAATTATCACAATCTGCAAGCTTACCTAGTTTACCGTCAATTGCTCCCGCAACTTTAGAATAATTTTCAAGGTTTGATTCTGCGATTTTTTTAGATCTAAGTTCTTTAGATGATAATTTAGTTCCTGCGTCTTCTTTTTCTAAAATAGGCTCAATATTTTTTGCAGAGGCATTTTGTTCTTCTGTAATTTTAGCTTGAACATCATCATACAAAGTGAAAATTTCCTGAAGATCCAATTCTCCTGTTTCTTGAAGTTCTACAGCTAAAGTGAAATATACATATAAGGATTTAGCGTTTGTAAAAGTCGCTTTATCTGCTTCCCAAGCTTCCTGGAATTTTTCAAATTGTTCCATTTTGGTGCCTATGCCATTATCGTACATCACCTGAGCCATATCGGCTATATTTTCCCCTTTTTTGGTTTTATCTGGATAGTTAGCATATTTCTCACCATACATTTTGATAAGATCCTTTGCAAAGGCAGTCTTTTCTGCTCCTGAGGATTTATCTATTTTATCTTTCAACACACGCTCTCCATATTGATACAAAGCAAAAGACCATTTTGGGCAGTCGTTTCGCAGCTTCATAAAAGGCTCATAAGCCGCATCATAATTCTTAACTTTGGCGTGTTCAGAAAAAATAGATCCTGTTGTTAGGCAAGCTTCGTTTGACTGAGCTTTCAGCAAACCAGTACCAGCAACAAGAGCTATAAAAAGTAATGTTAGTTTATTTTTCATCGTTCTATAGGTTTTAAAAGCAATATTAGCAATTTTAATTAAATTTATTAGGAACAAACCACTTGCTGTTTAGCGAAAGGCTTAGACCTACTTTAAAGAAGTCCTCTTTAACCAAACCTGCATCTGTTGTTCCACGCTGACCGTATTCGAAACTAAGGTTAGCATTACTAAATGCATGTCCGATTGGTAACCCAACTCCAAAAGATATGCCAAACTCATTTATATCCTGGCTGTCTATGGTAAGTCCCGTTTCTTCAAAACGGAATCCGGCACGATAGGTAACTCGCTGCCAGTAACTTGTAATTGAATTAAATTTAGGAACAAAATATCCCCCTAAACTATATTTTGATGCATTTTTAAATTCCACATTAGGAATATCAAATGAACGGTTTGTATAATTACTAGTCTGCAAGTTAGAAAATTCTGCTCCTGCAAACCAATTATTTCGTTTACCAAAACCTAAACCCAAAGTAATTTCTGATGGCAAAGTAAGATCTGTATCAGCCACATCTATTTCCTGAGTAGTAACCAACGAAATAACAGCATTGTCTGACCGTGAAAAAATTACCGATTCCAGATCTCTTTCATTTTCCGAAGTCAAGTTGCTTTCTGGAATATAATTTAAGGAGCTATAAAGTGTAAGATCATTTTTAAGCTCTTTCTCATATTGCAAACCAATATTAAAAGAAAAACCACTTAAATCAGAACGGTTTATCTCACGAACTCCGTATTGTATATTGTCTTCATCCAATACAGACTCATTTCTAATGTTACCAAAATTATAACTACCGGTAACCCCTGCACGAAAGCCTTTGAAAAATTCATAACCAAAACTCAAAAAAGCCTTGTTTAATCCACCTCTACCTGCATATTGCCTATACGAAGATTCGCCAGCATCTGTTATATCATAATCTACAGAAGTGTAAGGCAACAAACCAAAACCAGCTCCTAATTTATCAGAAATAGGAAAACCTAATGCTAAATAATTCAAAGTAGTAGAAGAGTTAGACCCAGAACCTACGTCACTTTTTAAGTTCACTTTTTGATGCGCTCCACCTATTGTGTAGTTTGTAAGCCTTAAAGCTCCATAAGCAGCAGGGTTTTGCATATTTAAGTGAATACTATCACCCAAAATACTTATTCCTCCCATTGCTTGATTTTCGACCGTACCTCTAAAATTTAAAGAACCTATCCCATAATAGGAATAGGGTGATGAGTTTCCTTCTTGTGCAAAAATAGGTGTAGCAAACAAAACCACTACAACCACTAAAAACCTTTTTATCATTGATTTGTGTTAAATACTATTAAGTAGTTCAATCCTTCCAGAAGAAAATTTGAGTTGGCAAAGATGCCATTTTTTAAGGTTTTAGACAAAAATAGACCATCCCCTCCTGTTAAAATAACTGTTAAATCACTATAATTACCTTCATACCAACCTATTACGCCTTCAATTTCTAATACAAAACCACCAGAAACCCCAGCATGAATAGATCCCGAAGTATCCTTTCCCATTGCTGGAAAATCATCTTCAGGCTTAAGTAAGGGAAGTCCCGCTGTAAAAGCATTTAATGCCCGATAACGCATTTGCAGTCCCGGCGATATTGCCCCACCCAAATATTCATCTTTATCGTTTTTAAAATCATACGTCACACATGTACCCGCATCAATGACTAACGTGTTTTTACCTGCATACTTATTTGTCGCTGCAGCCATCAACGCTATTCTATCTAACCCTAGAGTTTCTGGGGTCTGATACATATTTTTAAACGGAACAGGTGTATTATGATCCAAAACGTTTACAGAAAGACCGCTTTTTTTTAAGAGCGTGACAACATTTTTTGATTTTCCCGTAGCGGCGACTATTGCTTGTTCTAACGAATAATCTTCTATTATCTTATAAAAAAGGGATTCAAATTCTGCTGGTTCAACTTCCTTTTTAAGGATTAACTTTTTTTGATCAAAGATTCCGAGTTTAATACGGGTATTGCCAATATCTATGGCTACATTCATATAGGAGGCTCTATTTTTTTGCAAAAATACGAATAGATATCTGCCGCACTATTAACTATTTAGTAAATCTGCTAAAAATTAAAACAGATTTTTATCTTTAAGTGTTGTGCAGTTAGAATTTTGATTTTATATTTGCAGCCGCTTAGGCGAGGTACCTTAGCTCAGTTGGTAGAG
>CAXBEL010000241.1:0-6648 GCA_963974735.1 uncultured Flavobacteriaceae bacterium | reverse complement strand
AAAAAGCCCATGGCTTTTTTGTCATAGGAAATCAACATGTTTTTTGTGTTGCGGTAATGACCCAACATCATTTTGTGATTCTCACGACCTATACCAGATTTTTTATATCCGCCAAAAGGTGCGTGTGCAGGATAATTGTGGTAATTGTTCACCCATACACGCCCCGCTTTAATAGCTCTGGAAATTTGATAAGCCTGATGCGTGTCGCGCGTCCATACACCTGCACCTAAACCATAAAGTGTGTCATTAGCTATTTCTATGGCATCAGCTTCATCTTTAAAGGAAGTTACGCAAACAACGGGTCCAAATATTTCTTCCTGAAAAACACGCATCTTATTATTTCCCTTTAAAATCGTGGGTTGAATGTAATAACCGCCTTCAAGCCCTTCATTATAGGCAGCTTCTCCACCAGTCAGAACTTCGCAGCCTTCTTCTTTTCCTATATTTATATAATTAAGAATTTTCTCATATTGATCATTAGACGCCTGAGCTCCCATCATGGTATCTGGGCTTAAAGGATGACCTAGCTTTATTGCTTTGGTTCGCTCCACAACACGCTCCATAAATTTATCGAAAATACTTTCCTGAACCAGTAATCTTGAAGGACAAGTACAAACTTCTCCTTGATTTAAGGCAAACATCACGGCTCCTTCCAGACACTTATCAAAAAATTCGTCATCTGCATCCATCACACTTTCAAAGAAAACATTAGGCGATTTTCCTCCCAATTCTAAGGTCACGGGAGTTATGTTTTTAGATGCATATTGCATAATTAATTGGCCGGTGGTAGTTTCTCCCGTAAAAGCAATTTTGTTTATGCGAGGACTTGAAGCTAAAGGTTTACCAGCTTCAGCACCAAAACCGTTTACCACATTAAGCACACCGGCAGGAAGTATATCCTGAATAAGTTCCATTAAAATGAGAATACCTACAGGTGTTTGTTCTGCAGGTTTTAGAATGACACAGTTACCAGCTGCAAGAGCAGGTGCCATTTTCCATGTTGCCATAAGAATTGGGAAGTTCCAGGGGATAATCTGTCCCACCACACCTAGTGGTTCTGTAATGTTAAGGCAAACGGTATTAGAATCCAGTTCACTTACTGAACCTTCTTCTGCCCGTATTACTCCTGCAAAATATCTAAAGTGGTCTACTGCCAATGGAAGATCAGCCGCCCTTGTCTCACGTATGGCTTTACCATTGTCCCAAGTCTCTGCACGTGCAAGCGCTTCGAGATTGTTTTCCATCACATCAGCAATTTTTAAAAGAAGATTACTTCTAAAAGTCGCTGACGAGTTGTTCCACTCAGGTGCAGCCTTCCAGGCAGCATCTAAAGCCAATTCCACATCTTCTTTAGTAGAACGAGCAACTTTGGTAAAGCTATTTCCGTCTACTGGGGAGATATTTTCAAAGTATTGACCATTTACAGGGGCTGTCCACTTGCCTCCAATAAAATTGTCATATTGATCTTTGAATTTTGGTTTTTCAACAACGTTTTTTGTTGTGGTTTGTACATCGCTCATAGTTGTAATTATTAGAAGTTTAGAATATTATTTTTACTGAAAAGGTTGTGGCCTTGTTAAATAATATATTGATTTCTAAAGGTATAATGTATATGATTAGAAAACATGACTCATACTATCAATATGATGAACTATACTCTTAAAAGTTATTAATAAGTTAAAAACAGGGGTGTAAAATTGTATATTTACTAAAGAGATGCCTCTCTGAATAAATAATTAATAGTCTATGCAGCTTCCAGATCATTACTTCAGTGAACGCAAATTGCAGAATCTGGTAGAAAACCAAACTTCATACACGCTTAAGAATGCGGCTATGCATGTTTTTGAAACCCACCAACAGGCAGAAAGCATTATGCTTCAGTTTGACAAGCCGGTATTGGCGAGTATGCTGCGAGGTAAAAAAATAATGCATCTGCGGGATCATCACTCTTTTGATTTCTTGCCTGGCGAGTCACTCATTCTTCCATCTAATGAGGTTATGTGTATAGACTTTCCAGAAGCTAGGGATAACAATCCTACCAGATGTCTTGCAATGGCAATTTCCGAAGAGAAAATAAAAGAGGTACTTCTTCTTATGAATGAGACCATGCCTAAGAGTGGAAAAGGGGAATGGAATCTAATGGATTATAATTTTCATTTCACAAACGATATAGGAATTTACCAAATCCTGCAACGACTTCTATTTTTGTTTACTGAAAATCACGAATCAAAGGATCTATTTGTAGATAATATGTTGCGCGAACTTATAATTAGAATACTACAGGCCAACTCAAAAAAAATATACACGGAGCAGGCGCTAAATATGAGCACTGATAACAGATTGGCCTTCATAATACAATACATAAGAGATAATTTAAACAAACCGCTTACCATTAATAAATTGAGTGAAAAAGCTTGTCTCAGCGAATCTCATTTCTATAAAGTATTTAAAAATGAATTGGGAATATCGCCAGTAGATTTTATAAATACAGAACGTATAAAACTTGCCTCGAGTCTGCTGCAGGATCCTAAAAGGAAAGTAAAAGATGTTTATATGGAATGCGGTTTTGAAAGCAGGTCCTATTTTAACCGTGTATTTAAAAGATTGAAGAAGTTGGCGCCGGGTGAATTTCGGTCAAAAATGGCTGTATAAGACTACCTGTTGAGACTAACAATTTTCTTCAATACTTATTATTACCGTAACATTTTCAATCTGTATTTTATGTAAATTAGAATCATAATTCACGATATTTATTTATGCGATCATTAATACTGGTTTTTCTTTTATCTGGGATATTATTCATTTCATGTAAACAAGAGCAAAAAGAATATCCGCCTTTTATAGAAGACACCGCACAGCTAAGGGATGCTGCACTTAAACCATTTTATCATGGGGTTGCATCTGGAGATCCACGCTATGATCAAGTCATTATCTGGACTCGCGTAACTCCCGAAACTCAATTGCCAAGAATAGATGTAAACTGGGAAGTGGCAACAGATTCTACCTTTAAAAACATTGTTAATAATGGCGATTATAGAACTTCTCCTAAAAAAGATTACACTGTAAAAGCCGACGTCATAGGTCTGGAACCTGGGACCACCTACTATTACCGTTTTATGGCTCTTGATGCTGTATCCCCTATAGGTACGACCCGCACGGCATCTAAGGATTCTAAGAAACTAAAGTTTGGAGTGGTTAGCTGTAGCAATTATGAGTGGGGATATTTTAATGCTTATAAGCATTTAGCAGAAGAAAAAGACATTCAGGCTGTTTTACATCTTGGAGATTATATTTATGAATACGGTCCAGGAACTTATGGAGATACAACCCTAGGGCGTATAAATATTCCGCAACACGAAATACTTTCTTTGCAGGATTATAGAGATCGCTATTCTCAATATCATTTAGATAAGGATCTGCAAGCTGTACACGCAAAGCATCCTTTTATAAATATCTGGGATGATCACGAGATTTCGAACAATTCGTATTCCACCGGTGCAGAAAACCATCAGGAAAATGAAGGTGATTATCAAACTCGACGTGATATTGCAAAACAGGTGTTTTATGAGTGGTTGCCCATCAGGTTAAATGCAAATCATTTCAGAGCATTTGATTTTGGTGAGCTGGCAGAAGTTGTAATGCTCGATGAACGTTTGGCTGGGCGCACAGCACCTGCAGATAGTATTACAGATCCTTTACTTAAAGAAAAGGATCACTTATTATTAGGGGATATTCAATATGAATGGATGGCAAATAAATTAGTGACTGCTCAAGCAACGTGGAAGGTGATAGGCAATCAAGTGATTTATTCCTATCTCGATTGGGGTTATCCTTCATTTCATATAAATCTGGATTCCTGGGATGGATATCCCATAGAACAGCAGAAACTTGCAGATCTAATTAGAGATCAAAATATAAAGAATGTAGTTTTTGTTACGGGCGATACTCATTCTGGATGGGCTTTTGAAGCGACGAATAATCCCTTTGAAAATTATGATCCAGAATCTGGAAAAGGGGCCTTTGCAGTAGAATTTGGTGTTACCAGTATTAATTCTGCAAATAGTGATGAAAGAACTGCTACAGACAGTGTAAGAATGCACGAAAAAGAATTAGTGAATTCTGCCATCGATCCTCATTTAAAATATGCTAATCTTCGGGATCACGGTTATTTGATTTTGACATTAACGGATAGTCTGGCAAGAGCGGATTACAAAGTGGTGAATACGGTTAAGCAAAAAAATAGTAAGGTGCGTATAGACACTTCTTTAATAGTAAAAAAGGGAAGTATACATTTAAGACCGGCTAATTAAGAGTGGGACTGAATAACTCTTTTTAAATCTGTTTTTGAGACTACACCACCTTGACGCCACAATTGTTTTCCATTTTTGAATAGCATTAAAGTAGGCACACCTCTTACCTGAAATTTTTGAGCTAAAACGCGATTTTTATCGACGTCAACTTTTATGATTTTTACTTGTTCACCCATTTCTTTTTTTACTTCCTGTAAGATAGGTGCCAAAGTTTGACATGGACCACACCAAGTGGCGAAAAAATCAATTAACACGGGAGTGTCAGAATCTGTGAGGGTGCTAAAGCTACTCTGCATAATATAAATAAATAGTCAGCAAAGTTACGGGTCTATTTCCTAAAAGCCTATTAAATCAGGCGTTAAAGGGCGTTAATAATTCGTGAAAGTGGTGAAGGCTTTTTTAGTTTTGAGTAAATTAAAACTAGAATGAAAGAGAGTAAAGAAAATGTATTGGTTGCAGGAGCAAATGGAAATACTGGGAAAAGAATTGTTCAGCTATTGAAGGAATCCCAATATTTTAATCCAGTAGCCTTAGTTAGAAAGAAAGAACAAACCAATCAATTTGAGGAGAATGATATAGCGGTGGTACTTGGAGACTTAGAAAAGGATTTGAGCCACGCTATTAAAAATATAGATAAAGTTGTGTTTGCTGCCGGTTCGGGTGGGGATACGTCGGCAGAGAAAACGACATTAGTAGATCAAGAAGGCGCGAAGCGTTTAGTAGATGTTGCGAAAACTGCAAATGTGAAAAAATTTGTAATGCTAAGTTCCATAAATGCAGATGATCCGAGTTCTAATAAAAATTTAGAACACTATCTGGAAGCAAAGCAAAATGCCGATGAGCATTTAAAAAATAGCGGTCTTAATTATACTATTGTTAGACCTGGTACATTAAAGGATGATAACGGTACAGGAAAAATTTATGCCAAGGAGAAATTGGAAAAATTAGGTAAGATAAGCAGGCAGGATGTAGCAGAAACCTTAGTTACTGTTTTAAATGATGAGGTAGCAAATAAAAGTACTTTTGAAATGATAGAAGGAGAAATGCCAATTCAGGAGGCTGTAAAAAGTTTTTAGTGACAAGTAAATTAAATACGATTAAACATAAAAAAACCGGCTCGAGCCGGTTTTTTTATTATTGGTTGTCTTTCAAATAGTAATTAGCATAACCATTTGAAACTCTTAACACCAGATTGAAATTTATAAGTAATACTTAGCTTATTGTTAGAATCAAAACTCGTATTCAGTTCAAACATTCCGAGTCTATTTCCATTATATTCTAAAATATAATTGCCGGGATAATCCTCGTGATAAATTTTGTTGCTTTTTTCTATAGCACTAATCAATTCTAAAGAATCAAGTGGCAAGTCTAAATTTTCAGAAAGAACAGTTCTTACCATTTCTTTTTCCTTCATTTGACTTTCTTTACTTAAAATATAATCAGTTATAGAAGTATTTTTATCACTAGATTTTAATTCAGGAATTGTTATTAATCTATCCCACATAGCTAGAAAGGAATTGAACATTTCTACACCTGTTGAACCTAAGACAAGACCACTACTACGTTTATTAAATTGACGCTTATTGAATTTTTGATTATTGGAAGCCTTAGAGGATTCTATATGCAATTCCAGTTGCGAACTTTCTGTATCCAATAAATATGGCTCTGGATGAATAAAATTTAGAAATTCAGAATTTTCTTTCATAATAAGGGGTATTGATGGTCTAAATATATAAAATAATAGATAAAAGACACTATAACGAAATATATTTAACACTATTAAAGGCAGAATATATCGACAAAGGGTTTTTGGTTTTATTCGATTTGCTCAGCAATCCTATTTTTTTAGAAATACTGAACTTTTTATACTATTAGGATAGGAATAATTATTTTAACTGACTCAACTAAATACTGAAGATGCTCACCGCTGGGTTGAGATCTTAATTACCAATTATCTATAGAATTGAAACTACCGATTCTATCTGCAGTAATGTAGGTATAACATCTAACATTAGGTTTTGGGGAGCAAGGGGATGGAGTAAGATTAGTGAAATAGGCAATAAAAACTTTGTAATTTGATTTTTCTCTGTGCCTTGTCAGCTTGTATGCAAAATAAGGCATGTTGAGAAGCGGTTAGTGGTCAAGGGGAAAAGTAAAAAACGGGCCCCTATTGCTGTAGCCAAGAAACTGTTGAAACAAGTATTTTACAATCGCAAAATCAGGATTGATATATGACGAAAATTAATGAGTACATTAGCTTAAAAGGACTTGTTTTTTAACTCAGTTCTTTGTTAGCTGTAGTTTTTTTCGCATAAACTTCCGTTCTGCCGTTTCTATT
>CAXBEL010000240.1:0-6657 GCA_963974735.1 uncultured Flavobacteriaceae bacterium | reverse complement strand
AATTTTTCATTTTATTTTTATTTAATTATTGTTTATAAATTATCCTTTAATTGTGTGATAAAATTGATTATTTCATTCGTTTCTTCCTTTGAAAACTTTGCGTCTTTGTGAATTAAGGTGTAAGAATCCAAAGGCATTTCTCCGCTTTCTATTTGTTTAATAATTGATCGAAGTTTACTTTTCTTTCTTCGGTTTGATAATGAATCCCATTCGTTAAAATTAAGTTCAGCTTTCCCTTCTTTAATGTGACCTTCTAAAAACCAAGTAACAGGTTGTACTTTATTATACCAAGGGTATTGGGTGTTATTACTATGGCAATCATAGCAGGATACTTGTAACTTTTTTTGAATTGTTTCTGGTACATCATTTACCAGCATGAAATCGGTTCTTGGTATCGTGTCACTTTGATTGCGCATTGTGGGTACAAATTGGATGCCCACAAGTACAATTAATAACACAATGGCAATTCTTTTAAAAATCTTCATACTCCAAAAGGTTTATTAATTGATGTTAATTTTGTTTTTAGTTCTTTGATTTGGTGGTTTCCATTCCCATTTCCATATTACCTTCATTATCTGTATGCGACTTCATAAAAAGACGTTCCGCAACAAATATTAATATAATTCCAATTGCTGCAACTATAAGCACCATCGGATCGTTGAGATATTTTAAATATAGAAAGGCAACGAGTACGGCTATATCCATTACAATGGCTATTAACGGAATGATAGGTTGAAATTTCACATCCTTTTTTAAGTGGCGGAAAAGCCCCCAATGAATGGCTATATCCATTATAAGGTAAAAAATAGCTCCTATAGAAGCAATCCTCGTTAAATCAAACAAGGCAGTCAGTAATATGGCAAGAGAGGCTGTAAATATGAGAGCAGGATTCTTAAAGTTTCCTAGTTTTTTTAAGGATGGCACTTGTTTCATATTGCTTAACATTCCCAATAAACGAGATGCTGAAAACATACTCGCTAAAACGCCTGAAAAGGTCGCAACAATTGCTATGGCTATGGTAATCCATAAACCCCAATCTCCAAAGACAGGTTTTGCTGCCGCTGCCAAGGCATAATCTTTTGCCTTGATTATTTCAGGGATGCTTAAACCTCCTGCAACAGAAAGTGCCAATGCCACATATATAACAGTACAGATAAGAATAGAATATACAATGGATCTACCAAGGTTTTTATGAGGGTTTTTAATATCTCCACCTTGATTGGTTATTGTTGTGAATCCTTTATAAGCAAGGATTGATAATGCCAACGCAGCTACAAAGCTGAATCCTCGTGGCAACGCTTCGGAATTATTAGGAATATAATTCCCAGTAATATCTGCAATCCCAGAAATTATTAGGCCTGCAATGGCTAGCAACGCAATACCAGCAACCTTAATAATTGCTGTAAAGGTTGCTGTTGTTCCAATAACTTTATTACCTAAAATATTCAATATATAGGCAGTTACCAAAAGTAGAATACCGAGAATGGATGCATAGCCGGCAAAACTTTCGGGAAATAGCCGAAGCGTGTAAGCTCCAAAAGTACCGGCCACTAAACTTTCTGAAACCACCATTGAAACATACATCAACAGGGAAAAGACACCCGTTGTCGTTCCTGGGCCATACGCTCTATTGAAGAATTTAACAACACCTCCAGAGGATGGATATGCGTTAGAGAACTTTACATAAGAATATGAACTGAACCCTACCACAATGGCACCAGCAATAAAGGCAATTGGGAATAAATCTCCAACCAACTCAGCTATCTGGCCCATAAGCACAAATATTCCGGCACCAATCATTACACCTGTGCCTAGAGATATAGAACCGATTAGGGACAGTTTGTTATTTTCTTTTATGGGATTCTCTTTTTTAGGTTTTTTCATTTCGTTGATGTCTCAGGTTTTATTTTAAATATTTTTATTGGCAGTATATCTCTAAAATATTTACCAAGAAAGCAACGATTAGCAGTAGCACTGCCAATTTTGAATAATTGCTATGCATTTATAATTTATTAAAATCGGACAGACAAGCCAGCTCCTCCTCCAAAACGACTATCGTAACTCGCCATTAAAGAAAAATCTCTAGACAACATATACTCCGCACCAGCGCTCCATAAAGACTCACCACTAAAATTATTATTATTGGGCAAGGTATTTACCCATCCAAAATCAAAAGTATACTCATAGTACCCAAAAGCCAAAAACTTTTTAAATAACATAATACTCCTCCCAACACCAATTCTAGGACGTAATTGACTATCTATTCTAGCATCTAGAGAAAATAGATATGGAGTTAAAAAACGGATTCCTGCCACAGCAGTTGTATTAAAACTATCATAGCTATCAGGTGTTGCATTTTCTATATTAACACCACCAAAAACACTTAGATAGTCATAAAGGTATCTTTGATACGTAAATTCTGCCTCCATATTTTTGTTCCAACCAAACTCCGCACCTAGGTTAAATTGATTTCGAATATTAGAACTAACTAAGTTGATACGCCCTAAATTTGATGCAGCATCTACAATGCCCCAAGTATAAAATTTATCAGTTTCGGCAACGGCAGTAGACGCCGGAAATTCCTTCATTCGGCTGTCTCTTGGTGTCCCATAACTTACGACACGAGCCATTCCTGCTTCAAGATGGTATAATATATGACAATGAAAAAACCAGTCTCCATATTCATTACCATAAAACTCTATGGTAATCTTAGACATTGGCGGTACATTTACCGTATGTTTTAAAGGGGAATATTCCCCATTCTCATTAATAACCCTAAAAAAGTGACCGTGTAAGTGCATAGGGTGATGCATCATAGTAAGATTATTAAATGTAATACGAGTTACTTGATCGCCTTCAATCTTAATTTTATCTGCCTCTGATAGTGGTATTCCGTTTAAACTCCAGATATAACGTTGCATATTCCCAGTAAGATTCAGCAAAATTTCTTTAACAGGCACATCCTTATCGTATGAGGTTTTGTTGGGGGATTTTAAATAGTCATAATTATATTCTGAAAAAGCATTCATCCCTTTCATGGGACTCATTTTTGTTTCTTTATTCATATCCATTTTACCTTCCTTCATATTCATATTCATATTCTCCATGCCATTAGCAGGTTTTTCTACTTTATTATCCATAGGCATATTGCTCATTTTCCCCATAGATTTTTCGCCCTTCATTCCCCAATTTTCTGCCATTTTATAAGGTTCATCAATGTTTGGTCTATATTTTAATGCTGGTGCGCCCATTCTCATTTTCATTTTGGCAATCTTTTGCATTAAGGCAATTTTATCTGGTTTTGGAACTTCTGGGGCTGGATAGATTTTTCCACTTCCAAGAAAAGTCGATGCTGTACCAGACCCATCTTGCGCCGTGATTTTGAATTCTATTTTTCCATCTTGTGGTATGGTTACTATATAATCATAAGTTTCAGCAATACCTATGAAGGTCTTGTTATGCTTAACTGGCACTACATCTTTTCCATCTGCTGCTATCAAAATAGGGTCTTCACCGCCAAAAGTCATCCAAAACGAAGTTGAAGCTCCACCATCAATAACACGTAAACGTACTTTATCTCCAGGTTTAAACTCTGGGTGTTCAGAGGTTTGCTCACCGTTAATTAGAAACGCAGGATAATAAATGTCAGCTATATCTGCACTATTCATGCGCTGTTTCCAAAATTTTAGCTGAGCACCCAATGCCCCTCTGGCAATTACTTGATTTAAAGGTGTAGAAGTTCCTTTTCTTATATTAAACCACTCAGACCCTCTCTTTAAATAGCGCAGGACGGTTTTAGGTTTTTCATTGGTCCAATCAGATAACATTACAACCAATTCCTTATCATAGTCTAATGTTTTTTCTTTAGGTTGTATAACTATAGACCCATAAACCCCACTTTGTTCCTGTAAACCGGTATGAGAATGATACCAATAAGTTCCATTTTGTTTAATTGAGAACTCATAG
This sequence comes from uncultured Flavobacteriaceae bacterium, assembly GCA_963974735.1. GTDB lineage: Bacteria > Bacteroidota > Bacteroidia > Flavobacteriales > Flavobacteriaceae > Leeuwenhoekiella. The sequence continues at coordinate 2,691 of CAXBEL010000240.1, read as the reverse complement.
GTAAACGTTTCTCCCGGCTCAATTGGTGGAGTAGTTATATAAGGTACTCCATCATAGAAGTTTGGCAATAATAATCCATGCCAGTGAATAGAGGTTTCAACATCCATATTATTTTTCACATGGATTATGGCATATTCACCTTCAATAAATTCTAGGGTAGGGCCAGGTATTTGACCATTAATGGTCATGCCCACAACATCTTTCCCTGCTTTATTTACAATCTGTTGATCGATGGTCAATGTATATTCATGTACAGGAAGATTTTCAACATTTCCTTCTACAGACATTTCATCGGTTTGTGCTTGTCCAATAAGTCCTGCACTTAGAAATAGCGTTAATAATAGTGTTCTCATAGTAAATAGTTTTAAAGATTAATTAGTTATAATTAGTTTGTCGCTAAAGGCATTATTTTATTAATTTTTCGATCATTCAAGGGTTGTATATCACGATAATTGTTTATTGGCATAGAAATACTTAGCATTTTTATTTGCTCTTCAGAAACACTAATGGGTTTTTCCAATACAAACCAATTAACCTTTTCTGTGCAAGGAGGTGTTGTTAATGAACCTCTATAATTATATAGTGCGCCATCAATACTTTCATTTAGTGCATAACTTAATTGTTGAGATTTATTTACGGTCTTTGTTTCTCCTTGTTTTAAAGGAAGGAACTGTCCTAAAAACTCAAAAGTTTTGCTGGGATCACCTTGTTGTGCCATTATTGCAAATACCAAATATTCGCCACTATCATTATCATAATGTACCATATGTAGCTCTAAGGGATAGCGAATTCCATTAATAGTATGCTCAGAAGGCGAATGAAAATGAAATTGTTTTAACAAATATTTTCCACCATCATAGGCCATCGTGTTTTCATTGGAAGTAAAGTTGTATTTAATTGTATGTCCATTATTTTTAACGGACTGAATATCCGTTGCTTTTTCATAATGAAAATCAGAAACTTTAATATCATTGGTAATTAGTTCAGAGTTAGTAGTATTAATATTTATTGGAGATTGATATTGACCACCGCAATCTGATTCCTTTTCTAGCTGAGTCCAAAATTCGGGTCCAGATTCACCTGAATAGCTCCACTGTTCAGTAGTTTTTTGTTTTGACAATTCTTTATCAGTATTTTCACTCTTTTTGTTTTTATTGGAATTATTGCATGAGATTAAAACTAAACTTATCAATGTGGTGATGGATAGTAATTTATTCATGTTTTCTAATTTTTAAATATTTAACGGTTTCCCTTACTGTAAGTGGGTTGGTTGAATTGCCGGTTCTTAAATAAAAAGTGGTTTTATTTGAAACGGACATGTAAACAGGTTCTTTAGAATTATTTATGCGTATGATGCATATAAATTCATCATTAATCTTATGAAAATCAACTTGGCACAAACTGCTAAATTCAGCGCCAATATAGGTAGCTATTATTTCATAGACCTTACGCTCGTAACCATCTGGATTTTTATGCTTTAAAGTGTTCATATCTTTTTGTAAACCAATAATATCCATATTATCCTCAACACCTATAATTAACTTACCTCCTTGAGCATTCATAAAACCAACTATGGTTTTTGCAATCACTAGCTCTAAATCCCTATTAGTTGTTTTTTTGAGAAAATCATACCTTATGGATGATTTGAATTCAACATAATTATTTTCGCCATTTTTAATGAGAATTAAAGCATCAGCATTTAAAATGCGGTGTTGTCTCTGATTGATGACCTTTTTATGGAGGATATTAAACCAGTATAGACCTGAGATTAAGCCAAAAATTATCCCAACCACAATAAATATATATGACATTGGAAGCATTTCAAAGGAAAATGTCTTTGATAAAATTACTCCCATCATACTTAATAGTTCATTGAATGTATATTTTTCTTGTGCGCATTCAAAACCATAGATAGCCATGGTTAAAGGATGCAGGATGAAATAAAAAACAAGTAGGCCAAATAATATATGGCTTGATAACACTTTAACTATTTTTGTTTTTTTTATAATCATAAAATTTTGGTAAAAATTATAAAAGTATTCCTATTGCATCATTAATGTTTATTATATATCATGAATGTTTTATCTTATTTTATCTAAGGGAGTTCTGACTCCTCGTTTTTCCTTATATTTTTTCATTGTATCACCAGTTTCCTGTTTAAATTGGCGTGATAGAGCAGAAAGGTTTTGGTACCCTAAACAATATGCTATTTCTGTAAAATTTAGCTCACCCATTTCAATAAGCTCTTTTGCTCTTTCTATTTTTATTGTTAAAGCATAACGCTCAACAGTATATTCAAATATTTTTGAAAAATTATCGCTAATAAAACTGTAACTTTTATTAATATGAGAATTTAGGTATGAGGAAAGTTTTGTGTTCAAATCGGAATTATATATATAATTTATGATCCATCTCTTTGTTTGCTCTCCAAGGATTTCATTATCGCTTGTTATTATTTCAAATTCATTCCCAACAATTATGTGCTCGATAATTGAACGATTTATTTTTTCAGGTCTATAATTGATTACAACTTTCCCTAATTGAATATCTAATACCTTGGCTCCTGTCGCGTTCAGCTCATTATTTAAAACTTTTAAACAACGGCTACAAATCATACCTTTTATTTTAAACTCTTGTTGTAGGCTTCCCTAAAAATAGGACAGTTCATTATTCGAATTTACTAACTTTAAA
>CAXBEL010000239.1:0-6724 GCA_963974735.1 uncultured Flavobacteriaceae bacterium | reverse complement strand
AACTTGCATCTAAAGTTTAGGAAACTTCTATTCTATCCATTGAACTACGAGGCCAAGGGGGAGCAAAAATAAGCAAATTTTCAAATGCTATTCAGGATTTCGGCGGCTTTCTCCAAGGTCTCATCAGATTTGGCAAAGCAAAAACGCAAGAGCTTGTCGTCCTGATTATTTACATTAAAAACTGAAACAGGAATACTGGCAATACCTTTATCCTTCGTTAAGCGTTCAGCAAAATCAACATCATTTTCATCTGTAATTGCAGAGTAATTCAATAATTGAAAATAGGTTCCCTGCGCAGGAGTAAATTGAAATCGAGAACCACCAATGAAAGAAAGAAATTTATCCCTCTTTTTTTGATAAAACTCTCCAAGATGCAAATACGTATCAGGATTTGTTAAGTATGTTGCTAATGCCCGTTGGGTGGGATGATGTACACAAAAAACAGTAAGCTGATGTATTTTTTGAAATTCCGCCATCAATTCTTTGGGTGCAAGACAATATCCCATTTTCCACCCCGTAGTATGAAAAGTTTTTCCAAATGATGCTGTAATCAAAGCTCTTTCTGCTAAAGCTGGAAATCGGGCTACACTTTCATGCTCCCTACTATCAAATGCGATATGCTCATAAACCTCATCACTCAAAATAAGAATATCTGTTCCTTTTACCAACTTCTCTAACTCCAACATATCCTGCCTTGAAAACATCATCCCGCTGGGATTGTGTGGGGTATTGATGATAATCATCCTGGTCTTATCAGTAATGGCCTCTTTAACCTTCTGCCAATTTACATGATCATACGGAGCGTCCAATTGAACCGGAACAGGGATACCGCCTTGTAAAAGTATAGTCGGCTCATACGTGTCGTAAGCAGGTTTTAGCACCACAACCTCATCACCACGATTAACAAAGGCAGTTATAGCTGTGTATAAAGCTTCAGATGCTCCTACCGTAAGGGTTACTTCTGTTTCAGGATTGTATATTCTTTGATGCTGGTTTTGAACCATTTCACAAATGGTCTCCCTCAAACTAAATATTCCAGCTAAAGGCGCATACTGATTATAACCAGAACGCATTGCTTCGGCTACAAGTTCTACAAGCTCTGGATCTGTTGGAAAATCGGGAAAGCCTTGGGAAAGATTAATAGCATCGTGCTTAACCGCCATACTGCTCATTACAGAAAAAATGGACATCCCGGTATGCGGAAGCTTGCTTTGCATTATTTCTGCTTCAATTGATGGGCTACTTCTTCTAACTTTGCATACCATTCCTCCCCAAATTTACGCACGAGAGCAGCCTTTGTAAACTTATACACAGGCACCTGCAACTCCTTACCCAATGAACAAGCATCATCGCAAATAGGCCATTTATGATAATTCACTGCAGAAAACTGACTGTATTTTTGAATACGTACCGGGTACAAATGACAGGAAATTGGCTTTCGAAAATCTATTTCTCCAGCATTATATGCATCCTCAATTCCGCAAGAAGCGACACCTTCTTTAGTAAATGTCACATAAACACATTCTGCACCATTAACTAGGGGAGTTTCAAGTTCATCCAGATCTGTTTTTATATGTGTACCTTGTTCTTCTATTGCTTTAATTCCCTCGGGACGTAAAAAAGGTTTTACCTTAGGATAGATTTCCTTCAGTTTATCTACTTCTTCCTTTTCTAAGGGAGCTCCGGCCTCACCAGCAATACAGCACTCTCCTTTACATGCGGAAAGATTACAGACAAAATCCTTTTGGATTACGTCTTCTGACACTATTGTTTTTCCTATTTGAAACATACCGCAAAGGTACATTTTTGGATGATGAAATTAAGGTTAAATATTACATCGTCAACACTAATAAATCATTGAAATAAAAGTACTTTTGCCGCAAATTTTGAAACCTCAGATCATGGCATTAAATTTTAAGGAAATATTTACAGCAAGTATGATTCTCTTTGCGGTAATAGATATAGTGGGAAGTATTCCTATAATTATCGATTTACGAAAAAAAGTAGGTCATATTCAAAGTGAAAAGGCAGCTATTGTTGCTGCTATTTTAATGGTGCTTTTCCTATTTATTGGTAAGGAGATTCTTAATCTCATTGGGATTGATGTAAATTCTTTTGCCGTAGCGGGTAGTTTTATTCTTTTCTTCATAGCCCTGGAAATGATTCTGGGGATTCAGCTTTATAAAGATGACGCACCAGAAACAGCTGCGGTTGTTCCTCTTGCTTTTCCTCTTATTGCTGGTGCAGGAACAATGACCTCGCTATTATCACTACGCTCAGAATATGCGGTTGAGAATATAATTGTAGCGATATTTGTAAATATTATTTTTGTTTACTTCGTCTTAAAATCCTCAGGAAAAATAGAGCGTATTTTGGGTAAACAAGGTATTAATGTAATACGTAAAATCTTTGGCGTAATTTTGCTTGCAATAGCGGTAAAACTATTTACTGCCAATATTCAAGGACTTTTTAAATAAACTTATTTATGAAAATTGCTATCTATATTATACTTGCTTTATCAATAGCACTTCTCGCTTTTAACTTGACAAACATCAATTATGAAGCACCTTTTGAAGGGAATAGTTTAATAGCGGCTATATGTGTTATGGCCTGTGCATGTGCCGCAGTTCTATTGATCATCTTATTGATTTCAAGAAAAATCGCCGAAAAAAATAAACGTGTTTAAATCAATAAAACATATAGACTAGCGTGGGGTTTATAAACTCATAAATTACCCCTGCAATAAACGTAAGAATTGATAGTATTAGAAAAATTGTATGCAGTTTTTGATAGATGAGTGTCCTTCGTAATTTGGCCACAAGTTTTTTATCCTCAATCTTTGCTATTTCCTCTTTAACACTTCTTGCAGGAAGATAAAATGGACTTACAGATATTCCATTTGAGATAAGCAAACCTGCACTATTGTCGAGTAATCGGAATACTGCAGCGATACAAAAAACAAATATAGAAGCTATAATTACCATATTATTTTTGGCTGATTTCTATTACTTTTTTAATACTGCGATCATCTTCATTTAGCATTTGCTCATAAACATTATTATTAAACAACTGCTGAGCCATTAAAGCTTTCAGATAGCGCTTTAATTCGTCTTTATAATTCCTTACACGTACCTTAACTCCTCTGTCGGCGGCATAAGATACAAAATCATTGATATTCTTATCTGTTATCTGTACGTCCTCTTTAAAATCTGATAAAGACAAGGTATTGTAAAATGGACGTCGCTGTTCTAATAATTCGAAAACAAAACGGGACATTCTGCCAGAAAACAATAAATAATCCAGAGTTTCTTTTTCATAATCTGTATCCTTCGGGACAAACACATCTGGAATTATACCTCCACCACCATAAACTATCTTGCCCTTAGGGGTTTTAAATTTTAGACTGTCAGCCACCTGAATACTGTCAACACTTATCATTTCCCCATTTTTATAACGAGAAAGATAATCTTCATAATAAGCCTTATTTCCGTGATCATAAGGACGTTGAATGCTCCTTCCCGTAGGGGTATAGTATCTTGCAATCGTTAAGCGTATAGCACTACCATCACCCAAATCCATTTCCCTCTGAACAAGACCTTTACCAAAAGACCTTCGGCCTACAATAGTTCCTTTATCGTTATCCTGCAAAGCCCCTGCAACAATCTCACTTGCTGAAGCAGAATTTTCATTAATTAGAACATATACCTGACCATCCTCAAACTCACCTTCATCTGTTGCGAATGAATTTTCTATTTTACCGGTTTTGTTTTTAGTAAATAGAATCAATTTATCATCTTCCAGAAATTCATCTGCTATTTTCTCTGCAGCAGAAATATATCCTCCAGGATTATTTCTTAAGTCCATTGCCAGACTGGTCGCTCCTTTTTTCTTAAGCTTTCTTATTGCCTTCCTAAATTCTTCTGGAGTGCTTTCTGCAAATCGATTAATTTTTATATAACCCAATTTATCAGTTAGCATATAACTGGCATCCACACTTCTTAAGGGTACATTATCCCTCGTAACTTTAAAGCTTAATAATTGCCTCTTACCTGGACGTTTAACTTTTAAATCTACTGTTGTATTTATTTTCCCTTTCAACTTATCTGTGAGGGAATCATCTGTAGTTGCGTTGCCTGTGAGTAACGTATTATCTGCATAAACTATACGGTCGCCACCTTTTATTCCCACTTGGGCACTGGGTCCACCTTCAATGGCCTGAATGACCGCGATCGAATCTCGGAAGGTATAGAAAGTCACACCTATACCTACAAAGTCCCCTTTCATACTTTCAGAAACCTGTTGCAACTCACTGGGTGGAATATAAACTGAATGTGGATCCAGATTTTCTAAAATTCCGTTAACCGTTACATCTACAATACTATCTGTATTAATTGGATCTACATACTCATATTCTATGTAGTCTATTAGCCGATTGAGTTTTTCCTTTTTTGCATTTCCGCCAAGAAGAATATTAGGCGTACTGCTAAAATTAAGTTGACTTCCAACAAAAATACCCACAGCTATTGCTGTGCCTATAAACAAGGGTAAATATTTTTTTTGATAGCCTCCCATTAAGAATCCAAATTCTCTATTTGCATTATAGAAACTCCTGCCCGTTCTAAAAATTTAAGTCCACTGTCATCCTTGTAACCTTCATGGTAAACCAGTCTTTTTATACCCGCTTGATGAATCAATTTACTACAGTCTTTACAGGGCGACATGGTTATATACAACGTAGCGTCATTACAAGATTGAGTGGAAGAAGCTACTTTTAATATTGCATTTGCTTCCGCATGAAGCACATACCATTTTGTATATCCCTCCTCATCCTCACAAATGTTTTCAAACCCAGTAGGAGTACCATTATAGCCATCTGAAATAATCATTTTATCCTTAACGATGATTGCCCCTACCTGTCTGCGGTTGCAATAAGATAGTTTTGCCCATTCACGCGCCATACGTAAATAAGCGACGTCATATTTCAGTTGTTTTTCTGACACTGATATTAAATCCAAATGGTCTTTCATTTATTTGCTTATTACGCAAAAAACCTGTGCGCTTGCGAATATAAAAAACTAAAACCGCTTACGCATCAATAAGTTGTTCTTTACCACGGATAATTTGCTATTGCCATTGGGATTATCATTCCCAATACAACGGCAGAAATCACCATTACCCAATCCCTTCTAGAGAACCTAAATACGGTTTGGAAAATAAAGCTTAGAATTAAAACAATTAAAACAATAATTAATTGTGCTGCTTCGATACCCAGTGCGAATTCTGCAAGTGGCAAAAGCCTGCTCGCTAAATGCGCGGTGAGTTGTTTAAAAAATGTCGAAAATCCTAGTCCGTGAACTAGCCCAAAGAATAAAGCAGTAATGAGAAGGATTCCCAACTTATCTTTCTGAGCTCCCTTTCCTGCTGTAAACACATTATACAGTGCAGCGACCAAAATGGTTATGGGAATCAAGAACTCAACAATACCTGTATTAACACGTACTACACCATAAACTGAAAGTATAAGTGACAACGTATGGCCTACGGTAAATAGGGTTACCAGTAAGAAAACGCGCTTCCAATCTTTAAAGAGATAGGGTACCGTTAGAACTATAAGAAATAAAATATGATCATAGGCTTTCCAGTCAAGGACGTGTTCAAGCCCAATTTTAAAGTAGAACCAAAAATCTGACATAGTAAATTTTAAGGGTTATGCAAAACTACAATTATTTCGGGATTATATATCAAACGTTAAACTATCAATAAAAGCTAAACCCGACAAGAAAAGCTTTTGTACTTTAAACTAACAAACCCATTCAAAGAATATTGTGAAATTTAATTATACCTTAATTTTTGTTTTAGTTTTTCCATTTATTTTGGGCTGTGGAGCAACCTCTCAAGCCTTAAATTCTTCGGTGGAAACTGAAATGAATTTGCCCGTTTATACATATATGGACAATAAAGGCAACCAGTATGTTATTACTCAAAACAAATTAGAATACACTCCGGTTTCAGAAGAAAATACTGTGGACGGGATTGAAGATGAGGGATATTATACATTACTCAAAATAACCAGAAATGAATATAATAAAATAGCTGCTTTATGTGAGCAGATTTTAAACCGTGCCCAACAGCCCCTACCAGAGAGAGATCCCGATCTGCCCATACCAAGATTAATTAAACAAGATGAAGATCCCGCAGACACAAATATTGATTTAGATGCAGTAAGGGAATTAAACTTTATTCTAGAACCTTTTTTAGAAGATGAAAATCCATGAATCGAGTTTTTAAAAAATCAGTTTATATATTCAATTTTATAAAGAAAACGTATACCGCGTGGGATCGTAATGATCCTTTTGCGCGTAGTGCAATTATTGCATATTACACCTTATTTTCCCTCCCTTCCCTTCTTATGATTGTTACTACTGTTGCAGGCTACTTTTTTGGACGGGAAGCAGTACAGGGCAAAGTGAGTCAACAAATTGCAGGATATATTGGTCCGGATTCTGCTGAGGCGATTGAGGACATGATAAGTAAAGCCACACTTAACGACGGGAATTGGGTTACAATTATTATAGGATTAGGTGCATTGATCTATGGTGCAACAGGTGTCTTTTTTCAGATGAAAAAGGCAATGAATATGATTTGGAATGTGAGAGAGAAAAAACAGACCGTTGTGCGAATGTTAAAAAACCGCGCCGTCTCTTTTGGGATGGTCCTTATGCTG
>CAXBEL010000238.1:0-6739 GCA_963974735.1 uncultured Flavobacteriaceae bacterium | reverse complement strand
GTAAATGTGGAAAATGATACCATTGACTTTGAAATACGTATTACCGAAGGTAAACTTGCTTACTTTGATCGTATTACTGTAACAGGTAATGACAAGACCAATGACCATGTTATTTATAGAAGTTTGCGTACTCGTCCTGGTCAACGTTATAGTCAGCAAGCAGTTTTACAGACTGTTAGAGAATTAGGTCAAACAGGATTTTTTGATCCAGAACAATTAAATCCGGAATTTCTTAATGCAGATCCTTATAACGGTACAATAGATATTAATTACGACTTGGTAGAACAAGGAGCAAGCCAGATAGAACTACAAGGTGGTTATGGTGGTGGTGGTTTTGTAGGGACTTTAGGGCTTTCCTTCAACAACTTTTCCATTCAGAATATATTTAATAAAGATGCGTACCAACCACTTCCTATGGGAGATGGTCAGAAATTTAGTTTAAGAGCGCAAGCAAGTACGTATTACCAGACGTATAGTGCTTCACTTGTAGAACCATGGTTAGGTGGTAAGAAACCTGTGCAATTACAGTTATCTTTCTCTCATAGTGTGCAATATCTTTACAACTATGATTCTCGGGGAACTAATGTAGATCGTGACCGTAGATTTCTAATAACTGGTGGTTCTGTTGGTTTGGCAAAAAGACTTGAAAAGCCCGATAACTTCTTTACGATATCACACGCTATTAGTTTTCAGCATTTTGATTTAAAAAATTATAACGTAGGACTATTTACATTTGGAAATGGTTCAGCTGAAAATCTAGCATATACCATTGGTATTTCACGTAATGAAGGTGATGTCAACCCAATATTCCCTAGAACTGGATCAAAATTTAGTTTAACGGCAAAATTGACACCCCCATATTCACTTTGGAACGGAACCGATTATAAAGAATTAGCAGATCAACGCAGTGAAGCTATTGAAAATAACGATAATGAAGCAATAGCAAATATTGACCAGCAACGATTTAACTGGTTAGAGTATTACAAAATCAAATTCGAAGGTCAATGGTTTACCCAATTGGTTGGGAAGCTAGTTCTTAGTAGCAAAGCAGAATTTGGATTCTTAGGAGCTTATAATAACGATAGAGGCATTCCTCCTTTTGATAGATTCTTTTTAGGTGGTGATGGTCTTGGAGGTTATGCGCTTGATGGTAGAGAGGTAATACGTCTTAGAGGTTATCCCAATCAATCTGTTGTTCCTATAGATCGTGATCCTAGCAGTGGACTAACTTCTAATGATGGAGCGACTGTATATAATAAATTTGAATTTGAATTAAGATACCCAATAACGCTTAAACCCTCTGCTTCTATTTATGTGTTGGCATTTGGTGAAGCGGGAGCCTCTTTTGACAATTTTAAAGATTATAATCCGTTCTTAGTGAGTAGATCAGCTGGTGCTGGTGTTCGTATCTTTATGCCTGCTTTTGGACTGCTGGGTATTGATTTCGGGTATGGATTTGATCCTGTTCCTGGTACTTTAGAAGGTGCACATGGATGGGAAACACACTTTATCATAGGACAGCAATTCTAATTTGGCACGATATTTTCTAATACCATCAATGCTTATGAGAAACAAAGTTGCTTTATTATTTACGGTTCTGCTTTTAGCGGGCTTATCTGTAGAAGCTCAACGAAGTATTCGAATAGGTTATATAGATATGGATTATATCTTAGAAAATGTACCAGAATATCAAGAAGCTCAAACGCAATTAGATTCAAAAGTAAATCAGTGGAAAACTGACATTGAGAAAAAAAGTGGAGAGATAGAGCAAATGAAAAAGACTCTTGAAAATGAGCGCGTACTTTTAACCCAAGAGCTCATAGATGAAAGAGAAGAGGAGATATCTTTTATGGAAGGTGAACTTCTAAAATATCAACAAGACCGGTTTGGACCACGCGGTGACTTAATGATTCAACGAAGTAATCTTGTAGAACCTGTGCAGGATCAGGTATTTAATGCCGTTCAAGAAATATCAAAAAACAGACAATATGACTTTGTCTTTGATAAATCGGCAGAACTTGTGATGTTATATGCAAATGAACGCCACGACATTAGTGATCAGGTCTTATTAAGCATCACGAGAGCTTCTAAAAGAACACAGGTTAATAATAGAGCAGATAGAGATGAATTAGAAAGGGACGAATCACGCACGGTAGAACAAGAAAGAGAAGTTACCGAAAGGGAAAGAGAAGCCGAAGCCCAAAAGACTGAACGTCAAAAATTAATTGATGAGCGTAAAGCTCAACGAGAGGCTGATCGCGAAGCTAAACAGAAAGCTTTTGATGAAAGACGCCAGAAATTATTAGAAGACCGCCAGCGAAGAAAAGACTCTATTCTTGAGGTGAGAAGAAATAAAAGGAATGAAAATTCTGATAGTGAGTCCCAAGAATCAAATGAACCCAAACAAACAGCTGAAGAGCGCAGACAACAGATACTACAGGAGCGTCAACGCAGAAAAGATTCTATTCTTGAAGTGAGACAAAAGAAAAAGGATTCTGTAATAAATGCTCGCAAAAATAATACACCTCGTCCGCCAGGTGCTGACCCAGACGGGAATGATGGCGACAATTAAAATTAATGCAAATAACTTTAACACTTAATATTACTTGAAATGAAACAAATGAAAACCCTAGTTGTAGCAATAGCTCTAATTTTAGGAATGAATGGATTTGCTCAGGCGCAGGATTCTAAAATTGCACATATTGCAACTCAAGAATTACTTACTGCTATGCCTTCATATAAGGCAGCACAAGCAGATCTTGAAAAACTGCAGAGTTCTTACGACGCAGAAATGCAACAAATGGGAACTGAGCTGCAAAAAACTATGGAACGTTACGGTCGTGAGGCAGAAACGCAAACTGACGAAGAAAATTTAAAACGTCAGGCCGAAGTAGAGCAAACTCGTAATAAAATATTAGAATACCGTCAGACTGCAATGCGTGATCTTCAAAAAAAGGAAGGTGACCTTATGAAGCCTATCTATGAGAAAGCTCGTGCGGCAATTCAAAAAGTGGCTAGAGCAAAAGGATATCAGTATGTAATGGATAGTACTACAGGTGCTGGATTAATCCTTGCAGATGGATACGATCTTATGGCCGACGTCAAAAAAGACTTAGGAATTTAATTCTAAATATATACCTTTTAAAAAACTGCCCTATTCGGGCAGTTTTTTTATTTTTAGGCTATGCGTAACAACCCTATTGGAATTTTTGACAGTGGCGTGGGAGGTACTTCTATATGGAAAGAGATCATTCAATTGCTCCCAAATGAAAACACTATTTATCTAGCAGATATTAAACATGCTCCATATGGCGAAAGAACACCACTAGGTATTCAAGAACTTTCAATAAAAAATGCAGAGCGCTTGCTAAAAATGAATTGCAAAATAATTGTAGTTGCCTGCAATACCGCTACAACAAATGCTATTACACAGCTACGATCAAAATTTACTGTGCCCATTATAGGTATAGAACCAGCAATCAAACCAGCTGCACTTTCTTCTAAAAATAAGGCAGTAGGAATATTAGCAACTAAAGGCACTCTCTCTAGTGCTCTTTTTGCAGAAACATCGAGCCTTTATGCTCAAGATATTGAAGTGATAGAAGTGATTGGTACAGGGATAGTAGAATTAATAGAATCTGGAAAATTATATAGTGTAGAGATGCGGCAGTTGCTTATTAAATGTCTAGAACCCATGGTAGATAAAAATATAGATTATCTAGTTTTAGGCTGTAGCCACTATCCATACTTAGTCCCCATTTTAAAAGAGTTATTACCTGAATCTGTAAGTATTATAGACTCTGGAAAAGCTGTTGCGCGCCAAACAAAAAGTGTTCTCAGTAAGAAGGAAATGCTGGCAGATATAAATCAAAATCCTTCGCATAAACTCTACTCCAATTCACACATTAACGTTTTAGAATTTTTGACTCAAGACATCAGCACAAATAAAACAGTCGAATATCTCAATTTTTAATTTATAGCTGGACAATTACAATCATAAGGCTCTCTACGTTTACCAAAGTCATAACCCAAGGTTATCTGGTGAAATCCTCCATTAGACAGTACAACGTCATTGTTTTGATAAGAATAGGTATAAGCAAAGACAAATGATTTAAAATTCACACCAAGAAACGGTGTTATGTATTGCAGTTTTTGATTATTTACAGAATTCCCATTATCTGTATATTGTGCTCCATCTAAACTTCTCCTATATGATAAACCACCCCATAATTGACCCCAATCCAAATCCCTGTAAACTTTGAAATTAACATCGACCGCCGCTTCTCGGGTTTCTTCTGTGGCCTGAAGCATTAGAGAAGGCTCATAAGTCCAAGGACTATTATATTTGCCAAAGACATACCCTGCAGAACCTATGTAACGCCTTTGATTTCTACTTTCCAGTTCATTGTTAAACAAACCCTCCTTATTTGGAACCACTAAGTTCTTTACAGTGGCGTGAGCGTAAAAATTCAAGAAATAATAAGACATCCCCAAATCAACATTAAAAAACTTATCACTTTGACTTCCGCCATAAATAATCGGATCAAATTCAGAACGATCAAACCGAGTTTCATCTATTGTATTTTGCATAAGTCCTACACTAAGGCCAAAGGAGAGTTGATTAAGATCTATTTCGTTTCTAGATAAAAGTAAATGGTAAGCAAACGTCCCATAAACACCTTCTTGTGAGAAATACCCATTCTCATCTGCAAAAGCGATAACCCCTAAGCCTACTTTATCCCATATTCTACCATTAATACTTAATGTTTGCAAATTTGGCGCATCATCAACGTCAAACCATTGTTGCCTTGCGGTCAACCTAATTTGATTGGCATTTGCTGCACCTGCCATTGAAGGATGGAGTAAGTATAAATTGTCTGATAAGTAATCTGAATACACCGGAATCCCAACTTGAGAGTAAGATTTCACAACTAAAACTAAAAATAGAATAGGTAAAAATTTCTTCAAAACAATTTAAATTAATTAATCAAGTTCATTCAATTTTAAAGCCTTGATACTGTAAATATAATAGAATTGTAAACGCTACATAACAAATTAATGAGTAAGTGCCACATATTAACTTTTTACATTCTAAGAAGGTTGATTTGCGTAAATTTGTCAAAAATTAGAAGATGAGTAAATTCAGCATTACCATAGAACCTACATCAAATCCTGCTATTAAAAAATTTCAGGCAAATTCATTTTTAGTTAGACATAACAGTTATGAATTTAAAAATATAGATGAAGCAAAAAATTCACCACTTGCCCAACAATTGTTCTACCTACCGTTTGTAAAAACGGTTTATATTTCTCAAAATTTTGTTGCTGTTGAAAAATATAATATTGTTGAGTGGATTGATATTCAAAATGAACTCTCTCAGCAGGTAGAAGATTATCTTAATGATAACGGGCTTGTGATAATTGAAGAAGAAACTGCGGCTAAAGTTCCCGTGACCGTTTATGCAGAAAGCACCCCTAATCCAGCGGTTTTAAAATTTGTAAGCAATAAAAAAATAGTACCCGGTACTTTCGAATTTAAAAATATTGATGAAGCCAAAAAAGCTCCTTTAGCTCAAGCGCTTTTTCATTTTCCGTTTGTAAAAGAAGTTTTTATGGATGAGAACTATATTAGTATTCAGAAATATGATGTCACAGAATGGGATGATGTTTTTCAGGACGTACGGGCATTCATAACAAACTATATTGCTGATGGAAAGGAAATAGTTTCGGCAGATCTCGAACAAACACCTCAAGAGGTTGAAACTAAAAAAGAAGAAGAATTTGAGAGTCTAGATGACACCTCTAAAGAGATAATAAATATTATTGAAGAATATGTAAAGCCTGCAGTAGCAAGCGATGGCGGAAATATCGTATTCAAAAATTATGACCCTGGAACCCGTAATGTTCAAGTTATATTGCAGGGGGCTTGTAGTGGTTGTCCTTCTTCCACATTCACTTTAAAAAGTGGAATTGAAACAATGCTTAAAGAAATGCTTCAAGGCAAAATAAACAGCGTAGAGGCTATAAACGGTTAACATTTGTTTTGGCAGAGACCTTTCTAAAATTATGTGATTGATTTTAATTGCTCTTTTTATTATTGTATCTTCAGCTTCTGACTAAAATTTTAATCAAAATTAAATAATTATGGCCGTTTTAAAAGTAATAGAACTTCTTGCCAGCTCAAATAAGAGCTGGGAACAAGCAACTGCAAATGGAGTAAAAGAAGCAGGAAAAACACTTAAAAACATACGTTCTGTATATGTTAAAGAACAAAGTGCAAAAGTTACAGGTGATACTGTGACAGAATTTAGAGTAAATTTAAAAATCACATTTGAAATAAAATAGCGTTTTTAAAAGCTAAATTTATCCCGTTATCAGTTAGCTGGTAACGGGATATTTTATTTGTACTTTTAAAATTATGACATTAAAAAAATGCTTCTTGATCAGCACGATTTTTTCCATTCTAATTCTGCTGTCCTGTCAAAATAAAAATACTAACACTGTGGATCATCAATTTACAAACGACCTCATTAATGAAACCAGCCCATACCTGCTGCAGCATGCGCACAACCCTGTGAATTGGAAACCCTGGAGTGATCAAGCCCTTAAAGACGCGCAGAAAGAGAACAAACTACTTATAGTAAGTATAGGTTATAGTTCTTGCCATTGGTGCCATGTTATGGAAAAGGAATGCTTTGAAGACAGTACAGTAGCTTCTGTGATGAATAAAAATTTTATA
>CAXBEL010000237.1:0-6771 GCA_963974735.1 uncultured Flavobacteriaceae bacterium | reverse complement strand
ATAGGAAAATAAAAAGTACTATACCTATAGAAACATATACTGCAGCTCTTTTGGATTTTTTTTGCACACCCTCTTGAAAACGTAAAGCCTGCAATGGTGATACATATAAGGTGTTCATTAACGGATAAAGTGCAAAAAGAATTGACATAAATACACCCAGTATCAACCCCATAAATATAACCTGCGGGGAGAATGAGATTTCGACATCCACAGGTAAAAGCCCTTCAAGCAGTAAGGGAAAAAGTTGTTGTAACAACAAACCAATCCCAGTACCTATTATTCCTCCTATCAAGCCCATTATACCAATCTGGATCAGATAGATCAAAAAAGTTTGAAGTTGTGTAGCACCTATGCATTTAAGCACCGCAACAGCGCGCAGCTTTCCTTTAATGTAAATATTTATGGCACTGGCAATGCCTACGCAGCCTAGCAACAATGCTATAAAAGCCACCAGATTAAGAAACTTGCCAAAATTGTCATACCTACGCCCCATTCTATCACTGGTAGATGTATGCGTATCAAGATCGGCATCTTCTAAATCAAGAATCGGATCCAACTTTTTATCAAGTTGCGCCATATTGCCATCTGGATCTACAAAGTAAAATTTATAATCTAAGCGGCTTCCCTGCTGAACAAGCCCTGTTTTTTCTATAAATCGATAGGGTATAAGAACAGGAGGCGCAACCGAACTAAAAATTGCAGTACTCCCTGGCACACTTTTTAAAGCTCCTGCTATTTGTAAAGTCACTTCGCCCACTTTAATGCTATCTCCCGGTTTAATACCTAGTTGAAGCATTACCGTCGCATCGACTAAAGCTGACTCCTGATTTTGATATGATCTTGCGGCAGAAACTGGTTCGGTCTCTAAATCTCCATAAAATGGAAATGCGCCATCAACACCTCGTATTTGCATAAGCTTGGTAGCACCATTTTTTGTAAAAGCAGCCATCGAGGGAAAACTGATTTCTTTTGCATTGGCACCACCTAGTGAATCTATTATTTTAGTCACTTTCTCATTGGGAGGATTGTTGCTGTCAATAATAAAATCTGCACCCATTAAAGATTTGGACTGAAGGGCAATATTGCTTTTTAGACTATCTCCAAAGGCCTGTATGGAAACTACGGCGGCAATACCCAATACAATAGAAGCCATAAAGAGTAACAGCCTGTTTACGCTGGCTTTACCATCACGCCAAGCCATTTTGAGAAGCCAGAAAAAGCGGGCTTTTGAAGAACTGGTTTTAGTTTTATCTACCACGTTGCTGCGCTTTGATTTGAAATTATACGACCACCTTTTAACCGCAGAATAGTTTGTGTTTTTTGTGCCAATTCTAGATCGTGCGTCACAATCACCAGAGTTGTGCCCGCGTCTTTATTAAGATCAAAAAGCAACTGGATTACTTTTTCGCCAGTTTCTGCATCCAGATTTCCTGTTGGTTCGTCTGCAAAAAGAATTGCTGGTTTATTTGAAAATGCTCTGGCTAAGGCTACTCTTTGTTGCTCACCACCAGAGAGCTGCGAAGGATAATGGTTGTAACGGTCTCCCAGCCCAACTTTATCCAATAGCTCCTTCCCCACTGCAATAGCATTTTTTGCTCCCTGCAATTCTAAGGGAACAGCGACATTTTCTAAAGCAGTAAGTGTAGATAATAATTGAAAATCCTGAAAAATAAAACCTACACTTCTGTTTCTAAGCATTGCCCGTTGATCTTCATTTAAAGCACTGAGTTCATCGCCACATAAAGTTATTGAGCCAGAATCTGCCTTATCGAGACCGGCGCAAAGACCCAGCAACGTAGTTTTACCACTACCCGAAGGTCCTACAATAGCAAAAGTTTCCCGCTCTTCTATGTCAAACGAGATGTCGTGCAGCACCGTAAGTTTTTTTGAACCGCTGGAATAGGTTTTCTCTAAGTTCTGAACGTTTAATATCTTTGCCATCTTACTACCTTTGTGTGTATTTTTAAAAATCACAAAATACCGAATTGAATTTAATTTTAATCCCGAGAGCCTTGAGAACCCTGTTAATGTTTTGTTGTTTTTTGCCGTTTATCCTTTTTACTTCTTGTGGAGAAACAACTACGGAAAAGTCAGAAAAGAAGGATACAGACACTGTACAAACTGAAAGTGTAGTAGAAAATGACAGTATCTCAAAATCTATTTTGTTTTTTGGAGATAGCCTGACAGCAGGAATGGGATTAGATCCCAATGATGCTTTTCCTGCTCTAATTCAACAAAAATTAGATTCTTTGAGTCTTTCTTATGATGTGATAAATGCAGGATTAAGTGGTGAAACGACTGCTAGTGGAAAAAACAGATTGGACTGGGTCCTCAAACAGGATGTGGATATTTTTGTATTAGAATTAGGTGCCAATGATGGATTACGCGGTATTCCCCTTGATGAGACCCGTAAAAATTTACAAGCTATAATTGATGCCGTCAAGACTAAAAATCCTGATACAGCAATAGTTCTTGCAGGAATGCAAATTCCGCCTAATATGGGCCAGGAATATACTTCAGAGTTTAGAAATATTTTTCCCAAGTTGGCCGAAAAAAATAATATTCAGCTTATTCCTTTTTTATTGAAAGATGTAGGAGGTATCTCTAGATTGAACCAACCTGATGGAATTCACCCTACTCCTCAAGGTCATAAAATTGTAGCAAATACGGTATGGGAGACTCTTAAACCTTTAGTTTCGAAGTAAAAATTATCCAGCCACATCCAGATCTTTCAGTTTGTTTTCTAAAGCTTGTTTTGCCTTTTCTGCAGCATAATCCCAACCTTGTTGCCACCAGTTAGTCATCAATTTTTTATTGAATATCAAACTGTTTTCGGTTAGCTTAGAAGGTGTATAATAGAGATTAAGCGGAACATCTTTGTTTATTGCCGCGAGTTTACCCACCACCACATCGTGATATTCTACCTGATCCATTAAAAAACCGAATAAATTGACCATAAGCGAGAATGGATTACGACCCAATACTTTATTGTATTCCATATTCTCTGACTCCAATATAATTGCATCGATTTCCGTAGCACCCCTTCTTATAGCTTCTCGTATTGGCACTATACAACCAAAGCCTCCGTCAGCATATTCACAGCCATTTTTTTCAACTAAACTCATAAAAGGTACATAATTGCAAGAAATCCAGATCCATTCACAGAAATCCTCATAAGACCAGTTGTCCATAGATTTATACTCCACAGTATTTTTAGTGAGATTAGAAACTGTTACCACTACATCAATAGGACTTCTCTTAACAGTTTCAAATTCCTCTTTTGAAAAATTCTTCTTAATATTCTTAAAAAGATTTCGACTTTCACCAAATGTCCTTTTTCTTCTTATAAATTGCCAGATGGTATTCCAGTAATTAATGGATACATACTCCCGATCTCCTTTCATTTTAATATTAAAAGGATTCACATTAAAAATAGTATGTTGATTTACCTGTGTGTACATATCATACGCACGCTGTATTTTATTATTTGCCAATTGAGAAATCAACAGACTACCCGTAGAAGTACCAAGAAATAAATCATACTTTTTACCTTCTTCTTCAATAAGGTATTGAGCTACACCTCCCGCAAAAGCTCCTTTACTTCCACCGCCTGAAATAACCAATGCGCGCATTATTGTAATTTTTGAGTTAGAAATTTAGCCTCTTTATCCGCAAGTCCATTTAAATCCTTAATAGCGGTTTTCCACTTTGTATCCTCTAAAAGCATATCGAGAATGCCCCTGCATGATTGGGCAAAGCGCCAATTGTGATGTAAGCAGCCAGCAACAAGGTTGGTTAGACTCTGCTCCTCGTACAACTGCAATTGATATAGATATTGAAAAGCATGCTCACGAATCTCAAAAGAGAACTCCTCTCCCGTATAATTAACCAATTGCTGATAGTTTTGCTGTTTTGAATTTTCTTTATATCCTGGAGTTGCCAATGAAAGCGCCAACCAGAGGGTTTCAATATTTTTATCTGCAAATCCTACGACCCCTTCCAGCTTATCTAGATATTCACTTCTATGTTTTGGAAAAGATGCCCATAATGCCATGAGTGCAGCTTCGCGAGTTACGTACGAATTATCATCTAACAAGGTCTCATAGTCTACTCTTAAAGCTTCAGGAACCTGAGGTACCGAAATAGCAATTGCCTGCCTTACAAAACGGTTATTAGAGTCAAAAGCCAATTCGTACAACGACAAAGTTTGCGAAATGGGTTCTTCTGCGAGTTGATAAACCGCTTCCTGACCTATATAATCATCTGGAAAAGTTAAAGTCTGCTTCAATAGCTCTTTTTTCTTATCAAATGAAACCTTACGCAATCTATTAATCTGAAGATAATCTTGGACAAAGGATGATTTCTTCAACGATTCTAAAGCTTGCGTTGCCTGAAATGCACTTTGATTAAGCCAGTCCTTTTCAAAATCAATAAGATCTTGACCACTAGCTGCTCTGGCTGCCTCTAAAAAATCGGATGTTTCAACATTTTCAAAACGATTTTTTTCCAAATAAGATTGCACAGTTTTTTTAAATGCTTCAGACCCTATTTTTTCTCGTAGAATATGAAGGGCCCAAGCTCCTTTTTGATAAAAAGTTAGAGAGCTCGCACCGGGATTTAGGAGTTTTTCACCTTTACCCTTATCACTTAAATCCTTAAGTTGTTCTGCCGTTTGATACAACTGCCAGTAATAATAATTTTCTCCAAATATCTCACGCTCAGCTAATAAAGCATAATATGTAGCAAACCCTTCCTGTAGCCAGTGGTGTGTGCCTGAAGTTTCTGTTACTAAATCCCCAAACCATTGATGCGCAAGTTCATGTGCATTTACGTTTACATAATTACGATCTGGAAAACCGGTATCATCGACAATAAAAACATCACTGAATATGGTAGTACTCGTATTCTCCATCCCCGCGTACAAAAAATCCTTTACCGGGACTTCCTTATAATTCTGCCAAGGATAGGGAACTCCAATTTCCTCTTCAAAAAAATCAAAAATTTCTTTCGTATATCTATAAGTAGGTTCAAATTCTGTAGAATCTTCTGGATAATAATATAGCTCTATTGGCACCCCAGAAGAAGAAGTTAAAGATTGTTTGCTATAATCACCAATGACCAGAGCAGCGAGATAGCTTGAAATGGGATTTTGCATGTCAAAATCCCACCGAGTAGATCCGCCTTCTGGTTTGCTACCTTCTAATTTGCCATTAGCAATAACCTGGTAAGTTTTAGGTGCAGTAATACTGAAATCAAATTCTATTTTGTCATTCATATCATCAATACTGGGCAACCAGTTGGATGTATATTTTCCCTGACCTTGCGTCCATAATTGATTTTCCCCTACCTTATTCACGAAATAAAGGGCTTTAGATGGTTTTGCAGTGTAACTTAAAAAAAATTCATACTGTTTTCCAGTTTTAAAATTCCCTTTAAAAATCAGATGATTTCCATCAAAACTACTTTTTAATTTTCCTAAATTGATTTTGGCTTTGTAATCTGAAATATTCTTGGCATCTAAATAAATTGAATCCGAATCTGTTAACATAACAAATTCAATATTCAGATTTCCGCTAATGGTTTCGTGGTCAAAATCCGGTTTAAGATCAGCTTCAATACGCTTAAAATCAACAACATCTTTTTGTTGTGCATAAATAGATATTGAAATGATAGAAAAGAGAAGGCACAGTAAGAATTTCATAATTTCTAAATAGTTTACCAAAATAAGGATTTGTATCGAAAACACAGATAACCTAAGCCAACTAATCCCGTTTTAACTTCGGTCATTTTTATATCTTCGTTTCCATGAATCCGGGAAAACTTCAAACTCCTATAGACTACCTAAAAGGCGTGGGTCCTAACCGCGCAAACTTATTGCGTTCAGAATTAGGCATACATACTTATCAAGATTTGCTAAATCTTTTTCCTAATCGTTATATAGATAAAACCCAATATTATAAAATTGGCCAATTACAACCTATTTCAGCAGATGTTCAAATAATTGGTCGGATTACCCATATTAAAACTGTAGGTGAGAAAAGAGGAAAACGTTTAGTCGCAACTTTTCGTGATGATTCTGGTATTATGGAACTTGTTTGGTTTAGAGGTCAAAAATGGATTAAGGACAATTTAAAGCTGAATGAACCTTATGTTGTTTTTGGAAAAGTGTCCCGATTTGGTTCCACCTATTCCATTGCCCATCCCGACATGGAAATACTGGAGGAACATGAGAAAAGTTTGCGCACAGCTATGCAACCTGTTTATCCTTCAACCGAAAAATTAGGAGCCCGGGGAATTTCAAATCGAGTAGTAAATTCATTAATGCAAAACCTGTTTCTGGAGGTTAAAAATGACATTCTCGAATCGCTCTCAAAACCTATTCTAGAGACGTTGAAATTAATGCCAAAAGGGGAAGCTTTTTTTAATATACATTTTCCTAAATCGCAACACGATCTGGCACGTGCTCAATACCGATTAAAATTTGAAGAACTGTTCTATATTCAGTTGCAGTTGATCATTAAAAATGTTGCTCATAAAACAAAAATAAAAGGGTATCCCTTCAAAGAAATTGGAGAAAACTTCAACACCTTTTATAACGAGCATTTACCTTTTGAATTAACCAATGCACAAAAGCGGGTTATAAAGGAAATACGAAATGATCTGGGCAATACTGCCCAAATGAATCGCCTATTACAGGGAGATGTGGGTTCCGGCAAAACTATCGTTGCGCTCATGTCAATGCTAATAGCACTTGACAACGGTTTTCAAGCG
>CAXBEL010000236.1:0-6799 GCA_963974735.1 uncultured Flavobacteriaceae bacterium | reverse complement strand
ATTAGCTTCTGAAACCAACTCTTCTTTTTAGGTTTAGGTTTTAGCAATTCAATAGAATCTCTTAAACCCTTTTCTAAATTATCCGAGTCTTTATTCTCGTAATACTCTTCTCTTTCGGAATCTTCAGCTGCTCTGCCTTCACTAATTGTTTTATCAGACCATTTTAATGACCATTCAACCTTGTTATTAGTAATCCAATAATGAGATTTACAATCGAAACTCCAATTGCCAACCGAAGGTTTTAAACTGACAGTCTCTCCATTAAAGATCATTTTCCATCCTGTAATAGTCAAAGGCGTGTTAACTTCGCTTCCACAACCACAGGCACATTTATGAATCACAGTACCATAATCTAAAGAAATATATAGAATACCATCTTCGATTATATCTGGTATAAAATCAACGAATTTATGTTGAAATCTCATCACTTACTAATTGATTAACGTTAATCGAATAAGTGCTGTGATGCTCATTCTCAAGGTCATTTAAAACACCGTAACGCTTGTAAAACTTAATTACAGCAAACGTTGCATTTAAGCAGTTCAAAGGAGCAATCTGGATATTGGAAGTATACTCTTCATTTTCTTCATCAGCAAATGAAACGCATCCATTCCAGATATGGTCTCTTTTATTTTTAGTACTCGTTGTGGTCCGGATTATCCCTATAAGGGAATCATCAACTCTTTCCACTCCAATTCCTGTATCAATAAATTCAACATTCTTGTCTTCCAGTTTTTTAAATATTAATTCTTTGATTTCACTTTTGTCGATACAAACAAATACAAAATCCAAACCTTTAAGCATACCAACATTAGATTCATTTATAAACAAACCATGAGTTACAATATGCTTATGCATTTTAGAATAAATACTGTAGAGATAATCTACTTTTAAAACGGATTCATTGAGTTCTTCCAACGAAGGTGCGCCAGGTGTTCTAAATGCATTATGCTGTAAAAACTTATCACCATCATATAAGTGTATTTCGCCTACATAAGTTTTTGCTATGAAATCCAATATGTAAGAACCTGTTCCTCCAAGACCTATAATTCCAATCTTAAGACCTGACAACTTCTGGTTAATGGCTTCAATTTCTGCTTTTGAAGAATTTGTATCACTATAATTTAATACTGACTCCTCACCCAAGAAATCAATAACTTTATATGTTTGAGCGGTAACATTTGGATCTATATGTCTGGCAGGTGCTGAAATTATTTCAGCATACTGAACCATTTTATGATAGTAATTCTGATAGCCATTTGCAGGTTTGTTTGAAAATGAATGATTTACGACAATTCTACCAGTTAAATTCGTAGTTCGGCTTGAATGCTGTAACTGACGAATTATAGTTCCATCATTGTTACAAGGGAATTCACCTGCAAAATGAATTACATGTGTATTTGGCTTTGTAACTTGATTGTTAGCAATAGACACGTTGCTAACCAACGTGCCTTTTACTAATTCTTTATTAGCGTTCAAATAAGGAACACTATGCATCAATAAGTAATTTCCAATTACTTCTACTTCGTAACCATTATCACGAAGTTTTTTGACGTCTGGACTATGATTTATTAGTTTGTGTGACATTGAAAATCATTATATTTTTAACATATATCACTTCACCTTTAACCATACTTCCTTCTGGTTTACTAGGATTAGTGGAAACTTCTCCATAAGCAAGTTTTACAACATCATCGAAAGAGATTTTTTCATTGCTCCACGCTTTTTCTCTAGCATTTACAATAACATACTTAATCTCTTCTCGTTGACAGCTTACAAAACATGATGTTTTGGTTACAGCTATCTTGTGTTCTACATCGTCCTTGTAAGAAACTTCTACATTTCCTTGACGTATCTCTTTCAGAAAGAATCGGTCAGTATTAATACCTGCCAATTCCATTATCTCAAAAGGAGTCATAAAACACTCTTCAACTTCGTATTGATTGTTATCAACTTTTATTTTCAGCTTTCTATAAGGTTTTGCTTTGAAGCCTTCAATACCTGCTATCTTGAGGTCAACTATTTCATCACGTTGAATTGGCGTAAAACCCTTCTCATTGATTTTGTATAGCAACTCAAAATCCTCTACAGGAGTCAGATTGGCAATGGTTAATAGTTCACGTCCAGTTATTTTTGATTCGTCGGACTCGAATTTCTTTCTATTTATTCTAAATGTGTATGTCATCGTTTTCAATTTTTACGTTATACTCAACTTAAGGCTTGAGCTTACCTTGACCGCCTTTTTTTAAAATAGTATAGGTCAGGCACTATTCAGACAAAGAATATTTTGCTAAAACACTTACTATGACGTAAAAATCATTATATTTGTATAACAAAATACGGGAATACTTTGATGGTGATAAAGCCTCAAAGTTCAGGTCAGCAAACCAAAATAATTCCTAAAATCTATAATCCAATTTATTGTTGTCGCAATAGATTGGATTTTTTTTATCTCTTTATCGGCTTATTATGTTTTAAATTCATTGAGGCAAATATAATTAAAAATCTAAATATATTAAGATTTAATCTAAAAATTTTAATCTTATTTTTTTTAGATAAAAACTACCTTAAATAAGATTTAATTATTATGTTTGCAGTATAATCAGTGTACCACATGACAACATTAGGTTCTTGTTTAAAGTCCTTACGTAAATCGAATAATTTAACTTTAAAGTATATTGAAGATAAACTAGGTATTTCCAACGCCTATTTAAGTCAACTTGAAAACGACAAAATCAAAAGTCCTTCAATCTATTTATTAACTAAATTATCGAATCTTTACGAAGTTCCTCTTGCAGAAATCTTAGAAAAATCTGGTATTGTACAAAGTGCGAAACCAACTAAAGAAGAATCTCAACTTAACAGTCGTATTGCATTTTCAACAGAGAAAATGTCTAAAGAAGAAAAAGAGGAAGTACTAGAGTATTTAAAATTTTTAAAATCGAAAAGAAAATAACCTCCATGATTCATTCCCAAGACGAGATAGAAAAAATATCATACAATTTATTAAAAGATAGTAAATGTTTTGATATTTTTCCTACTCCTGTTGAAGAAATAGTACAGTATGCAAATCTTAAAATTGATGAAGGACTTGATCTATCTAAAATTGAAGAATCCTTTATTGATAATCTAAAGTTTAGAACTAAAGGACAAATACAAAGTCTGCTTTCAGGTTTAAGCAAAATTAAAGGTATTTTCTTTCGAGAAGATAATATCATTTATGTAGACCTTAAGGATAAAACTAACAAGAAGTACTTTACTGCTCTTCATGAGTTAGGGCATGGAATTTTACCATGGCAAAATGAGTTCTCACTTGCACTTGATGATAAATCTTCACTTTCTATGGACGTGGAGGAGCAGTTCGAACTAGAAGCCAATCTGTTTGCTTCGTATACGCTTTTTCAGCACGAAAGATTTAATCGAGAACTGGAGAAATTACCATTATCCATTAACTCTGGAATGGTTCTGGCTAAAAAATTTGGCTCATCTAATCATTCAGCTCTTAGAAATTATGTTCTAAAATCTAGAAACAGATGTGGTTTGATAGTACTCAATAAAATACCGGAGCCAAAATGGAATGAACCTTTCTGTTCTTTAAGAAATCTTTTCTACTCAAAACCCTTTTTAAAAGACATTGGCGAACTTAGCATACCTGAAACTTTTGGTTATAAGTGGGAATTTGCAAAAGATTTAAAATTTAAACGAAGATTACACGATACTGGTGAGATCGAATTTAAAAACGCTACGGGTGATAAAGTGAAATGCAAGTACCACTACTTTTTTAACTATTATAATGCTTTTGTATTTTTCTTTCCTATCGAAGAGAAGAAAAAATCAAGAACAAAAATTATGCTCCAAAATTTTAATTAGCTGCTTGTCGTATATTCCATTTATATGTTGCAGTAGTTGTTAACTCATTATTAGCCTCTATAAGCTCAGTCAGGTATTCCATTACTGCAGGTCTATTATCTGTAACACCCATTCTATATGCGGCAACAGTTTCGCCTCCAAAAAAAGGTTGCTCTAATTGTTCAGCAATTCTCATTGCTTTTAAAAATATGTCACCTTGATCAACTGTAAATCCGGAATCCTTTCCATCTAAAACTCCATTGCAATAATGTGTCAAAACCATTAAAAAATTTGTAAGACGTATTGCTGGGTGTGGATGTGTACTTTCTCTATAATATATTTCCACTCTATTTCCTTCAAATGATAATAAATAGAGTATTATCGGGATTGAAAACACGATTACTAAAGCTTCCACAAGTATTTTAGATACGTTTAATCCAAATATCTTTTCGGAATATTGCATAATATGAGTACCTAAACATAACGCACTGTAGGTATCAGCATCTACTTCCAAAAGATGTCTATTAAAATCAAAGTCTTGAATCGGTTGTGGGTTTTCCTCCATAGTTAATTCAAGATATTCAGACTGTTGAATTAGATGAGCCATTTCGTGATAGAAAGTAAAATGGCAGCCTGCCTGATACATCAAATTATTAATTGATGTATCAAAATGTGGTGAAAGGATATTAAATAAGGTGATGTTATAATCAGTTACTAAATTGTGATTAGACTTAAAATTATCTATCAACCAGTTTATCGTACCTCGATTAATCCCAATTAAGTATTCATTATTTGGACTCCTTACTGCTCTGCCATTAATAGTATCACTATTTACAAAAAAAAAGAAAGAGGGTACTATTCCATAATCACTATTTAAATCCAAGGTCTTTTTATAAAACTCAAAAACATTTAAAAATTCTGACTTATTTCGCAAGCCTTCTAAATCACTAAAAAATTGGTGGTGAAGTCCAACTTTGTTTATTATCTCCGCTACATGTGTACGATATTTTTGAAGTGTCATTCCTAAATAAATTTAACTTAATCCTCTAACCTTAATAAATCTTTGATAACAAATGTAAGTCATAAAAAATATTATCGTTAACTATATAATTCTTCTACCCAAAATTTATTCTTAATATTATTAATAATAAAGAGGCTAGAATTTCAGCATAGTGAGATTTACTTAATAATAAGCTTCATCCCTATTACTCAAAAACCCCAATTCTACTAATATTGAAGGGGAATTATCAACCGTTTCCCGTAACACCTTAAAATTTTCAAACTTCACCCCCTTACTTTCCAAGCCTAATTGCTTTAATCTGGGCCTGTATTTGATAGGCAAACCACACAGATTCCTTTTTAATAATCAGAGTGAATTTTTCCCACGTACACCTCAATTCCTCTTGCAGTAGGATTATGAAAATGATTGCAGTGCAACGAAATAAACCAATAAGCATTCAGAGTCTTAGAGCTTTGTTCTATCTGATAGGGAAATAAGTGTATCGTTATAACGGGTCAAGTAAATCTCCAGTAGTGTTTCTGAGTTTTTGTTTAGCCTTAAAATTTCCAAGCCAATATTCAACACAACTTCCTTCTTCCAATAACAATTCGTTTTCTGGTTACCGGTTCTTCCAAAAATGATGCACTAATTCAGGAACAAAATCACAAAATTGACGTTTTTGTACCCTTCTCTCCTTTCCGCATTTTAAGTTATCAACAACCCACTATCAAAATTCCATAATATTTACTACCAAATGAAAGTATTGAAATTCAACTAACTACAAATAATATTTTATTCACAATTTATTGATTTTCAATTATTTAAGGCGTTAAATTCCTAATTTTCTCATAACGAAATCGGGTCAAAAATTTAAAACTTTCCGTTATGAAAAAATCTATCTCTCTGGCAACATTCTTCTCGTTGCTATCCACGTCACTTTTTGCGCAAATCGGTGGGATCGAAGATTCCGTCGCCGATATTTCCGATACTATAAGGAATATATTCCCCATTATCCTGGGGATAATCTTCCTGGTTGGTTTTCTCTTTAATGCCGGTCACTTCTTTGGAGAAAACTCCGATCTCAAAAAAGGAATAACCCGGGTGTTGGTCTTTGTTCTAATCGCAGGCGCTGTGGTGGGAATCTTCACCTATTTGATCACCATTGTAGTCTAGGTCGGTCGGTCGCTAAGCGACATTTGGAAAACATAAAAGAAAGCTTATGAAACAATATAGTCCTTATAAGAACATTCGAAAAGGTGCGGTAATCTTTGGGCTTCCCCTTCCCCTATTCGCGCTAATGATGCTTTCGATAATCGCGTCCCTACTGGTGATCATTTTCTCCTTCAGCCTGGGTGTGATTATTAGCGCCCTGCTCTTTAATGCATTCTTATATATCGGGTTAAACCGTATCAGTAGGCTCCTGGAATTTCTACAGATGACCGGGGTATTTCCAAAAATGATCAGTAATAAAAGAAATTCAGGTATCGATTATGAAGAAGATTAATCTTTCCTCCCACTGGCCAATTGCCGATATCCGGGATAATATTATTTTCTCTGGAAACGGTAATGTGGTGCTGTGTTATCAGCTGGACCTGCCTGAAATTTACTCTTTATCGGAAAAAGATTTTGAAGACCTGCACGCCACCTGGTTTCAGGCTCTTAAGTCCCTGCCGGTGGGTACAGTAGTGCATAAGCAGGATATTTATGAGAAGAAAGCATTCACTGCAACTTCACTTCCAAACAAAACCTTTTTAGAAAAAGCCACACGGGATCATTTTAAAGATCGGGAATATATAGCGCACCGCTCTTTAATATTTTTTACCCTGACCAGGAACAAAGCTTTAAACAACTCCAAATATGTAAACCCTTTTCGGAAAGTCTCCAAAGAAATTGTAAGGGAACTGGATGCCAACCTTAAAAGCTTTATCGGATCGGTAAACGATTGTGTTT
>CAXBEL010000235.1:0-6816 GCA_963974735.1 uncultured Flavobacteriaceae bacterium | reverse complement strand
CGCGATGACCTCAAACAACAAAGGAGAGAAAAACGTGCGGCAGCATATGGTAGATAATTCTATGATAGATGCCATTGTTCGCCTGCCCGATAAGCTGTTCCTCACCACCGGAATCCCCGCCTGCCTTTTCATCCTGAGCAAAAACCGCGACGGAAAAGACGGCACCCACCGAGAGCGCAACAACGAGATCCTGTTCCTGGACGCCTCCAAAATGGGCACTATGGCCAGCCGAAAACTGCGGGTATTTAGTGATGATGATATAAATAAAATAGCTGAAACCTACCACAAATGGCGCAATGTCCAGGATGTCAGCTCGAGCGGAGTCGAGAGCTATGCGGACATTGAAGGCTTCTCTAAAGCAGCAACCATAGCCGAAGTACAAAAACAAGATTACAAACTCACTCCCGGGATTTATGTAGGAACAGAAGCCGAAGAAGACGACGGAATCCCTTTTAAAGAAAAAATGGAGGGTCTCAAGGCTCAGTTACTGGAACAGTTTGAAAAAGGGGAAGAATTAAAGGAAAAGATCACAGCAAATTTTGATAAGATTTAATAAAAAAAACATTTAGCGCATTGTTGACGGAATTACTAAAAACAAATTATGGCATTAAATCCAGATAAAATTAAACTTCTATATCAAAAAATTTCTAATTCATCATATAATACTATAAGTAGTATTAGTATGCAGTTATTCAATTATTTGGATGAAGAAATAAAAGATAATCCGGTTTATGAGGAATATGAAAAAGAGAGAGAGGAATGGACGACTTGGGTTAATGATATCAGATACCAAGATTGGGCTTTACCGGATAATTTATCAGATGCTAAATCGCTAACCTATCATCTTTACAAGAAAATCGGTGAAGATAAAAACATAGGTATGGATCTAGCGATGGAAATGTTTGGGCAGCAAAGATTCGCCGATAATACAAGAGAGTTCAATAGTACCTTTATTGATTATTTGGGCGATGCTCTTCAAGACATTATAAATGCAAATCCCGAACTAGACAATATTGAGCCTAGGAAGTCCAAAGGTGACCTAGTTTTCATAATTCACGGACACGATAATGAATTGAAAAGAGAAATTCAATTGCTTTTACAAAATGCAGGTATCAATAATGTAGTTCTACACGAACAAGTAGACAAAGGAAGAACAATAATCGACAAATTAATTGGCGAAACTGAAAGCGCCGGTTATGCTGTGGCTTTGTTGACTCCAGATGATTTAACTGATCAAGGTTTGCAAAGAGCTCGACAAAATGTGATTTTGGAAATCGGTTATTTTATTGGGAAACTTGGAAAAGAAAGGATTAGAATGATAACCAAAGGAGATATCGAAATTCCGAGTGATTTGCAGGGCATACTTTATGAAAAATTCGATCCAAGCGGTGCTTGGAAAATCAAACTTCTAAAAGAAATACAAGCGGTAGGAATTTATGTAGATATGCAAAGTGCAATTAGTAAATTTTAATACAGCTGCTAATAATGAATAACCCCAATTGTGAAATACCTCTCAAAAATGGCTTTCTTGAGAACCTTAAAAATCTCTATTTAACTCATAATCTTAAGCTCCCAAGCCGCAACTTTTGTTAATCGGGACTTTAGTAACAAAATTCTAATGAACGACAATATAAACTCTATAGCATTTTCCGTTTATTCAAATAAAGGAATTTATGCCCTTTTGTTAGGTTCTGGAATATCTAGAAATTCTGGGATTCCAACTGGATGGGAAATAGTTTTAGATTTGATCAATAAATTAGCCGTTCTAGAAAAGGAAGACTGCGGCCCAAATCCTGATGAATGGTTTATTCAGAAATATAATCAAGAGCCGGATTATTCCACCATTTTAGAAAAACTGGCTGCAACACCAACTGAAAGGCTTAATATTCTTAAACCATATTTTGAACCATCTAAAGAAGAAATTGAGGAAGGACTAAAACAACCTACTACTGCTCATAAACAGATAGCAAAGCTCGTTCAGGCTGGATATATAAAAATCATTATTACAACAAATTTTGATAGACTCTTAGAAAAAGCATTAAGAGAAATTGAGGTAGAACCAATTGTAATAAATCATCCTGACGATATGGACGGGGTTTTACCAATAGTCCATACTAAAATTGTTATACTAAAACTTAACGGAGACTATTTAGATTCAAGATTTCTAAACACAAAAACTGAGTTAAATGAATATAACGAAAAATTAAAAGGTTTTGCTGTAAGAATAATAGATGAATTTGGAATTATTACTTGTGGATGGTCGGCTAAATGGGATAATGGATTAGTCAACTTATTTAAACAAACATCGAATTTTAGATTTAATAGCTTTTGGACATTTATACATAGATGTAATAAGGAACTCGAGGAATTAGCAAAATTGAGGAAGGGAAAAACTATTCAAATTGAAAATGCAGATAATTTTTTCAGCGAATTATATGAGAAAATAAATTCACTAGAATTATTGGATAAATCTAGCCCTATAAGTGAAGAAATTGCTATTGCAAGAATAAAGAAATATGTGGCAAGTGAGGATCATAGAATAAAATTCAATGATTTATTACAAGACCAAATTAAACCATTGCTTGATCTTTTAGAGAAGAATAATTTTTCTAAAATTCAACCAACCCAATCAGAGCTTCAACCTATTCTTCTAAAACACCAATCGAAATTAGAAAGTTTCCTTCCAATCATTATAAATGCCGTTTATTGGAGTAAAACCTATCATAAAAATATTGTTACCAACATTTTGAAAAGAGTGGCTTTACCTCAAAAGATAGAGGGGCACTTTTATAGGGATAGTGTGAATTTTCAATATTTTCCTGCACTGGCAATATTTTATTCAATTGGGATTACAGCAATTAAGAATGAGAAATACGAGTTATTAAAGGACTGTTTTTATCTTAAAATACCTGATGAAGTTAAAGGAAGAGATAGAATTTTCTTAATTGAGAAAGTTAATTCTTCGATTATTGATAAAGAATTATTTAATCAAATAATCGGTATGAATTACAAAACTCCTATTAGTACTTATTTACATAAATTTCTATATCCAATGTTTAATGAAATTATATATGATGAAGAAGAATATGATGAAATATTCACTATTGTAGAGTATTTGATTTCTTTAAACTATATGTTTTTTATTAAAGATGGATACAGAGCTAACTGGGCACCTTGGGGAGAATATGTTTGGAAAAAAAGCCACTATAAAAAAACTTTATTAGATGAATTTTTAGAAAATGCTACCCTAGAGGAAAATAATTGGAAGCCAATCAAAGAGGGTTTCTTTGACCATAATTACGAAAATTTTTTAGTTACCAAAGCAAAACTTGAGGAATTCCTCAAAAAGATTCATATTTTTTAAGATGTTATAGATACAATGTGATGGCCAGTTTCAAATCCAAATTCTTTTGAACAAAATACCTCGCCAGTTCCCTCTATTTTTATACTAGATGGTGGCATAAGCAAAAAAGCCGAATGAGAATAAATTACATAGTTGAAATTTGTATAGCAATTGATATTGCAATTTTAGGCATTGCATATCCAATTATTGTTGATAAGATTTCCAATATTGGTGATAGATATAAATCAAACTACTTATCGGTTCTTTTTAATAAAGAAATTCCACAAAGGCCAGTTATTTTAAAGTTTAGAAAAGAAAGAATTGAATTATCCATCTTTCAGTTAGCGTTATATGTGACAATTATATCTTTCTTATTCTTAATATTTCCAATTGAACCGCCTTTTGGATGGAATAATTTTTTCATAAACAATTCTGCCAGACTTGTAGTGTTTTCTTTAACTGCGATTTTAACTATTTTGTTTTTTCAATGGTTAAATAAATTAGTCCTTTATAATGGTAAACCAACAGCTTTGTTAAGCTACGTCATTAAAAAATATAAATCGCTTAATAAAGACTCTGCAGATAAACCATATTTCTTAAAAACAATAAACGAATTTACTTTTTATGCAATAGATAAACAGGATGAACATTTACAAAAGACATTACTGGAATTCTACTATAGTGAGTTCTCCTCAATTAGGAAAAATCACGATAAGTCAAAACCATTGATTTATCCAGCAGACTTGTATTCAATGGTACATAAGTTAAATCTACAATTGGCAAATAGTAGTAATTTAAAACTTCCAGCAATAGAGCACAGAGCGGTAAGCGGTTGGTGGTTACTTGGAGAAGATTTTGAGGAAATACCAATTTCAGAAGAAACATATACTTGGCTTTGGAGAAATTTATATGTTATTTGTGACAACGAGAAATTCGTGAAAATGTATTGGTCTAATGCTCATCAATATCTTGATTTTAGATTAAGAGTAATCCCCGAAGACTATGACTTTGAAACTGGAAAGGTCAAAAACAAAAAAGAGGTTAAGAAAAGAATAAAAGAGAGAAGGATTTTCCTCGAATTCCATTATGCACTAGGAGGTCTTTTATTGTACAGAAATCAGTATAAAACTTTAAAGTATATTTTTAATTATTCACAATCCATACCGCCAAAATTTGTTTTACTACCAGAAACGATGACAGAAATTTTTGAGTGGTTCGAAGAATTTAGGAATGAATTCAAACATCGCAAAACACCTGTAGATATGAAATTCTATTTTCCTGAATTAGATAATTTAGGAAATAGAAGACAAGTGAATTATTGGATTTGTTGTTATTTAACAGTTCTATTTTTACGTCAATGGACACTTCAAAAATATTATACTTTTCAAAATTTTACGGCTCTTCCAAACTTACCTAATAACGTCGTTGAATTAAATAACTGGTTAGCCACAGTTTCATTCTTTGAAAATTGTCTTAATGATGTATTAGCTAATGTAGAGCTAATTAAAATATTAGGTTTTACAGATATAATCTCTGAGAAGGCAGATGAAATCAAGGATTTTTCAAAATCTTTGAAGGAAGAAATCACAACTAAAATTGGACAGGAGAAATTAAATGCGCCATTATCTCAAAATAAAATTCAAAACTTTGAAATTAAATCAAATGAAATAATTTCAAAAGCTTTTAATAACTATGCCGATATATTCATAGAATTAGATGATAAAGAAAAAGATGATGAGCTGAAATTAACGGTTACAGGTGGACAAACTTTGATGTCAAAAGCAGCTTTTACGGATAATGATATACCTCATTTAAACTATGATTCTATTTTCGCCAGTCAGGTCGCACAAAATAATGTAAAGCGTTTTATTCCAAATTCATTTTTGATTTCAAGAACAAGACGTTACCTATTGAATAAGGAAAACATTCTTGAAGGTTTAAATCGGTTAATAGACAACAATCCTAATATTATTATTGTAGCAGTAAATGCGGGTTTTCGTTTAAGGGAAATCTTGAAAGGTTATGATGCAATAACCAAATATATACCTTCTACCGAACATCGTATACAAGACATAATTTATGTTCTAAACAAAACTGACTTACCTAGCATCGAACATAGAGACATTTTGGAACAGGAAAAAAATGACAGTCAACTAAAATTAATAAATAAAGATTTAAAATTATATGCTTCAATAATCGACATCAATACTCCAGAGAATGCGAAGGTTAAGGAAAAATGGGACAGTAAGGAATTTAAAGATAATTCTGAAGTACAAGTTCAAATCACAATTGCATTTTTGGCAATAATTTATTGGAGAAAAGATAGAGATATTGTACAAATTGGTCTTGCATCTGAATACAAAGAGCAAGGTATTGAAAATACCATTGATGAGATTGAACCATTTAAAAAGCCCTCGAAAAAAGATAAAAAGAAATAAAGCAGGTGGCTAGCAGTAATAACATAAGTTGCGAAATACCAGGCAAAAATGCCATTTTTGGCTACTTATTAAAAATTTTGCATAACTGATAAATTTTGAGTTTTTAAATAACCATTTGGGTTATACGGAACTTTATAAGAAATAAATAACAACGGATGCCAGAGACCTGGAAAACATATAAACTTGGTGACATTGCAGATGTTCAAAATGGCTACGCTTTTAAATCCAAAGAGTTAGGTGAAAATGGAATACCTGTTATTAAAATTAAGAATATTATTCCTCCAAATGTGGTGCTTGAAGGTGCGGGGTATTACACAGGAGAATTAAATTCAAAATTGGAAAAGTATATTTTAAAAAAGAATGACTTTTTAATTTCTATGACTGGCTCTACAGTAAATGTTATGAGTTCTGCTGTTGGTAAGATGGGACGGTACCGATTAGATGATATAGCTCTATTGAACCAAAGAGCCGGAAAAATTTATATTACAGATAAGGAAAAAGCCGACTTTGATTATTTATGTCATTTCCTGAATAGGTATGAAATTCATTACAATTTAGCTTTAAATGCTACTGGAAGTGCGAACCAAGCTAACATTTCTCCGGCTCAAATAAAAGATATTGGGATTCTATTGCCACCCTTAGAAGAACAAAAATCCATCGCCTCAATTCTTTCCGCTTTAGACGATAAGATCGAGCTCAACCTTCAGATGAACAAAACCCTGGAAGAGATGGCAATGGCTTTATACAAGCACTGGTTTGTTGATTTTGGGCCTTTTCAGGATGGGGAATTTGAGGATTCTGAATTAGGGGAAATTACGAAGGGGTGGGAAGTAAGACAGTTAAAAGAATTTGCTGGACTTATTATGGGTCAATCTCCCAAATCCCAATTTTATAATGACAGGCAAGAAGGTTTACCTTTTCATCAGGGCGTAAAAGACTATGGAATAAGATTTCCGAAGGATGTGACATTTTCAACTGCAGGCAATAGAGAGGCGGCTAAAGGAGATATTTTGTTCAGTGTAAGAGCTCCCGTTG
>CAXBEL010000234.1:0-6827 GCA_963974735.1 uncultured Flavobacteriaceae bacterium | reverse complement strand
TTCTAGAAGAATTTAACTGGCACAACTACGAGGAAGGTATTGACCCAATCGATGATGAAAAGCTAGATGAGTTTGAGAAATTAGTGAAAGAAAACTTCGTTGATACATTAGATGATGAGGTAGTTGAAGGTACTGTTATAAACATGACAGATCGTGATGCTATTATCGATATTAATGCTAAGTCTGAGGGTGTTATTTCATTAAATGAATTTCGCTACAATCCAGACCTTAAAGTTGGTGATTCTGTAGAGGTATTAATTGATGTGCGTGAAGATGCAACTGGTCAATTAATTCTTTCTCACCGTAAGGCTCGTGTGATCAAGGCTTGGGAACGTGTTAATAAAGCGCACGAAGATGGTACTATCGTTACTGGTTTTGTTAAAGCCCGTACAAAAGGTGGTATGATCGTAGATGTATTTGGTATCGAGGCATTCTTGCCAGGTTCTCAAATAGATGTTAAGCCTATTCGTGATTACGATGCTTATGTAAATAAAACAATGGAATTTAAGGTGGTGAAAATCAACCAGGAATTCAAAAACGTTGTTGTATCGCATAAAGCTCTTATTGAAGCGGATATCGAAGAACAGAAAAAAGAGATCATCGGCCAACTTGAAAAAGGTCAAGTACTTGAAGGTACTGTTAAGAACATTACTTCTTACGGTGTCTTTGTTGACTTAGGTGGTGTTGATGGATTGGTACACATTACAGATCTTTCTTGGTCTCGTATTAACCATCCTAATGAGATTGTTGATCTGGATCAAAAACTTAACGTGGTTATCCTTGACTTTGATGAAGACAAGACACGTATCCAGTTAGGTCTTAAGCAGCTTAAGAAGCACCCATGGGAAGCTCTTAGCGAAGATCTAAAAGTAGGTGACAAGGTTAAAGGTAAGGTAGTAGTAATCGCAGATTACGGTGCTTTTGTAGAAGTAGAAGAAGGAGTAGAAGGTCTTATTCACGTAAGCGAAATGTCTTGGTCAACGCACTTGCGTAGCGCTCAGGACTTCGTAAATGTAGGTGATGAGGTTGAAGCTGTAATTCTTACTATGGATCGTGAAGATCGTAAGATGTCATTAGGTATCAAGCAATTGACTCCTGACCCTTGGACTGATATTACCACTAAATATCCTGTAGGTTCTCGCCACACCGGTATTGTACGTAACTTTACAAACTTTGGTGTATTTGTAGAACTTGAAGAAGGTATTGACGGGTTGATTTACATTTCTGATCTTTCTTGGACTAAGAAAATCAAACACCCAAGTGAATTTACTAACATAGGTGACAAACTTGAAGTGGTTGTTTTAGAACTTGATGTTGATGGACGTAAATTAAGTTTAGGTCACAAACAGATTGAAGAAAACCCTTGGGATAAATACGAATCTGATTTTGCAGTGGGAACAACTCACAAAGGTGAAATTTCAGAAATCGTAGACAAAGGAGCAACTATCGAATTTAATGAGGACATTACGGCATTTGTGCCTAACCGTCACTTAGAAAAAGAAGATGGAAGCAAACTTAACAAAGGTGAAGAAGCAGAATTCCAAATCATTGAGTTCAATAAGGACTTTAAACGAGTGGTAGCTTCTCATACTGCAATTCATAAAGAAGAGGAAGCTAAGATTGTTAAGCAGGCAGCTAAGAAAGCAGCTGATTCTGCAGCAGCTAGCCAACCTACTTTAGGAGATGCAAATGATGCACTTGCAGCATTGAAAAAGAAAATGGAAGGCGGTAACTAAAACCACCATTCATTTCTAGATTTAAAAGCCCTTTGGATTTATCCAAAGGGCTTTTTTCATTTAGTCATTAAATTCTTTTAGTTGGCTTCTACTGGAACTGAATTTAGCGTTTTGAAAGATTTAAATTTATTCAACAATAAATGTCATTCATATTTGATTATTTTTGGCTTGCATTAAGTAGGCCAATAGGCCGCACTTACTTATTTTAAACCAAAGTTGAACTTTACAGATGAACTATATTCTTTTTGACGGTCCTGTCCGCAATCAATTATTACCTTTTACATTCACAAGACCTGTTGCAGATATTCGAATAGGAATTTTAACTATACGGGAGAAGTGGGAAAATCATCTGAGTTTTACTACATCTACCTTAACTGAAGAATATCTATCAGAGAAATATCCTATGGTAGAGGTTGAAGAAAATGTTATGATCAATGCAGCTTACCTGCCTACTTTAACTTTAGTAAGTATGATTCAGGATTTGAAGAAGAATCAGGCAATATTTGATGGGGAGAATGTCATTGCTTTTTATACTGAAGAAAGTCAAGAAGAAGTAGATTTTGATACTTACAAGGTTATTGAATATAATCAAGATGATATTTTCACTATTGAACATACCTGGGATATATTTTCAAAAAACGATAGAGCAATTAAAGAGGATTTTGAATTAATTACTGCAGGTAGGGTTTCGGAGCCTATTCCTGATTCGGTACATTGTATAAATCCAGATCAGATTTTTATAGAAGAAGGAGCTCAAATCGAAATAGGTGTTCTAAATGCATCAAAAGGACCAATATATCTCGGTAAAAATTCTGAGGTTATGGAAGCTTGCGTAGTGCGCGGACCCTTCGCTTTATGTGATGGAGCGTTATTAAAAATTGGAGCAAAAATTTATGGCCCCACTACGGTAGGACCCAACTGCAAGGTGGGGGGAGAAGTGAGCAATGCTGTGTTCTTTGCCAATTCTAATAAAGGTCACGATGGGTTCTTGGGTAATTCAGTCTTGGGGGAATGGTGCAATATAGGCGCAGATACAAATACCAGCAACCTTAAAAATAATTATGCAGAGGTAAGGCTTTGGGATTATGATACAGAAGGTTTTTCAAAAACCGGACTTCAATTTTGTGGTTTGATAATGGGAGATCATAGTAAATGTGGTATAAATACTATGTTTAATACAGGTACGGTCGTAGGAGTTAGCTCAAATATTTTTGGAAGCGGATTCCCCCGTAATTTTGTACCGTCCTTTAGTTGGGGTGGAAGCGCTGGTATGACCATTTACAGGACAGATAAAGCTTTTGAAACCGCAAAACTTGTTATGAACCGTCGCAACATGGAGTTTGACGAACAAGAAGCTAAAATTCTGGAATATGTTTTTGAAGAAACAAAGAAATTCAGAAAGGGGTAATTAATCCTTTTTAATAACCAAATCTAAATAGGGATAACAAAAAGCTTCAGGAAGACTTTTTTTCTGCGATTTTAAAAATTTGATATATTGCAATCCCTTTAATCCTTGTTTTAGGAAAGCGGTTTTTTCAAATTTCATTAAGCTACTAATAACGTTAAGATCCTCAACTGGATCAATCGCTAATTCGAACTCGTGATAACTAGCTCCTCTTCCCCAACGTTTAAATTTAAGTAACTCATCTTCATTAAGCTCTCGGTATTTATCCTTAAAATTATTTCTTTTTGAAAATTTTGAATAATAAAAGGCTAAGTCATCTGGCAGCCAATCGTAGAAAGGTAAAGCAGCAGTATGTGAATCATAGAACCAAAGCCTATTAGGAGTTTCAAGAATTACTAATAGACCATCTTTAGGTAATATTTCCCATGCTTGTTTTAAAGACGCCAATCTTTCCTTTACAGTCATATGCTCTAATACAGCATAGAAAATTATAAAGTCAAATTTTTTATTTCCAAATCTCTTTTTTATTTCATCTCCATTACTAAAATGCAAATCTGCCTCAATTCCAGCAATATTTAACCTATCCTTTGCAACTTTAAGAGCTCCCTCATCCACATCTACACCTGAGACTTTAGCACCTTGTTCGCTAAGTGCCAAAGTAGATACACCCGTTCCACAACCTATTTCTAATATTTGTGAGTTTTTCAATTTTTTAATTTGATCAAGCCACGGAATTATTCGATTTCTATTATAAGCTAATCGTTTATGAAGATGAACGTGAATTAGTTCTTTATATTCCCTTTCTTGTAAATTGCTTTTGGTAGTACCTCGATCCAGGTAGTTTTTTTTTAATGAAGAAGTGATCAAGCTTAATTGTTCTTTTTCAAATAAAATTTGATTTTGCCTCAATTCTTTTGGAGCTGTATAGAACTTTTTCTTAAAGACAATCTTTAGTTTTTCTTTTACGCTCATATTAAATAGTTGGTTTGATCAATTATAAAAATAATTTCTGTTGATTTTTTATTTCTTTCCCCGCAAATTTATTGTTCTGATATTGCAACTAAAAAGTAGTCAATCTATAATTATTAAATGTAGTTAATTTTTTTTAAGACTCTAAGTACCTTATTTTATATTATTATTAGACGAAAATTTCTTAAAATGAAGAGGATTTTATTAGTAATTAACGCTTAAAAAAAATAACTCGATCAGGTTGAAATTTTAAAAAATGAACAAAATCATCGATTATTAATATTTGAAGAAACAAAGAAGATTAGGAACGGTTATGTAGTATTTAATTGACTTTCCAAACCCGTTTTAAATTCAGAAAGTCCTGAGGATTTGGTTTTAGACCTTTTATATCCTTATGAATAAATTTTACCACTTGATCATAGTATAAAGGAACCATTGGAGCTTTTTCAATTAAAATAGAATCCATTTTTTTATAAAGTACTCTCCTTTCAGAAATATCGCTTAATTCGAAACTTTTCTCATAAAGCCGATCAAATTCTTCATTCTTAAAATGTGTATAATTGGGTCCGCTAGGCGTAAAGTTTTTACTATAATAAAGAGACAGGTAATTTTCCGCATCTGGATAATCTGCAATCCAACTTGCGCGAAAAGCGTCCAATTTTCCTGTAGATTTTAGCTGTCGTAAAGTGGACGGAGGCATCACATCTATTTCTACTGTGAGACCTATTTTTCCCAATTCTCTTTGAATATACTCACAGATGTCTAAATATTGACTGTTCGTACCTATTGTTATAATGGGATCTGGATTGCCACTTTCCTGCTTGTATTTATTTATAAGTTTTTGTGCTTTATTAGGATCGTAGGTATAACCCATAGCTTCATTGTATCCTGGCAATCCTTCAGGTATAAAACCGGCTGTTGCAGGCGTACCTATACCATTACGCAGATAAGTGATCATTTTTTGTCTGTCGAAACCATAATTTATAGCTTTTCGTAATAATTCTGAACGTACTTCTTCAGTAGGACTCTCAAGGAAAAAACCTAAATATTCTATGTTTAAAAATGGACCAGTAATTATATTGACTTCTTTTTTATATTTCGGTTTTAATCTTCCCAAGGGTGTCAATAATTCATCTTTGTAAGAAGGATCAAGACTGTTTAATAAATCCAAATTCCCTTGAGCGAACTGTAAAAATTCACTTTGTTTATCTGGTAAAAATGTAATAGCGACAGCTTCAAGATAAGGTAATTGGTTTCCTATGGAATCCTTTTCAAAATACAGTTCATTTTTGCGAAAGACAAGTTTTACGCCTTCTTCCCAGCGTTTAAATTTAAATGGGCCTGTACCTATGGGGTGGGATCTAAAGTCACTACCATAATGTTCTACAACTTCCTTAGGAACAACAGAGCAGTAACGCATCCCCAATAATCCTATAAATGCAGGAAAAGGTTGCTTTAAGTCTATAATAAAAGTGCTGTCATTTAAGGCGTGATAATCCTCAACGTTACTAAGAACCCAACTACCCGGAGAGGCAACCTGTGGATCTCGCAACCTATCAAAACTATAAGAGAAATCATACGCAGTTACTGTTCGCGTACTATCAGAATTTTTAAATTGATCACTTTTGTGAAAATAAACGTCATCTCTTAGGTAAAAGGTGTACTGTTTTGAATCTTCACTGATCTCCCACCTTTTTGCAATATCTGGGATAATATTTAAGCTATCGTCCTGTTGAACGAGACCATTAAATAACTGATTGGTAGGCCAAATAATCGGTGGGTTACGGGCAAATGCAGGATCTAGTGTGGCAATATTGGATTTTTCATTATATCTAAATACTAGCTGCTCGCGACTCTTATTGGTCGAATTTGAACATGATAAAAGCAGTAAGCTGTAAAGGATTGACAGGCCAAAGATTAATGATTTAAAAGCGTTGTTTTTCAATTTTAGCAATAGAATTATTGTGACTACCTTTGCACACTTAAATTTTAGAAGCGGAGCATTTATTTTTCTTTATAATAAAAGTAGGACAAATGTAACTAAAAGATAACAAGTTCCTGATGAGCATTTCACGCAAAAAAGTAGCATTTTATACCTTAGGATGTAAACTGAATTTTTCAGAGACTTCAACCATTGCAAGAAGTTTTGAAGAAGAGGGATTTGACCGCGTGGACTTTACTGAAAATGCTGACATGTATGTTATTAACACGTGTAGCGTTACAGAAAA
This sequence comes from uncultured Flavobacteriaceae bacterium, assembly GCA_963974735.1. GTDB lineage: Bacteria > Bacteroidota > Bacteroidia > Flavobacteriales > Flavobacteriaceae > Leeuwenhoekiella. The sequence continues at coordinate 489 of CAXBEL010000234.1, read as the reverse complement.
TGCCGATAAGCGCTTTAAAACCATAGTAAAACAAGCTCAAAGAGTAAACCCTGATGCTTTTGTTGCCGCAGTAGGTTGCTATGCACAGTTAAAGCCTGAAGAGTTAGCAGAAGTAGATGGCGTTGATCTTGTACTAGGTGCCACCGAAAAGTTTAAAATCCAAGATTACATTAATGACCTTTCAAAAAATGATTTTGGCGAGGTACACAGTTGCGAAATTCAGGAAGCAGATTTTTATGTAGGATCGTATTCTTTTGGGGATCGTACTAGAGCATTTTTAAAGGTTCAGGATGGTTGTGATTACAAATGTACTTATTGTACAATCCCTTTAGCACGTGGTATTTCACGTAGTGATACAATGGAAAATGTAATTAAAAACGCTAAAGAAATAGCGGCAAAGGATATAAAGGAAATTGTACTTACCGGTGTAAATATTGGAGATTATGGTAAAGGTGAATTTGGTAATAAAAAGCATGAGCATACTTTTCT
>CAXBEL010000233.1:0-6968 GCA_963974735.1 uncultured Flavobacteriaceae bacterium | reverse complement strand
GTTTTCATTTTCTATATATGCTACTATATGATTGCGAATATATATGCAATTATATAGTTGCGCAATTTTTTTCATGAATTTTTCCTGTCAGAATACTTCTGATGAGATGGTGTGATACCTTTTATTTCAAAGGTTATTAAATAGGCTTTTACTTTTTTGGAGACTTTGCTGGCTCACAGGGGTATAGATTTCAGACATTTGGCTTGTCCACCCCCACTGGGAGTAGTGGCGTGAGACCTGAGCTCTGTTGTCTAGGCGACCCGCAGGCTTTTCTTCACACCCTTCAATTAAAGGTCTGTAAGTGCTTTACTTCCATCTATTTACCTGTTCAACTTTCTCTTCAAATTGTGCAGTTAAAGATTTTACTATTAACTTTAACAGTAATTTTCTTCCATCAAGTGTCCTTGTAAAAATCAAGTCGCATGAATCCACAAGTAGTTCCCATTGGTTTTTAAAACAATCCCCTTCTGGATGTAGTCACATTGTTAGTCGGAACTGGGTGAGTTTGCCTGCCCTACAAGCTGGCCCATGCCTAAATCCTTTCATTGAAAGAATTTCCAGCCTTGTCCTATTCCAAAAACCTCATATCCCCCAGGGCATTTCCTAACAATCAAACAAGAATACCTTGAATGCTATTAGGTAGAAACTATCCGGGAAGCTACTTTACTCTTGGAAGAAGTTGTCAAACTGGCATGTCCTAAAATACTAACGTTACAGCCCTCCCGCTACCCTATTACTTCTATCAAGTGTGAAAAAGAATGCATTGTTTTATTCAATATCAGGAGTCCAATGAGGATCTAAAGATTTGCCTTGACCTTTAGGACATTTTCCGTAGCCATCAATAGAACTGGAACGCCAGTGCTTACTACAATAAAAATTGCCACAGTCTACGCAATAACCTGCCATATCGTAAAATTGCTCCCTAATTTTATTAGGACCATATGGTTCGGTAAATGCATCAATTAAATCTGACTTTCGTTTCAAATCAATTGGATCTCCAATATATCCATTACTTCCACCAGGCCCAGAATATATCAAATAATTAGATTCGAAGTCTCTAAACTTTTCATACTGTGCGTAGTCCTCAGCACTCCATTCTATGGCTTCTTTAGGGTATGCATTTGGCTCTACAATTTCAATTTTTGCAGCTGAATTCTTGCATTCCGAACACATTGGATCCAAACAGGTTGATCTTAAGTTAACTTGTTTCTTCATTTTCAATTTAAGGATAACCATTTGGTCTTATTTCATATCTATATTTAGATATGGTGTAAGTAAATTAAATAATTGTTCGGGAGCCATTAAAAGCCAAAATATAGGTGTTAAAAACAACATCCAAATAATTATGAATACTATGACTTTAGAGCATTGTTTTTTTCTAATAAATTAATTGCAAATAGGAGAACTATATAATATAAAAATAAAGCACCAGTAGAGTAAGCAATCAATGAAACCAAAGACTGTAGTGAAAGTACAACCAGCCCGGAAACAAGGAGTATAATTACTATAACAAGGGTACTTATTTTTAATATTTTATACATTTTGTTTTTATTAATGTCATTTTTTTAATCATATCCTCACTGGAACAACAATTACTTCTGTTCCAAATAGTTTCTTCATTTCTGTTATAAATTCAGATTTTAAATCCCAATGAGTATTCCACAATGAAATACCAATATTGCTAAAAGCCCATTCAGGCTCAATAGTATATTCAGTCAAATGTCTTCCATTTCCACAATTTGGACAATTAGGATAATTTGTTCCTGAGTTTTCAGACCAATTTGCAACCCAATCAAAACCGATGTTTTCATCAATTATTGAGTTGCAATCAGGGCAAGTAATTTCTAAATACATTCCTTCCATTGGGTGGAAAACTGTTCGCTTTCCAGAAACCAATTCTAACCCGTGCGTTATTAAGCTATCACTATAAGCCCATAATTCTCCATCGTTAAAAATTGAGACAATATTCGGTTTAAATCGATAGCCTTTTTTATCCATTGATAAAATGCAATCAGATAATTCGCTTTCAACTAGCCCCTTACCTTGAAACCAATTTAAAATTTCTTTTGACTTTAGTTCCGTATTAGGGTATTCTTCTTTGTGTATAGGAACTATATGTAAACAATTATCACTCATTATTTTCCATTCTTAAAATCTCAAATCATCAATTTTATCCGTATAAAACCCAAAACTATCTGGCAACCAGAATCTTGCTTCAACACTTGTCTCACTTACACCACCAACCCCGTAAAGCGGATTCTCCAAACAAATTTCATTTTGCTTGTTATCCTTCTTGCCTATATTAAAAAATAGTTCAGCCATTCTGATAAGCCCGGTAATTGAAGTAGAAAGTATGAGTTGATCTGCTTTTTCTATTTGGTTTTTACCCTGTTTATCTTGGTGATTTTTACTACTAAAACGAAATGTTGGAACATTTTCATTCCCGTATAAATCTATAAACGGATACTTGCCAATATTTTGTGAAAAATATTCAAAAGAGTGGTAGGTTTCGTGTTGTTTTACTTTTAAAAAGGGATAAAGTGCCGGATTATTCCCCCTACTTACATATACAAACAATTGCTTAATTTCAGATTGTCTATTTGGCACTGTTATTTCTATAAAGGATTGATTACCGAAGAGCAGTTCACAAAGTATTATACCTAATAAGGTGTAACTCTCCTTATAGGCATAACAATCGAAAGAGTCAGCTTTATCATAAATTTCAAATGGCAATTCTTCTGAAGGACAATAGCCTATATACCTTGACATTTTTCTAAACAGTATATTTTCCATCTCGATTGGGGTAGAGATATCCAATTTTGAAAACCCTTTGGTAAACAAATAACTTTTGCTCGTTTCTATTTCCTGCAATTTTTCTATAAGTTTTGAGGTTGTCATCTTTAATAATGCTCAATGTTTAGGGGTTTACTATGGAAGGGTTATTGCTCCAAAAAATATTCCAACCGTATTTTGGTAATGGTTTGATTGTTGAACTTGAATGAAGTATAGTTATTAGTTACAGCAGCCATAAGGGACATACTTTGGTCATTTTGATTGGCAAGCCACGTGACAAATTCATCCTCGTTCTCAAAAGTTGCAATAATTGGATATGGCCCCATGCCGTCATTGACTTCACCAATTGTGTATTTGTCTTCAAAAAAGTACAGACCAGTGCCGCAGTAACACGGTGTGAATGGAAAAGTCCGCCGTCGCTTAAATACTTGTACTTTTCCCATGATGGCGTTAAACTTAACTTAGCAGCCACTCTGCGGACTAGGTCTTCGCCATATTCCTCACTACTTGAGCTGTAATATTTATCAAGTTCACTTTCTTGAAGTTGTTTAAGCTGTATTTTTGGAATATATATTTTCATTTACTCTGTGTTATAATTGATGGTTATAATCCGGAAATGCTCTTCTCTGGAAACCCTGGATTCAAACAGGTTGATTTTATGTTAATCCGTCCGCTTACATTCAATTTCTTGTTGTTTTATACAGATTATTTCTGTCCAGGATATAAACGTTATTATTTAAGACGTCGATCGCATAAGAATCTCCCATAAAAAGAACGTTGTCATCACTTTTGGTTAAAAAAGGTTGAATATTCTTTCCGTTCTCATCTATTTTATAAACAAACGTATTTCTCTTGTCAGAATAAGAAATGGAAGTGGTTATAAGTGCCTCATTTTCAAGGAAGACAATATCGGCAATATTGGGGTTCTCAGGCACATCAATCGTGCTCCAATCTTTTCCTCCGTTACTGGTATAATGAAGGGTGCCGTTTATTCCGCCTATAAAACCAGTATTTTTATCTTTAAAAGCAATGGAATTTAAAGGATCTGTCTCGTAAACCAACTCCCAATGAGTTCCCCCATCATCAGTTTTGTAACATTTTCCAATCGATGTAACGATAGTGAGCTCTTCATCCGAATGCATGAAAAAATCAGTTATGGCGCCGCTACTTTTTAGTGATTCATCACCGTTCACAATTCTCCACTGCTCTCCCCCATCACTTGTTTTCATTAGCAGAGGAGCATTATCACGTTCTCCAGCTATAAAGCCAACCGTTTCGCTAATGAAGTGGATTTTATAGAACTTATGCTGAACCAGAGAACTCGAACTCTCCTTCCCAAAAAGAGATTCAGCATTAAATACGCTCCAGTTTGCACCAAAATCCATACTTCTAAAAATATACTTACTCTCACCAACGATAAAAATAGCGTTGTCGGAAAACGAGACCGAATGAAATGCATTTGCAAACTTCGAAAAACGGAATTCGGTCCAACTACTTCCTCCATCTTGTGTGATTCGGGCTCTTAAACCCGTCCCACCGACCAATATTCCAATAGCTTCAGTTTTGAATTTGAGGCTATTATAAAAGTGAAATCCCGTTTCATCTAAACTGTTTACTATAGAAACGTTCTGACTATTCGTGGTATTGACAAAAGAATGATCAGTTAGGGTAATATCACCAACCGTGCTGAATTCTATTTCAGGAACTTCCGAGATGGGAATGTAATTGCTTTCAGAACACGAAAAGAAAAGCGATATCAAAATTATTGAAATTATTGGAATGTACTTGTTTATATTGCTCATTGCTTTTTTTCACTCTTTTTATTTCCTTACTAGTTTTTTTAAAGGAATTCTTGAGTTATCAAATTTGCCAGTCTTTTTTAAATATGGTTCTATAGTAAAGCTGATTCTATCGTCAGCACTAAAAACCCAGTAATTACCTTCTAATTTCCCATTGTCGCTTTGAATATTAAATTCAGGTATATTGTTTAAGTAAAAGCTATTCTCATCCGCATTGAACCAGATACCCATAGAAGCTAAATCTTTTTCCTGGGAATATTTAAGTGTGATATGCGGTCTTATTAAAACCAAGTGGCTTTGAGTTGTCATTTTCACAGGGGTAAGCGTACAATCCTTGAAGATAAAATTATCCAATTCTTCCGCCCAAGCCATATTCTTTTCTTTCCAGTTATAAATTTTAACCCACTGTTCCAAAACAAGTTTCTCGTCACTTTCTGACTGTATAGATGCAAATAAATCTTCCTGAGTGATCGTAATTTCCCTATACATAGGGTAAATGATTACGGTAGTTTTATCGGCCGTAATTCGTGCATCATCTATTCCAAAGAAGGATCCCAAGGCAAAAAACAATATTTTTATTTCGTCCATTTTAATACTTTACATTTTGACTAGTACTACGGCTCAGTACAACTGTCAGTTACGGCTTGCTATGTGTCAATTTTAGGTTTAGTGCAGACGTTAGCAATTCCACTGTACCCAGTTTTTCTATATCCATTCAGCTTGAATCCCCATATTGTTCAACTCATCAATCACATTATCTTTTGCATAACATAATACAGCTTTTTTCAAGCCAGGAAACTGTTTTGCATCTTGAGCAATTTCTATATCCCAGTAATTTTCCCAACCTTCTCCAAATCTCAATAACTGCAAATAAACATCATTGCCCCCATCTTGATAAATTTCTGTTATTACAGGAGCCAATCGTTTTGGAATGGGTAAATCTTTAAAGTATTGAGTTACTTCAGGAATAGGTGTATAACCTTCTTCTTCTATGTTAATTTGTCTTTTATCGTACCATTCTACAAATTCATACACATCAAATTTAGGTTTCAAGAGCTCCTTATTGTACATCAATTCTTGAATAATGGCTAGCTTAAACCCAAAATCATTAAATTCAATATGTTCTTCGTTTAATTTCTTAATGGTGTATTTATCTTTTGTCAGTGTAGGTTCAACATACCCTTTATCAAAAACCTGATTATATGAAATACTAATTAGACAAGGACTTGTTTTGCCAGTGTATGTAAAGTGCTTAATCTCATATTTCCGCATTGTGATGTTATCAAAATATTTTTTATTGATTTCAACACCATCTACAATTATTTTGCCTGTAAAAAATGGCTTTTGCTCAGATTTGGATTTAGATTCCATCGGATTATAGTCTGTATGTAGTGACAGGTGGTTTGTCCGACCATTTCCGTGTGGATTTGTGCTTATGCCTAAATCTTTCCAGTAAATTTCATTTCCTGCAGTTTCTGATGGCTTTCCAAGGTATTCTTCGAGTTTGTTGGCATTTATAGGCAATTCAACAACTTTCTCGTTGATAAAAAGTTGGTCATTTTCAATCGTAATTGTTACCTCGGAAGATTTGTTTCTTTGTTTAAAAATGTTTATCATTTTCGATTTGTGCACTCAAAATGGATGAAATTATTATATCATCCAAAAATACTCTTTCCAATGGGATACTAACATTTTTTGGTGCTTAAAAGAACAATGTCAGTAGCTTATACTCTATATTCAACCTTGACTTCAAGGGGTTAAATCTTTGTCTGACATTGGATTGCAATAGAAAATATTCGCCATGGATTTCGTGAGTAGTACTTCATTCAAAATTAGTGTTTTGCCCGTTTCTCAATTTCTAATGCTCTTTTATAAAAGTCCCTAAATTCATCGGTATTGTATCTAGCTCTCATTGCTGATAAAACATCAGCCAACCCCAAACTACACCAGTCCCATAGCATTGTATCGAAATTGTATTTATACATCTGCATTCCAACTTCACCTCGGATTTTATCAACTTCGGAAGGTTCTATGCCATTTTCGCTTAGTCTTTCCGTAACGCGTTCCTGATTTTCCTTGGTAAATTCTGTGTCAAGATACGGTTCTAAAATCCTGTCGCCCACTCAGGGGCTAGCCAATTTTCTTAACGGCTAGGACTTCACACCAAAAAACGCATATTCTCAAGGCCTTCTGTAACTGATACCATCAGTACTTACAATATAGTACATGGTTGTGCCAGCAATTTTCATTCACACCAATTGCATTTTGGAAGTCCCATCAGCATGATCTATCTGTATCGCCTGCTTTCAACCTTGGAATCCAGCCCTGAAAGGGCGGCAATATTCTAGCCCAGGGTAAGGAGGCACGACGTAACCC
>CAXBEL010000232.1:0-7050 GCA_963974735.1 uncultured Flavobacteriaceae bacterium | reverse complement strand
ACATCCACTGGCAAAATAAGCACGATCATAGCCGTTAACAAGTTGGGTTTGAACTGGATCTTTTAAAGCCATTTGTTCATCAACCTTGTTACGGGTCTTATTTTGACAGGAAGTAGTCAAGAAAAGCAGGGTAAGCAGTGCAAAAGAAATTCGCATAATGTAATTTAAATTAATTTCAACAAAATTAATAGATTGTACGCAGCACTCCTGCTAAAGCCTTGTTAAACTAATCTACTGATTTTGAACATAAAAAAAGCCCCTCGAAAGGGGCTTTAATATTTTTCAAAAATGATTGAATCTATAATTTAGCAAAAATAGCTTCCATTTTACTTACTTCTTCTTTAGCTAGATCTTCATCTACTAAGATTCTACCACTATGCTCATCTGTAATGATTTTTTTACGACCAGCAATTTCCATTTGAACCTGTGGAGGAATTGTGAAAAATGAACCACCTGACGCTCCACGCTCTATAGGTACCACGGCTAAACCGTTACGCACATTAGTACGAATACGTTTATATGCTTTCACAAGACGCTCTTCTATCAACTCTTCAAAATCCTCACTCTTTTTCAATAGAGCTTGTTCTTCTTTTTCAGTTTCTGCAAGAATCTCATCAAGTTCACCTTTCTTGTGCTTTAAGTGAGACTCACGTTCTTGTAATCTTGTTTTGCTCTGTTCGATAACTTCTTTCTTCTGTTCAATCTGAGCTCTGTATTCTTTAATATTTTTATCAGCTAACTGAATTTCCAATTCCTGAAATTCAATTTCCTTGCTCAGCGAATTGTACTCACGGTTGTTGCGTACGTTTTTTTGCTGCTCGGTATATTTTTTAATAGCTGCTTTAGAATCTTCAATCTGTATTTTTTTTGCTTTGATCTGGTCATCAATAACAACAAGGTCAGCGTCTAATTTCTCAAGACGAGTGCTTAAACCTGTTACTTCATCTTCAAGATCTTCAACTTCCAGAGGAAGTTCTCCACGCACATTTCTAATCGTATCTACACGAGAGTGTATCAATTGTAGATCATAGAGAGCTCTAAGTTTATCTTCTACTGTCGCTTCTGTATTTTTTGCCATACTTATAAGTACTTAATAGGATTCGTGTCTTCGTCTGATAAAACGACTGCAAAATTACTAAATTTTTTCCTAAGAAAATCAGTTAGAATATTTTTTGTGAATTGCTCGCTTTCATAATGACCTATGTCAACTAATAATACTTTGTTTTCCGCCTGATAAAATTGATGATATTTAAGATCTGCTGTTATAAAGGCATCTGCACCAGCACGCTTTGCAGCTTCTATTGCAAAACTTCCGCTTCCGCCCAGTACGGCAACTTTGTGAACAGGTTTATCTAAAAGTTCTGAATATCTTACGCCATTTGCGTGAAAAGCCTTTTGTACCATTCGTAAAAAAACCATTTCGTCCATTGGTCCAGGAAGTTCACCAATCATTCCCATCCCAACATTCTGATTTTTATTATCGAGCGATGTTATTTCATAAGCGACTTCTTCATAGGAGTGTGCTTTAAAAAGTGTCTTTAGAATTTTTGATTCTCTGTGGGATTCGAAGGTCACATTTAACTGGACCTCTTTCTCCAGTTGCAATTCGCCTTTTTCACCTAGGGTTGGGTTGCTTTCTTCATTTCCTCTAAATGTACCTTTCCCTTTAGTTGCAAAACTACACTGGTCGTAATTTCCTATGTTGCCTGCGCCAGCCTTAAATAAAGTTTCCCTTATTGATATAACTTCATTTTTAGGGACGTAAGTGGTTAGTTTTTTTATATTGCTTTTGGGTATTAGCGTTTTGCGGTGTGTTAAGTCCAGAGCATCGCACATCCCTTTGCTAACCCCATTTTGAACATTGTCAAGAGCGGTATGTATCGCGTAAATGACAATATCATTTTTAATAGCTTTCATTACAACGCGCTCTACATAATTCTTTCCTGTCAGCTTTTTAAGACCAGAAAATATGATTGGATGAAAGCTCACAATAAGATTACACTCTTTTGAAATTGCCTCTTCTAATGTATTTTCTAAAGTGTCCAGAGTGACAAGAACACCTTTAATTTCTTGATTTTTATCTCCAACGAGTAATCCTACATTGTCAAAATCTTCTGCGTAAGGTAGAGGAGCGAGCTGCTCAATAGCAGTGGTGATATCGTTTACGGTCATTGCGTGATGTTATGAAGTAAAGATAAAAATTATACCTTCGTCCGCATGGATAACCTTCGGAAAATACTTTTTCCATTAGCGCTGCTGTACTATTGTATCACGCAGCTGCGGAATTATTTTTATAGTAAAGGCTGGTTTAAATCTACAACATACGATTTTCCGGTGATAGGTATTGGTAATTTGAGTATGGGAGGGACCGGAAAATCCCCTATGACCGAATACATTATCAGATTGTTGAATAATAATTATGCTCTGGCAACTTTGAGTCGCGGGTATGGTCGTAAGACCAGTGGCTTTTTAGAGGTTGATGCCAATGATTCTGCAGGTCAGGTAGGAGATGAACCTTTACAGTTTGCCCGTAAATTTCCTAAAGTGAAAGTTGCCGTAGACGAAAATCGGCGTCAAGGAATTAAATTACTTGGTAATAGTGAACCAAAACCTCAAATCATTATTCTTGATGATGTTTTTCAACATCGTAAGGTCAAGCCAAGTTTTATGGTTCTTTTGACTTCTTATAAGAATATATTTTATAACGATTATTTGCTTCCGGCTGGGAATTTGAGAGAATCCAGAACTGGTGCAAACAGAGCAGATTGTGTAGTTGTAACAAAATGTTCAAAATTTATTACCGAAACGGAGCAATTCAAAATAAGAGAAAAAATTAAAAAATATACCTCGGCGCCGGTATTCTTCTCTTTTATTGATTATAGTGAAAATGTCCTTGGATCTGAAAATCTTTTACTAGAAGAGCTGAAAAATAAAGACCTTACTGTGGTAACTGGTATTGCCAATCCACAACCATTTTTAGATTATTTAAAGGAGAAGGGGTTAGATTATAGTCATCTTCAATACAAGGATCACCACAATTTTACTCCTGATGAAATTAATAAGCTTAATGAGTGCTCTTCTATTTTAACTACTGAAAAGGATTATGTGAGGTTGCAAAAGCAAATAACCAAAGCTGAAATATTCTATTTACCCATTCAGTTTTCATTTGTTGAAAAGGGTCAGGCTTTTGACCATGCCATACAAGAATTTGTTAAAAGCTTTTAAAAAGTTTGCAATCCTAAAGTCAGAAGTATAATTATTTAAATAATGACATTCTTTCTCTTCAAAGAATTGTGAATTTTGAAGAAAAATTCTTCCACTTTGTAAGGTTTGGGAATGATATCATTAAAGCCTGCAAGATAAAAATCATCAATATTTTCATCTATTGTAACTGCAGTTAAGGCAAGTATAGGTACGTCCTTGTTAAACTCTCTAATCTTTTGAGTAGCTTCAATACCGCTTATTCCTGGCATGTGTATGTCCATAAGAACGAGGTCAAACATCTCAAACCGAACTTTTTCAACAGCAATCTCACCGTTATCGGCAACATCGCATTCCATTTTATTCTTTTCAAGAATTTTGCGGGTAATCATCTGGTTGATCTTATTGTCTTCTACAACAAGAATTTTGCGGCCTTCAAGAGCAACATAGTCAATCTCATATGTTTTTTCTAAAAGCTCTTGATCATTTGAAGCTTTGACGGATTTATACTTTATGTCAAAGAAAAATTTAGATCCTTTACCAAGCGTACTTTCTAACTGTATTTTACTTTTTTGAAGCGTGAGTAGGTTTTTAACAATTGAAAGACCAAGACCTGTTCCTCCAAATTTTCTATTGATCTGTACCGAGCCTTGAGTAAAGTTTTGGAATATATTTTTTTGTTTTTTCTTACTTATTCCTTCACCTGTGTCTTCAATTTCAAAATGTAGATAGACCTGAGTATCGTTTTGACTTATTTTTTGAATCCTAACGGTCACACTACCATCGCGCGTAAACTTGTTTCCGTTACCAATTAGATTAATGAGGATCTGAGAAATCATTAATGGATCCCCAACAATTTCCTTAGGTATGTCATCATCAAACTCCAGATTAAGAACATTTCCTTTTTCTTGAGCAGAACGTTCTAGGGCAAATAGAACATCATCAACTCTTTTACGCAGATTAAAGGTCGTTTGTTCTACTTCAACTTTATTCGCTTCGAGTTTGTTTAGATCTAGAATGTTATTGATTAGGGACAGAAGATATTCTCCAGAAAATTTAAGTGAGTCTAAATGCTTTTTCTGTTCCGCAGTTGGATTTTCATGCAGTAATAAATGAGTAAGTCCCGTTACCGCGTACATTGGCGTTCGCAGTTCGTGGGTTATGGTAGAAAGAAACTGTGCCTTTACTACAGATGCCTTTTCTGCATTTTCTTTCGCAACAATTAGCTCAGCATTCTTGGTATGCAATAATTCATTTGCTTTTGCCCTAAGGTTGTTGTTCTTATATAGAGAGAGAGCAAGAAGACATAGAATTGTAAAAGAAATGATTACTAAAACTGTGGTTAATTTACTTGCCTGAATGCGATTATAGCTTAAATAATTTTCAGGATTAATGTCTGAAACTATAGCATTTTTAACTGAAATAGCATTTTGATTAGAACTTGTATCGCTAAAATATTCTTTTTGCTTGGCGTTGTAGGTATGTAAAAAATTTAAAGAAGCTTCATAATCCCCACTTTTTTGGGCGATTGTACTTAAAAGAGAAAGCGCATCTACTTCAATTTGAGGATAGTGATTGGTAGCGCTTAGATTTACGGCCATATTTGCCGAAATCATGGCCACATCATACTGCTCCATGTCTTCGTGTGCTTTAGCCTTTTGAAGCGCTGTTTTAGCTTTTAAATAGTCAATATTTTCTTTATTAAAAATACTTAAAGCTTTATCGTAGTAGCTGGCTGCCATTTGCGGATTGTGAACTTCAAATTCACGATTACCTTGTTGCAGATATGTTTTAGCCAACTGTAATTCACTATCCAGTTCTTTAAATATAACTTCTGCTCTGTCCAGATACTGCTTTACCTTATCGTAGTCCTTTACTTTAAGTTGAATTTGTGCATAGGTAAGATAACTATCTCCAAGACCTTGAATGTCATCTATAGACCGTTGCATATTCATAGCCTGAACACATTCAACACTTGCTTTTTCGTAATCGCCCAATTGATAATAAACTTTGGCGATATAACTACTGGTTAAACCAACTCTGTTTTCGTTCTGATTTGTTTTAGCAAGCTCACGGGCTTCTTCAAGATTTTTCAGTGAGAGTTGGTAGTCCATCTTTTCGATGGCGCTTACAGCATTTCCAAAAAGTGAATCTATTTGATTATTTATGGGTGTAGGACCCATATCAGGGTTTTGACCCATGCAGAGCGAAATAGAAAAAAGGAACACGAGAAGTAGCCTTCTGCCGATAAACATTGTTTTCTAAGTTGATTTGAGGCTAAATATACCGACTTTATTAAAAAAACCTTAAAATATCAAGGAAGTTTTACGCAAACATAATAAATTAAATCTACCAATCGGGCAGAGTAACCACTTTCATTATCATACCAACCTATTAACTTTACTAAATTCCCTATTACTGAAGTCATCTGAGAATCAAGTATGCAGCTATGATTATTGCCCACAATGTCCACCGATACCAACGGCACGGTTGTGTACTGCATAATATTTTTCATCGGACCATCTGCTGCTTTCTTAAAAGCCAAATTTATTTCCTCGATAGTGGTTTCCCGCTTCACATTTAATGTGACATCAGTTAAAGAGCCATTAGCTACCGGTACGCGTATCCCACATCCTCCAATTACATCAGAGAGCTTAGGAAAAATTTTAGTTAAAGCTTTAGCTGCTCCAGTCGTGGTGGGAACTATAGATTGACCTGCTGCACGAGCCCTTCTAAGATCTCTGTGCGGTTGATCGTGTAAACTTTGGTCTGTAGTATAGGAGTGAACTGTTGTGATATAAGCCTGTTTAATACCACATAGGTCGTTCACAACCTTTATCATTGGGGCTGCATTATTAGTAGTACAGCTTGCATTAGAAACTATGGTGTCTTCTGCAGTAAGAATATTTTCATTTACGCCCAGAACGATTGTTTTAATAGAATCATCTATAGGAGGGGCGCTTAAAATCACCTTATTTGCACCAGCTTTGATATGTTTTTCTAAAACAGGTTTATTTTTAAAAAGTCCTGTAGCTTCTACCACAGCATCTAGATTGTATGAATACCATGGAATATTATCAATTTCTTTTTCAGCAGTTAAAGAAACTTTTTTCTCATCAACAACTAGAGTGCAACCTATATTAGAGGATTCAACAGTTACTGAAGCATTAAAAATTCCGTGAATGCTATCATATTTAAGAAGATGTGCAAGAGTAGAAGCGTCTGCAATATCATTTATGGCAACAACTTCAATTTCTGGATGATTGTGAAGCATTCTAAATAGACGCCTACCTATTCTTCCAAAACCGTTGATGCCGATTTTGATTTTACCCATAGTTAAAATAATATGTCTAACTCTCTATTTTAAGTGCTTCTGAGCTTTGTATGAAGATCGAACCAGCGCTCCACTCTCCACGTGGCGAAAACCCATTTCCAATCCTAAAGTTTCATATTTCTTAAATTGATCAGGAGTGATAAATTGTTTAACGGGCAAATGTTTTTTAGAAGGTTGCAGGTATTGACCTATGGTTACAATGTCAACATTTGCTTCACGAAGATCTCTCATTGTCTGTAGTACTTCATCTTCAAGTTCTCCTAATCCAAGCATAATACCAGATTTAGTTCGGTTTATTCCTTGGTTTTTTAGGTATTTTAGTACTCCTAGACTTCGTTCGTATTTCGCCTGAATTCTCACTTCTCGCGTTAATCTTTTAACGGTTTCCATATTATGGGAAACAACTTCAGGATTTACCTCTATGATTCTGTCTATATTTCGCTCATTCCCTTGAAAATCAGGAATAAGTGTTTCTAGAGTGGTATCGGGATTCATCCTGCGAATTGCCTTAACGG
>CAXBEL010000231.1:0-7059 GCA_963974735.1 uncultured Flavobacteriaceae bacterium | reverse complement strand
ATGCTATTAAAAAATTACGTGAAGCTGATAAAAAGGAGGCTGAAACTTTATATCCTTCAGTAGTGTCTATGATTGATAGATTGGCTAAAAACAATATTATTCATAACAACAAAGCTGCTAATTTGAAATCACAACTTTCTAAGCATGTAGCTGCTCTATAAGGTAGTTGTTTATAAAAGTTTTAAACTCCTGCCTTTATAGTGGGAGTTTTTTTGGTTATAGGTTATTTGTTTAATTGATAAAACCTTCAGTGACTCTATATAGTGGCTGAGGGTTTTTATTATAGAATCAATAAATAAGTTTATAGTTTTAAGTATAAAAAAACAGCCCGTAAATAACGGGCTGTTTCTGTTTGAAATATATTATGTTATTTCTAGCCGTTCATAGAAACTAGAAATTCTTCATTGTTTTTAGTTTGTTTAATACGCTGGCTAATAAATTCCATTGCTTCTATAGGATTCATATCTGCAAGATACTTCCTCATTACCCACATTCTCTGTATGGCATTTTCGCTTAAGAGTAAATCATCGCGACGTGTGCTTGAAGAAGTCAGGTCTATTGCAGGGAAAATACGTCTGTTAGCAATCTTACGATCCAATTGTAGCTCCATATTACCTGTACCTTTAAATTCTTCAAAGATAACCTCATCCATTTTAGATCCTGTTTCTGTAAGTGCGGTAGCGATTATAGAAAGCGATCCGCCACCTTCAATATTACGTGCCGCCCCAAAGAAACGTTTTGGTTTGTGCAGGGCATTTGCATCTACACCACCACTTAATATTTTACCAGAAGCTGGCTGTACAGTATTATATGCTCTTGCGAGACGTGTTATTGAATCTAAGAGAATAACCACGTCATGTCCGCATTCAACTAATCGTTTCGCTTTTTCTAAAACAATATTGGCTACCCGAACATGTTCATGTGCTTCTTTGTCAAAAGTAGAAGCAACCACTTCGCCTTTTACATTACGCTGCATATCTGTCACCTCTTCAGGGCGCTCATCAATAAGCAAAATCATTTGATAAACTTCAGGGTGATTTGCCGCGATTGCGTTTGCAACATCCTTAAGTAACATCGTCTTACCAGTTTTAGGTTGTGATACTATCATACCACGTTGTCCTTTACCGATAGGGGCAAAAAGATCCATTACGCGAGTTGATATTGTACTTTGACGATCTCCTATATTAAATTTTTCTTTTGGAAAAAGCGGGGTTAAATGTTCAAAAGAAACTCGGTCTCTAACAACATCTGGATTAAGACCATTTATCTTGCTAACCTTTATAAGAGGGAAATATTTCTCGCCTTCTTTTGGAGGTCTAATAACACCTAAAACTGTATCTCCTGTTTTCAATCCAAATAAGCGTATTTGAGATTGAGAAACATAAATATCATCTGGAGATGATAAATAATTGTAGTCAGAAGAACGCAGAAAGCCATAACCATCTTGCATAATATCGAGTACACCTTCACTTTCTATAAGTCCTTCAAACTCATAGTCTGGTTCTCTATAGCGGTTACGTGTGTCTTTATTTCCGTTATTGCGGCTATTGTTAGAATTGGTATTTCTTGAATTCCTGTTAGAATTGTTAGAAGAATTATCCTTACGTGGTGGTCTGCTTTTAGTGGATTTGTTATCACTCTCACCTTTAGAAGTAGAATCGTTAGAATCCCTTCGCGGGTTGGAAGGTCTATTGTCCTGCTTTCTTACAGGTTTGTTGGTGTCTTTCCTACTTTCGGTTTTTTTGTCGTCCGTAGTGCGTGAAGTGCTTTCGCTTTTTCCCTTATTAGGAGCACTATTTTTCTCCGTACGCTTACGGGGTTCGTTTTTAGGTGAAGACTGCTCCACATTTTTTGACTTGTCTTCAACTACTTCTGCCACAGCCTTAGGATTTGCAGCTTGTTGATCTAATATTTTATAGACAAGATCCAACTTTTTGAGGGTCCTATATTTTGGGATAGTAAGGCCTTTTGCTATTTCCTGAAGTTCAGGAAGCTTTTTAGCTTTTAATTCTGAAATGTCAAACATTAATAATAAATAAGATTTCCGTATTGTTTTTTTTTGAATGCGAACAAAAAATCTTGAGAGAAGATTCTAAGAAATTTTTTGGCAAGTAAGTAACCAACATAGAGGTGGTTACATTATTGTCTTGCAATTATACAACAATATTTTTTAATTATTCTATTACAGTCTTAAAGAAGTTATTATTTTTGCACCTTTAGAGTAAAAAATATGATTCAACGTATTCAGAGTATATATTTATTATTGGCAGCTATTGCTTCTGCCGGATTAATATTTGTATTTTCGTTATACGCTAATGAAGAGGCAGGTGTTGTAGAAGCACAGGATAATCTTATTTTTTTATCCTTGTTTTTGGGAAGTGCCTTAATTTCGTTTATTACTATATTTTTGTATAAAAACAGGAAGTTGCAGTTTGTTCTGGGACGTCTTAATATAATATTGAACTTTATTTTAATAGGTGTATTGGTTTACCAATCTCAAATCTTATCCGGAGGAGCGGCGGCTCCAGAGAAGGGTATTGGGATGCTAATCCCCATCATTTCTATCGTTTTTATTGTTTTGGCCAACAAAGCAATTAAGCGGGATGAGGATCTTGTAAAATCTGTAGATCGGTTGCGATAGACCTATAATCTTAGTTTATTAGTGCGTAAGCCCTGTAGTATGCCAACTACGGGGCTTCTGCGTTAAAGGTCTACCGCTTGAGTTCAATTACTTCAAGGTTCTCAATCTTGCTTCCATCTATCGTAAATCTTAGCATTGTTCTAACCTTGTGAAAACCATGCTTCCCTACTGCTCCAGGATTCATATGGATCAAGTTCAACTTTCGGTCTGGCATAACTTTGAGAATGTGTGAATGCCCGCAAATAAATAACCGAGGCGGATTTTTTTTTATTTCCTCACGAATTGCAGGTGAATATCTGCCCGGGTAGCCACCTATATGCGTAATCCATACATCGACTTCTTCACATAAAAAACGCTTGTTAAGTGGGAATTCCTTTCTGATATCATGGTCGTCAATATTTCCAAAAACAGCTTTTAAAGGATTTATATTTTTTAAGGCATCCGTGACCGCTAAATTGCCAATATCACCCGCATGCCATACTTCGTCTGCTTCCTGGGCTCTTTTTAAAATATGATTATCTATATAACCGTGGGTATCACTAAGCAGTAAAATCTTCTTCATGTTCTAATTATTTTCCTCTATAGACTTAAGAATACTCTATTATTATCGTCTTTTTCATCCTTAACAAAGATGTATCTTTGCAGGCTCAATTACAAATGAAGTCTTTGCGGTATTTTATTGAAATAGCATATAAAGGGAGTTCCTATCACGGCTGGCAACGGCAACCTAAAAGTATTTCTGTTCAGGAGGTTGTTGAGAAAGCATTATCTACTTTATTACGTAAAGATATTGCTATTGTAGGTGCTGGGCGTACAGATGCTGGAGTCCATGCTATACAGATTTATGCACATTTTGATTTTGAAGAAAAATGGGATTCAACACAATGCGCACAGTTGAGCTTTAAATTGAATCGTTTTTTACCTCAGTCGATAGCTGTTAAAGACATATTACCTGTAAAGGAGGATGCCCATGCCCGCTTTGACGCAACAAGCAGGAGTTACATCTATAGATTGAGTAGAGAGAAAAATCCATTTAATTCAGATCAGGCATATCAAGTGCAATACCCATTAGATGTTGATGCAATGAATAAAGCGGCAGAACGTCTAATAGGGCGCAAGGATTTCCAATGTTTTAGTAGATCTAATACGGACGTGAAAACTTATATTTGTGATGTTTCAGAAGCGGCTTGGAAAGAACATAATCAAGAATTAGTTTTTAGGATTACAGCAGATCGTTTCTTAAGAAATATGGTTAGAGCAGTGGTAGGAACATTGTTGGAAATAGGAAAAGGGAAGTATAATCCAGAACACATTGATAAAGTCATCCAAAGTAAGGATAGGGGAGAAGCGGGATTTTCAGTTCCGGCTCACGGCTTATATCTTATTTCTGTGACTTATCCTAAAGAAATATTTATAGTAAATGGCAGATAGCAAAGGCAACGCTTTTGATTTTGGAATATTTAGGCGCTTAATGACCTATACCCGTCCTTATAGGCTGTGGGTTTATTTTGTTGCTTTAGCGGCAATATTAATATCCATTTTTACCGTTCTTCGGCCTATTTATCTTGAGATGGCTATAGATAAAGGGATTGGTCCTAAAAATATGGACAATCTTATTTATTATTTGGAAATTATGCTCCTCGTACTTCTGGGGGAAGTAGTATTTCAGCTTTTCTTTATTTATTTCGCAAGTTGGTTGGGACAGCAGGTTGTAAAAGATATACGTGTCAAACTTTTTGGGCATATGCTCAAATTCAAGATGCAGTATTATGATAAGTCTGCCGTAGGGCGTCTAGTAACACGTGCGGTAAATGATATAGAAACTATAGAAAGTATTTTTAGTCAGGGCCTTTTCATGATTATAAGTGACATGCTAAAAATGAGTGTTATTATTGGGGTAATGCTTTATAAAAGCTGGCAGCTCTCTTTAATTGTATTTGCCATCTTGCCTTTTATTATTTATGCTACGCGAATTTTTCAGAGAGCGATGAAATCTGCCTTTGAAGAGGTACGTACTCAAGTTGCAAATCTTAACTCCTTTGTTCAGGAACGTGTTACAGGTATGAAAATCGTTCAGATTTTTTCTAGGGAAAAAGTAGAACAGGAAAAATTTGATGAGATTAATAAGAAGCACATGAAGGCCTGGAATAAAACGGTCTGGTATAACTCGATTTTCTTTCCTGTAGCAGAAATGTCAACTTCCATTACAATAGGATTATTAGTATGGTATGGTGGATTACAAGCAGTAGAGAATGATGTGGTAACCATAGGTTTAATTACGGCATTTATACAATTTGCTCAAATGCTCTTTACTCCGCTTAGGCAGATAGCAGATAAGTTTAATACGCTTCAAATGGGTATGGTAGCTGCTAATCGAGTATTTGGAATTTTGGATACAGATTCCCGTATTGAAGATAACGGCGAGTTAGAGTTAAAATCCATACAAGGGGATATTAAATTTGAAGATGTACACTTTAGTTATATAAAAGGAGAGGAAATACTTCACGGAATAAATCTTGAAGTTCATGCTGGTGAAACTGTTGCTATTGTGGGCTCTACAGGAGCTGGTAAATCAACTATTATCAATCTATTAAGTCGATTTTATGAGATTGATAGTGGTAAAATCTGTATTGATGGCATTGATATAAAAGATGTCAAGATTTCAGCATTACGAAGTCAAATTGCGGTGGTACTTCAGGATGTGTTTCTTTTTGCCGATTCTATTTTAAATAATATTACATTAAATCATCCGGAGATCTCAGAAGAGGATGTTCAGCAAGCAGCTAAAGCAATAGGTGTAGATAAATTTATCTCTACTTTACCTAACGGCTATCACTATAATGTAAAAGAAAGAGGCGCTATGCTTTCCAGCGGGCAGCGACAACTTATAGCATTTTTAAGGGCCTATGTGAGCAACCCAAGTATATTGGTCTTAGATGAGGCTACTTCGTCTGTAGATTCCAATAGCGAGCATTTAATACAGAAGGCAATTAATAAAATTACTAAAGGGCGTACTTCAATTGTTATTGCTCACCGTCTGGCAACTATTAAAAAGGCGGATAAGATTATAGTAATGGAGAAAGGCCAAATTGTAGAAATAGGGACTCATAAAGAGTTGCTTAAAAAAGAAGATGGTTATTATCGCAATCTCTATGAAGTGCAGTTTGCAAGTCATGAAGAAATAGCCTCGTAATATTTATCAGGTTTGTTTCGCAGCTTCAATATTTTCAATAAAATTGTCCAAAGCGCCCATTTTATAAAAAATAATAATGAGTGCTATAGAAAGGATCGTGAACAGCACTCCACCTATTACTAAGAATAACATACTTTTTAAAAGAATTTGATCAAATCTTAAACGGTAAAGACGTTTCAGTACATAAGCTATATAAATAAAGTATAAAAAAAATGACGCGAAACTCGTGATTATATAAAGTGTATTTGACCAGATAGTAGCAAGGGAGATTGCATAAATAATTAGGTTTGCATGACTAAAAGCATAGAGATAGATGACAAGGTGTTCTAAATAATTATATTTTTTATAATTCCAGAAAACCAAGCGGGAAATTAGAGCAATTAAAGGGATACTTGCCAGATTATATAAAGTTTGATATTCATTAACCTTATTTACCATGTTTTTAGTAAACTCTGTGGCAGCAGCATCTTGAGGGGTTTGTGCCAGACTCATATCATTAAAAACAGAATCCATAAAATATTCCCGAAACAAAAAAATGTAAATTCCTGCAAATGTGATGGAGATGGCAAAATAGCTAAAAGCAGAAAGGTATCTCTTTCTCAAACCATTCATATAACCGCCTATAACATCTTCTGGCTTTGTAAATAAAGCGATAAATGTTTTGGGAAATCCAGCATCGAGATTGAGAAAGCGCTCGTTAAAATCTTCGGCAAGGTTTCTAAATGTTATGCGGTTTTCTATTTTTTTTGCCCCACAATGATTGCAAAAAAAAGCATCAACAGGTAGATTTTTATTACAGTTTCGGCAATAGTTTACCAAAACAAGCTTACTCTCAGTTTTTTCCGCTTTCATCCTATTTTTAACTAAGATCCTTCTGTAAAATCTCTATAAGCTCACCGCTATTTTTAAAAAGCACAAACTCCCCATCTTTTAAATAACTTATCTGCCCGGTTTCTTCGCTCACCACTAGAGCTACCGCGTCTGTCTTCTCTGTAATGCCCACAGCGGCTCTATGGCGTAAACCAAAACGTAAAGGGATATTGCGCTCATTTGATACAGGAAGTATAGCTCTAGTAGCCGTAATTTTATTTTCTTCAATGATTACAGCGCCATCGTGAAGTGTAGCATTTTTAAAAAATATACTCTCTAGAATAGGTCTGTTGACTTCAATATTCATGGAGTCTCCTGTTTTCTTGACAAAGTCGAGATTCGTGGCCCGTTGTAT
>CAXBEL010000230.1:0-7065 GCA_963974735.1 uncultured Flavobacteriaceae bacterium | reverse complement strand
TATAAAGCGGTATGACAACAGTAAACTTTGGCAAGGATGGATGTTTTTAACAAAAATAAACGAATCTATCACAATCGGTAGTGAATGTTGTTAATTTGTAGTTATGCCTAAAAACATACTGCATATAGTATCTTTTGAAAATCCTTACCCTCCCAATTATGGTGGAGTAATAGATGTTTTTTATAAAATAAAAGCGCTGCATAAATTAGGGGTACAGATTCATTTACACTGTTTTGTTAGTGATCGAATGGATTATAGCGTCTTGGTGCAATACTGTGCTGAACTTTATACATATACCAAAATCAAAAATCTTTTATATTTTTTCAGCTTAAAGCCACTGGCTGTAAAGTTTAGGGAAAGCAAATTGCTGGAAGCCAATTTGCAAAAGGTTAAAGCACCAGTTTTATTCGAAGGATTGCATACAACTTCTGTGCTTAACTATATTAATTTAGCTGATAGAAAATTAATTCTCCGTGCCCATAATATTGAACATGACTACTATAATGGTTTAGCAAATTCTGAAAATGGAATTCTTAAAAAACAACTTCTAAAAATTGAAGCCAGAAAATTTAAGCGGTATGAAAGCCTATTAAAAAAAGTGGATACGGTACTTTCTATTTCGCATTTTGAACAAGAATACTTCAATAAACAGGAAGGTGTAGACTCGGTTTACTTGCCAGCTTTTCAGGGACATTCTGAAGTAGCAGATTTGTCCCCATTTGGGGAATATGCTTTCTATCACGGCGACCTTTCAATTTCTGATAATTTAAAAGTGGCTTATTTTCTTATCAATGTTTTTAAAGATTTGGATTACCCATTGATTATTGCAGGTAGTAAAAACTTGGATGCTTTAAAAACTGCTGTTGAACCGTATTCCAATATTTCCTGTAAAAGAATTTCAACTAAAAAAGATTTAAAAAAACTATTTGCTGGGGCTCATATCAATATTTGCTACTCCTATCAAAGGTCTGGTACAAAACTAAAAGTAATTCATTCACTTTATGAGGGCAGGCACTGTGTCGTAAATGAAAATGTAATTGATGATCCACAAATCCTGAAGCAATGTTCCTTAATTAAAACCGAAGAAGAATTAATGAAAGCGGTGGAAGATTTAAGAAACAGCCCATTTGTACAATCAAAAGAACGAGAAAATGCTCTTGATTCAGTTTATAGCACTAAAAAAAACGCTCAAAAAATAATAGATATTCTTAAGTTGGAAATTTAAGACTGCTTAAATCGTCTTTTGCACCACTTCAAATACTTTGTTACCATCGCATTTTAGCGTTTTAGAGGGATATTTAAGTATAAGAGCATAATCGTGAGTCGCCATAAGAATGGTATTCCCATTTTTATTAATTTCTTGTAGAACGCCCATCACTTCTACCGAAGTTTGCGGGTCCAGATTACCGGTAGGTTCATCTGCAAGAATAAGTTCAGGATCATTTAATAATGCCCTTGCAATTGCAACGCGTTGCTGCTCACCTCCAGAAAGTTGGTAGGGATATTTAAACCCTTTGGTTTTCATCCCCACTTTATCCAGAACTTCATCAATCTTGTTATCCATTTCAGATTTATCCTTCCAACCCGTAGCTTTCAAGACAAAGCGAAAGTTATCTTTTACTGTGCGGTCATTGAGCAATTTAAAATCCTGAAAAACAACTCCCAGCTTACGACGCAAAAAAGGAATCTGCTTCTCCTTAAGCGTTTTTAAATCAAAGTCCACAATATGACCTTCCCCTTCCTGTAAAGGTAAATCTCCATATAGGGTTTTCATAAAACTACTTTTACCCGATCCCGTTTTTCCTATGAGATAAACAAATTCACCTTTTTTAATAGTAACAGTAACATCAGAAAGAATAAGGTTTTCCCTTTGAAAAATAGAAGCTTGTTTAAGCTCAAGTACCGGGTTTGACATAGATAAAAATTGATTTTATTAACTCAATCAGACTATAAAAGTACAATATCTAATTCATAATGATAGATAGATTATAGAAGGTTAAAGTTGTTTTTGTGAACCGAATTAACAGCATTAATTTTTGATTGGATTTTAAAATCAATCAGTTAGACCTAATAGAACTGCTGTTTTCTGCTCAAGATTCACCTTAACATAATTATCACAGTTTTGCAGCGTTATTAGAAAATAGAAGCCACTATATTTGGCCTTTCGGCAAAGGCCTCTTTTGCTAACAAAATAATCCAATTTATGATTAAGCGATTTTTGATTTTATTTATTGCCGTGCTTCTTTCAGCACCGGTTTTGACCGCACAACAATCGGCGGCATATACAAATGAACTGCTCCAGTACAATAAAGCTTTAGCCTTGTACAACAGCAAGCAATATCTTGCCGCACAAACACTTTTTGACGAGGTTAAAAGCGAGACAAATGATCCTACCGTAAAAGGGGATTGTGCTTACTATATTGCAAATGCAGCTGTAAGACTTAATCAGTTAGGTGCAGATCAAAGCATGCAGGATTTTGTAGAGGAATATCCTACGAGTACTAAGCGTAATTCAGCTTTTCTTGACGTTGCTGACTACTATTTTGAAAATGGTAAATATGCCTATGCTAAGAAATGGTACGAGCGTGTGGAAACCGGAAATCTAGGGCAAAAGGCTATGGAGCGGTACAATTTTAATATGGGTTATGCTCATCTTAAAACCAATAGTCCAGAAGAAGCAAAAAGATATTTTAACCGAGTAAGGGATTCAAAAGAATATGGATCTCAAGCAAAATATTATGAAGGGTTTATTGCTTATGAAAGTGATGACTATGCTGAGGCCACAGAGCTTTTTGATGAAGTTGAAGCACAAGGCGGAAACAGAAAGAACTGGCTTATTTTAAGGCAGATCTTAATTTTAAATTAGGCAAGTTTGAAGAAGCAATCGCTTTAGGTAAAGAGCAGTTGCCAAATGCAACACGAGTTGAAGTTTCAGAACTCAATAAGATTATAGGAGAGAGTTATTTCAATTTAAAACAATATGCTGAAGCGATACCTTTTTTGAAAGAATATAAAGGTAAACGGGGTAAATGGAATAATACAGATTATTACCAATTGGGCTATGCTTATTATAAACAAGGCGATTTTGAGAATGCCATCAACGAATTTAATAAGATTGTAGATGGTCGTAACAGTGTTGCACAGAATGCTTATTACCATCTAGCAGACGCTTATTTAAAGACAGACCGCAAGCAGGAAGCGCTCCATGCCTTTCGTAATGCGTATCAAATGGAGTTTGAACCAAAAATAAAAGAGGATAGCGGATTAAATTATGCCAAATTAAGCTATGAAATAGGTAATGCCTACGAGCCCGCTCCCCAAGTTATCAGTAATTATTTAGAGGAATATCAAGATACACCTGCAAAGCAAGAACTGGAGACTTTATTAATAGACTCATATATTACTTCTAAGAATTATGCACAGGCAATGAATTTGCTGGAAAACAATAGGAACTTCAATGACAAAGTTGCTTATCAAAAGGTGGCTTTTTATCGTGGAATTGAACAATATAATACTGCTGAATATAGTGAGGCAATTGAGAATTTTGAGAAATCTTTAAAAGAACCACGAACTCCAGAATTCACCGCACGGGCGCTATATTGGAAAGCGGAAAGTGAATATACATTAAACCGTATAGACGATGCGATTTTAACCTTTAAGCAGTTTGAGCAAAGTACTGCGGCTACAAGTCTTCCCGAATATTCAGATCTTAATTACAATTTGGGCTACGCTTATTTTAAAAAGAAAAATTACGATCAGGCATCAAATTACTTTGGTCGCTATACAAAATCCAATAATGTTGACCCGGTAAGAAAGGAAGATGCCTTTATGCGTTTAGGTGACAGTCATTTTATAAACAGTCAATATTGGCCCGCAATGGAAGCGTACAATGCGGCAATTGATTTGGGTGGAGGAGATAGTGATTATGCTACTTTTCAGAAAGCGATAAGCTATGGTTTTGTAAATAGAAATAGCCAAAAGCTCGAAGCTTTGAGCAATTTTGCAAATCAGTTTCCAAGGTCCAGCTATCGTGATGATGCCCTTTATGAATGGGGTAACACACTTGTAGCAGAACAACGAAATGACGATGCAATAGCCGCTTACGACAGGTTGATAAGGGAAGTGCCTAACAGTAAATTTGTATCTAAAGCTCTACTTAAAAAAGCCCTTATATATGATAATACACAAAGAAGCCAGGACGCCTTAAATATATTTAAGCGTGTTGCTCAGGATTTTCCGGGAACACCAGAAGGCGTTCAGGCAGTTGCATCTGCTAAGCTTATTTATATAGATATGGGTCGCGTTGATGAATATGGAAGATGGGCCGGTGGATTAGACTATATCTCTGTAGAGGATTCAGAATTGGATGAAGCGGCATTTGTTTCCGCAGAAAAACAATTTGTTGGAAATAATGGTAGCCAGGCGATGCGTCAATTTGAGGATTATCTTAAGGAATATCCTAATGGACAACGTGCAATGGAAGCTCATTTTTATCTGGGCCAATTATATTTTGCTCAGGATGAATTTGCAAAAACAATTCCGCATTATAAATATGTGTTGGCAAGAGAACGTAGCGAGTTTACAGAACAAGCACTTGCCCGTTTAGGACAGGTTTATTTAAGTGAAAGAAATTATAGGGATGCAATACCTGTTTTAGAAAGATTGGAACAGGAATCAGACATTCCGCAAAACACCATTTTTGCTCAGAGTAATTTGATGAAATCGTATTACGAGCTTCAGAACTATTCCAAAGCCTTTGAGTATGCAGATAAGGTGCTTGGCAACTCTAAGATTGATAATAATGTGAAAAGTGATGCCCAGGTTATTATTGCACGAAGTGCAATGAAAACCAATGACGAATCCCGTGCTCAACAAGCCTATGCTGAGGTTCAAAAAATAGCAACTGGCGAATTGGCCGCGGAGGCTCTATACTACAACGCCTATTTTAAAAATAAGGCAGGCAATCACAAAGAATCTAATGAAGCCGTTCAAAAACTGGCAAAGGATTATAGCGGTTATAAATTATATGGAGCAAAAGGATTAGTACTTATGGCTCAAAACTTTTATGCTTTAGGTGATGCTTATCAAGCCACATATATATTGGACAATGTTACCTCAAACTTTACAGATTATCCTGAAGTAGTTGCGGAAGCTAAACAACAATTGGCCGTTATAAAAGCCAGCGAAGCAAAGACCAACGCATCTGTTGAAGAAGACAATAGATAATCATCAATCAAATCAACTAAATTAAAATTCCCTCTCATTTATGAGCCATCCCAATAAATTAAGAGTTCTATATATAAGTTTCAGTTTTATCTTTCTTTCTAGTGCCACAATATGGGCGCAGGATAAGGATAATTTAGGTACAGAAGTGGTAAATGTTGTAAAACCCTATACTCCAGAAATTGGAGATGCATTTAAGGTGAAGGCAACTCCACAATTAAATGATTCTGTAAACACAGCAAAAAAGAAAGTTACTTATGGTATTTTTTCTGTTCCTGTAGCATCAACTTTTACTCCGGCAAAAGGTAAAGCAGCAACTGTGGAACGTGCTAAACCTATAAAGCTTTATGATAATTATGTAACACTGGGCTTTGGAAGTTATACAAGTGCATTGGCAGAATTTTACAGCAATTTTCAAATAAGTAGAAATGAAAATTTTGGTATATACCTAAATCATAATTCATCTCAGGGAGGTATTGAAAATATAGCCTTAGACGATAAATTTTATGATACAGATCTTAATTTAAATTATAGCTCTAGAGACCGTGATTTAAACTGGAGGGCAGATCTGGATCTAAATCATCAATTATACAATTGGTACGGCGTAGATGAAGTTACGGCGTCTTCTGAGGATGTTTTAAACCGTATTGATCCACAACATAGCTTTTATGGCGCGAGGGTAGGAGGTTCTTTAGAACTACAGGATTCTTTCTTCGAAGGTGGAAAAGCAAGCCTAAGTTACTTTGGTGATTCTTTCGAATCTAATGAAATACGAGCTATAATAGCTCCTAATATTACATTTCCCATCACTGATGAGAAAATAACATTAGGTTTAAAATTAGATTATGTTAACGGTGGTTTTGATCGCAATTATGATAACTCTCAGGATATTTCATACAGTCATCTTAATGTTTCTGCCAATCCAAGTCTGCAGATTTTAAGAGATGATTTGACCTTACGTTTGGGTATATCAGCGGCTATGAATTTAGATACTGAAAATAGCGAGACAAACTTTTTTGTATATCCTAGAGTAACTGCATCCTATCGTTTAGTTGATGAATATTTTATTGCTTATGCTGGGTTGGAAGGGGAGTTAAAGCAAAATTCTTACGAAGATTTTGTAGAGGATAATCCTTTTGTTTCGCCTACTTTATTGATTCAACCTACAGATCAACAATATGATGGCTACGTGGGAGTGAAAGGAAAGGTGTCCAATAGTATTAGCTACAATTTGAGGGGGAGTTATCTTTCAGAAAACAATAAGACTCTTTTTAAAAATAATTCACGTTTTGATGACAGCAACGGCAGTTTAGGCAATGAGGGTTATCAATATGGAAATTCGTTTAATATTGTATATGATGATCTAAGAACCCTATCCCTTTTTGGGGAGCTTAATTTTGATGTGAATTCCAATTTTAAAATGAGGATAAATGGGGAGTATTTTAGCTATAATTCAGACGTTTTAGAAGAAGCTTGGAACTTACCTGATTTTAAAGCATCTTTATTTGCAGACTATCAGATAAGTGAAGAGTGGTTTGCTGGAGCGAATTTATTTCTGGTTGGAGAACGTAAAGATCAGATGAATGTTACAGGTCCCAACATTGTAGAGTTTCCTACTACAATTACACTAGACAGTTACTTTGATGCAAATGCTCATTTAGGATACCGCATTAACGACCAGTTATCTGCATTTGGACGCGTAAACAATATATTAAGCGATTCGTATAATAAATGGCTTAATTTCCCTGTGCAAGGTATTCAGGTTATGGCAGGGGCAACCTATAAATTTGACTTCTAATATTTTTAAGTGATAGTAATTATCAATATAATTGGATGTACTTA
>CAXBEL010000229.1:0-7081 GCA_963974735.1 uncultured Flavobacteriaceae bacterium | reverse complement strand
AAAATCTACTTCTCTACTTTATTTATTATCTGTCTTATTCAGTTGCTACGTAGCTGCTCAAGAAATAGACGTCGAAACTTTTGCTACAGGCTTTAACAGGCCATTAAATATCCAGAATGCCGGTGATGAGCGGTTGTTTATTGTTGAACAGGGAGGTTTTATACAAATTGTCCAACCCGACGGATCGGTAAATTCCGAACCATTTTTAGACTTATCAGATAATGTGAGTACTGGAGGTGAACGTGGCCTTTTGGGTTTAGCTTTTCATCCCAATTACGAGCAAAATGGACAATTCTTTGTTTACTATACAAACACCTCAGGAAATAGTCAATTATCACGTTTAACTGTAAGTGAATCCAATCCCAATATGGCCGATTTATCTACAGAGTTACCCATGCTCACTATAGAACAGCCTTTTGATAATCATAATGGTGGTTGTCTTGCATTTGGGCCAGATGGATACCTTTATGTAAGTGTAGGTGATGGTGGAGGTGCCGGAGATACAGGTAATAGAGCACAAAATCCTGCAAATTTATACGGATCCATACTTCGCTTAGATGTAGATGGAGAAGAACCTTATTCAATACCAGATGATAATCCGTTTAAAAATTCATCTTCAAATAAAGAAGAGATTTGGGCGTATGGTCTCAGAAACCCTTGGAAATTTTCTTTTGATTCTGAAAATGGGGATTTATGGATTGCAGATGTGGGTCAAGGAAATTTAGAGGAAATAAATAAGGCTGCTTTAACTGATGCGGGAGTTAATTATGGTTGGAGATGTTATGAAGGTAGTGCTCCATACAATACAGACAATTGTCCAGATTCCAACACGTTAACCTTTCCTGTTAGTTCATATTCTCATAATAATGATGGTTTGTCTAAATGTTCCATAACAGGAGGTTATGTCTATCGGGGTTCTGAATTTAGCAACCTGGTAGGTAGATACATTTTTGCAGATTACTGCAGTAATGAGATTGGGATGCTTACAGCAGATGGAAGTGATGAGTATGAAATAACTTATTTCGGTCCTTTTGCTGGAAATCTAAGTAGTTTTGGAGTAGATAATTCTAACGCTCTCTATGTTGCAGGTATTGAGAATGGAACTATTTACAAAGTTGTGGATTCTAATGCGCTTAAAACTGAAAGCACTCCTAAAAATGAATTTGTATTATATCCTAATCCCGCTCATGACCGTTTATTCATTACCCAAAATCAACAATCAAGAACTACTCTAAGAATTTATGATGTATTAGGTAAACTTGTTGCGAAACAAAATATTCACAATATTGAAAATGAAGTAGATATTTCGTCTTTAAAAAGAGGCGTATATTTGGTGCAAATGGGGGACAACAATACGCAGGAAACCCACAAACTCATTATCAATTAACTATGCAAAAAGTTACCACAGTTGGTAAACTGTATTTAATACCTACGACATTAGGTGATACCCCACCTCTTGAAGTTTTACCTATTTCTGTAAAAAAAGTTGTAGAAAACCTAAATGAATTTATTGTTGAGAACGACAAATCTGCCAGACGTTTTATAAAACATATAACTCCAGAAAAGTCTCAACCAGATCTGGTTTTACACCTTTTAAATAAATACACGGAGCAAACAGAATTGCCCACTTTTTTAAACTCTTGTTTAGAAGGCAAGTCTGTGGGTCTTCTTTCTGAGGCTGGCGTACCAGGAATTGCCGATCCTGGTGCAGATGTTGTTAAAATAGCTCACGAAACGGGAATACAGGTAATCCCATTAGTAGGTCCTTCTTCAATAATAATGGCCATGATGAGTAGTGGTATGAATGGTCAGAATTTTGCATTTAACGGCTATTTACCTATTGATCAAAAAGAACGTAGAAATGAAATCAAACGTTTAGAACGACTTTCGGCAGATTATAGTCAATCTCAGATTTTTATTGAAACTCCATATAGAAATAATAAGATGATGGAGGAATTGTGTAATACCGTGAGTCCGCAGACCTCAATTTGTATTGGCTGTGATATAAGTTTACCCAGTGAATATATCCTAACTAAAACGGCAGGACAATGGAAAAATAAATTGCCCGATCTGCATAAGCGGCCGGCAATCTTTATAATTCAGAAATAAAAAAAGCGGCAATTTTAATATTGCCGCTTTTCAACTACTATTTTTATATAAATCAACTTTCTACTAAGTCAACTTTTGCTCTTTGATTGGGCTCGATAAAAGAAACATCATAGCCGCCAAATTTTTTCATATAACTCTTTATTGAAGTACCAAAAGCATCTCTAAAACCTTCTACTCCACCAGAACGCAAATAACGCTTAACGCTACCTGGACCTCCTAAATGAGCTGCTGCTAAAATTCCAGATTCTGTTACTAATACTCCATTTACGACTTTACCTTCAAATCGCTTGATATCTTTACGTAGAACCCATTTATTACGGGAGGCGTTTGCTATAAAGGCTTTTTCCTGAAGGACAGGATCATTAATAAACTCTTCTGTATCAGTAACCCCTAAAAGTAATAGTGTGCTACGTCCAAATTGATATTTACCTAAATACCCAAATTTATTTATTCTTTTATAATCATTTTGCGATTCCTTGAAACCTAAAGCCTCTTTAAATCCTGCAAATGACTTTCCTGGATTAGCAAGATTTGAAGACTTGTGTACAACTGGTCCAACTTCGTCAACAGTAGGAACAGTATAAAATAATTCCAAACCTTCAGTAGAATTATTAGTGGATTCACCTGCATCTTTTACCGAAAAACTTAGGGCTACAAGCCCAAATACAGATGGAAGCGCTGCTAATTTTACTATATTTTTTGTCATAAATTTTAGTTCAGAGTGACAAGCGGTTGCTAGGCCTCTATCCCTCTATATTACTGGGACAAAGATACAAAAAATTACAATTAATTGATTTTTAATTAGTTAAGCTTTTATTAAGATTAAAACTTTCACTTAAATCCATCAAAAAACTTCTCAAAAATTATAATTTACTCAAACTAATGACTGCGCATTTAAAGAAGTGCTACATTTTTGTCAAAAATTTAACACGATACAAGGCGTTATCGGTTAATCCCTTGATTATTAATCCATTTAATATATTGCTGTCTGTTGGCGTTATGCTGTCCCATTGTTTTAGCAAACATATGGTAGCCCGGTTTAGAAACATCTGCCACAAAAAAGTAGTAGTCGTGATCTTCTGGATTAAGTACCGCATTAATTGCAGAAAGATCTGGCATAAATATAGGTCCAGGTGGTAAACCTGCGTACTTATAAGTATTATAAGGAGAATCTGTGTCTAAGTCTTTATAAAGAACGCGCTTTATAACCCTATTAAAATCATTTGCCTGCTTCTTTACCGCGAATATAACAGTAGGATCTGCATCTAGCTTCCAGCCATTTTTCAATCTATTTAAATAGACACCTGCAACTTTAGGCTGCTCATCCTTTTTAACTGTTTCTTTTTGCACTATAGAGGCCAAAGTGTATACTTCTTCTTGGGTTAAACCTAGCTTCTCCGCTTTAGCCATACGCCCTTCATTCCAGAAATTAGTATGTTCTCGAGCCATTCTAGTTCGGAAATCTGATGCATCAGTATTCCAATAAAATTCATAAGAATTAGGCAGATAAAGCGTTAAAGCCGTAGTTTCTGTTAGGCCTTGAGCTTTTATAAATTCAGGATCTTTAAAAGAGTTTAATAAGGATAAACTATCTGCCTCAAGCTGATGGCTTATTCTACCTGCAAGATCTTCCAAACGCTCTTGATTGTTAAAAGCAACTCTAACAGGAATGTTTCCGCTTCTGATTGAATTTACAATTTCATTATTATTACTTCCTTTCTTTATAATAAAGTGACCCGGATTAATATTGTTAATATAGCCTTTTCGTTGAGCGACCGCATCAAAAGAATCTATATCATCAATTAAAGGCTCCAAATCTGATCTGACGGTGTTGTAATTGGCATCCGTAGCGATATAGATATGAGCTTCCTCATTATTAAAGGCTGTATTGGGTGAAAAGAATTTCTGGTATATACTGTATGTGAAGATCCCACCACCCACCAGGCCTAAGAGAACAACAGCTAAAAGAATACGTTTAATGTACATTATTATTTATAAGTTGATATAACAGTTCATTTTTATAAATTCCGCGAATGCGTTTCCAATCCTTTTTAACACCCACTTTCTCAAAGCCTTTGTTTTCAAAAAGTTTTATACTCTTTACGTTTTCTTCTAGAATATTTGCATATAGTTGATGCATTTCCAGATGCGTAAAGCTATATTTTATAAGAAGATCCAATGCTTCTGCACCATAGCCTCTCCCCCGCTCTGCCTCACTCAGTATTAAAATGCCAATACCAGCCCTGTGACTTTTAGGATCATAGTCAAAAAGATCTATCATTCCCAAGGCTTCACCATCTTCATTTTTACAAATTAAAAGCCGCAATTGCTTAACTTCATAGATATCTCTATGCACGTTTTCTAAATATTCTTTGATAATATATTTAGAGAAAGGAGTTAAAGTGGTGCTCAACTCCCATAAATCTTCATCATTTTCGACCCGATGAATAAAGTCTAGATCCTCAGGCTCCAATGCGCGAAGAAAAATTTTATTTCCTTTTAGGGTTATGTTAGCCATAATCCCGTGTATACAAGTTGAGCAGGACCTATTAGATAAATATCTTCATAGCCAGAATCTGTTTTCTTAAATGTAACCCGCAGTTTCCCTCCCTGTACATTAAGATTTACTTCTTGTTTTTTTACCTTATTTAAATGGAACATTGCGAGGGCAACTGCTGTTACGCCAGTCCCACAACTCAAGGTTTCATCTTCAACACCGCGTTCGTATGTGCGTACGTTAAAGGAATCTCCTTCCGCTTTTACAAAATTTATATTACTACCAGCTGCGCCATATAATTTGCCATATCTAATGTTAGATCCTGCTTTTTTTACATCCAGATTTTCTAAATCATTTTCAAATTGAACATGATGAGGGGATCCTGTATCTAGAAAAACGTGATTCTCCTTCTCCACAATTTCCTTTACATCCTGCATTTTTAGATGCACAATACCATCAATGATTTTTGCCTCATGACGCCCGTCAACAGCTTCAAAAACCGTCTCATCTTCAATAACCCCAAGTTCTTTAGCAAAAGCAACAATACAACGGCCTCCATTACCACACATAGAACTTAGATTTCCGTCAGAGTTATAATAGACCATTTCAAAATCTACCTCGGGATGATTCTCAAGAAGAATTAAACCATCTGCGCCTATGCCAAATTTTCGGTCACATATCTTATTGACGAGTTTGGTATCATTTTTGGAAAATAATTGCTGTCGGTTATCGATCATAACAAAATCGTTTCCCGTTCCTTGATATTTATAAAATGGTATTGTCATTTATTTGTTTCAATAACTGCAAAAATACATAAAGCCATCTTTTTAGAAGCTGTTAAAAACGAGTTAATGCTGCAACCTTTTATACGATATCAAGTCATTTAAATGTTATTGAATTAATGTAAAATAGAACTATGAAAAAATTTGCAAATCTTTTGATTGTAGCCATCCTTGCTGGTGGCGTAACATTAGGGGCGTATAAATTTCTAGAGGAAAAGGAAATAATTGCGACTCCTAACCAAACCACAACTTCTCATTTTCTGCCTACGACCTATTCGGGTCCTGCAATATCGAGTACAAATGCAGATTTTACTGAAGCTGCAGACCGTACTGTACACGCTGTTGTACACGTAAAAAATGTACAACTTGCCCTCAGACCTCGTAATATGATGGAATATTTAAGAGGCGGTGGTGAAATGGAAAAAGGGCTTGCCGGCTCTGGTAGCGGTGTCATAATTTCGGCAGACGGCTACATTGTAACCAATAATCATGTGGTGAATGGCGCTAGTGAAATAGAAGTCACTTTAAATGATAACAGAACCTACAAAGCTGAAGTTATAGGAACAGACCCTAAGGCTGATATTGCACTTATAAAAGTAGATGCTAAAACAGACCTTCCTTATCTCCCCTTCGGAAATTCTGATACTACACGCATCGGCGAATGGGTACTTGCAGTTGGAAATCCATTTAATCTTACAAGTACTGTAACTGCAGGTATAATTTCTGCTAAAGCCCGTGATATAAATGAGTTTGATAACAATCCACAATCCTTTATTCAAACTGATGCCGCTATAAATCCTGGAAACAGTGGTGGTGCATTAGTAAATATAAACGGTGAACTTATAGGTATCAATACAGCCATTACTTCACAAACAGGAAGTTACGTAGGTTATGCATTTGCCGTACCTTCTAATATCGCCAGAAAAATTGTTGAAGATATTATGGAATATGGTGACGTTCAGCGAGGCTTTCTAGGTGTAAGTGGAAGGAGTATAAATCCCTCATTAGCACAGGAACTGGATATTCAAGAAGTGGAAGGCGTATATGTTGCTGGAACTGAAAGCGACAGCGGTGCAGAAAAAGCTGGAATTAAAGAAGGTGATATTATTAAACAAATAGATAACATCTACGTTTCTAAATTTTCTGATCTCGCTGGTTATCTGGGATCAAAAAGACCTGATGACGTTGTTAAAGTGACTTTAATTCGTAATGGTAAAGAACGCGTAGTACCAGTTACACTTTTTAAATTGGAGACCTATAAAATAGGAAGCCTGTTTGAGGTAAAAAATGCGGGGGAAAGTGATCTTAAGGGTTATGGTGTGAAGAACGGCGTTATTATTAAAAATACCTTGAGCGAAGATATGGGAAGATATAACCTTCAAGGTATTCTCATTACAGAAATAGATGATCAAAAAGTTGGAAATATAGATGATGTTAAAAACATCCTTAAGGATAAATCTTCTGATGAACCCGTGAGCATTACGTTTTTAAATAAGGACGGTGAGCGAAATACATTCATCTTTAGATAGTATTTTTCAGCTTTAAAATTTTAAAACCCTCTTCTTCAAAACAGAGGGTTTTTTTTATGCTTAAAATACTTGCGAAAACGTTTGAAATATATATTTTTGCCAAAAATTTAAGCTCCTTAATTAGAGAGTTTATCACAAAACAGAAACCTATTTATGAGTCCTCT
>CAXBEL010000228.1:0-7098 GCA_963974735.1 uncultured Flavobacteriaceae bacterium | reverse complement strand
GAGTCTTTGTTTCTGTGAGAATCAAGCAATTTTCTGCATTGGGATTAATGCGTTCGGCTCTCATTTTTATTTGCTGGGCACTTTCTTCTCCCGAAACATACAAGGTCTTAAATGGCAGGCTTAATGCTATTTGAAGCATTAAAGTACTTTTTCCTATTCCCGGTTCTCCACCTAGTAAGGTTAAAGAACCTGGAACTAAACCACCCCCAAGAACCCGATTTAATTCGTTGTTCTTGGTGTCCATTCTTGCCTCAGCAGTGGTGGATATTTCATTTATTTTTAGAGGTTTTGCAACTCGTTTGGAAGAAGGGGCCTCTTGCTGCCAACTTTTCTTTTCCTCTTTTTGAATAACTTCTTCAGCAATAGTATTCCACTCTTTACATGAGGTACACTGCCCTTGCCACTTTGAAAATTGAGCGCCACAGTTTTGACAGTAAAAAGTAGTTTTAGTTTTTGCCATTAAAGTCCGAAGTCTTTTTTAATTTGATTTGCTTTATTAAGAACTAGATCTTTGCTTACATTACCTATTTCTCTTAAAACAAATGCATTTTCATAGGTTTTTAATGCTTTTTTAGGCCTTCCATCCATTTCTTGTGATCTCGCAATGTAATAATTTCCCAACATTGTTTCTGGATATTCTTTACGTGCTAGCTTACCCAATTCTGCCAGTGACTCCCAATCTTCCTTTTTTTCAATGGCAGCAGCAGTGGCAATAAAGTCATTTACCCGAATAGTTAAATCTAGACCAAACATCTCATTAATAGTTGCATATTTGTCAACTAGATAATCGTATGCCGGGGTATCTAATTTTAGAATTACATCTGTATATTCTTTTTTGCTAATAGGTCTGTAAATTGTAAATATTTGCTCCAATGCTTTGGGAATAGCTCGGGCAGTTAATGAATAATGTGATGCGTCCTCAAAGTCGTCAAAATAATATTTTAAGTTAGGATTATCTATGGATTTAATTCTTTGATCCATTGCTAATACACCTTTTCTTAAAGGTTCAATATCATTGGAAGCAGTTGCTTGATAGTAAAATATCTTTTCATTAACACGTTGCAGTGCATCAGGTAAACGTTCTTCCATTAAAGGAGCCATATCTGGACTTAAAGAGATATAACCTTGAAAAAGAGGAGGCTCTTTCATAAGATAATAATTAGCCAGATTAGCTGTAATATCATGACCTATAACAATATTAAAGTTATTGATTCTGTAGTTTTCTTGAAGCCAAGGGAATAATTCCATTCCTACAAATTCAAAAAAAGCAGCTCCGGTTTCAGAAGGGACAAAATTAGTATCGTCATAAAAGCTATCGTCTTCACGGCTTGTACTCTGATTGATACCTACCACAAGTGCATCTGGCATATCTTCCCAATAGCTAAAAAGATCTACATTTCCTGCGACAGGTTCAAAGAGATAATCACCATCAAAGACTAAGATCACCGGATAATGACGCTCTGGATTTTGGTCATAATTGCGGGGTAACTGAATTTTAAGTTGGCGTTTTTCTCCTAATTTCTGAGCGTTGATTTCTTTGTACTGAATTTGGGCCGAGAGGCTACCTACTAAAAGAAGTAGTAGGATAAGTTGTAATTGTTTTTTCATTTGGGGGGTTTTAAGATGCCTAAAGTAAGAAATTATCAGGTAATAGGTTCTCTTAATAATTCTAAATGGCTTGCTGTGTTCTCTTTATTAAGAATAATTAGTAGCCAAAATCCTCTTTGATCTTATTCATTCTATTTAAAATAATGTTTTTATTAACATTGCCTTTTTCTTCTAGCAAATAAGCTTTTTCATAGGTGCGCAATGCTTTTTTTGGCTCCCCTTTCATTTCTAAAGATTGGGCGACATAATATTCTCCGAGCATATAGGTAGGATATTGATCTTTAGCCAATTTGCCTAATTTTTGTAAAGATTTCCAATCTTTTTTCTCTTGACATGCAGAAGATATTGCTATTAAATCATTCACTCGCACATTCATTTTGATCGCGTATAGATCTTCTATGGTTTCATATTTTTCAACCAGATAATCATAAGGGGAGTCTTTTTTAAGAATCACCTCAGAGTATTCCATTTTGCTAATTGGGCTATATACTGAAAATATTTTTTCTAAAGACTTTGGTATAGCGCGCGCTGCCAGTGAATAATGAGTTGCATCATCAAAATCGTCAAAGAAATAGTTCAAATTGGAATTATTAATTGTTTTTAAACTTTCATTTAATTCTGATATAGATTTATGTAAGGCTGAGATATCATTTTTAGAGGTGGCTTGATAGTAGTAAAGTTTATCTTTTGTTTCGCCAAGTACTTTTTCTAAACGGCCGTGCATAAACGGAGTTAGATCTGGACTCATAGAAATATATCCCTGAAATATAGGTGGTTTGACAAGTAGGTAATAGTTTAAAAAGTTAGCCGTATGATCATGACCTACGATAACTTTAAAGTTTAAAATCCTATAATTTAGTTCGAGCCAGGGGATTAATTCATTTGCGATAAATTCATAAAATGCAAGGCCGCTTCCAGTAGGAAGAAAGTTTACATCCTCATGAAAGACGTCTGCATTTCTTGTGTTTTTTTGATCTATACCTACGACGATGGCATTGGGCATATCTTCCCAATGGCTGTGATAAGAGACACTACCAGCGACTGGTTCAAAAAGATAATCACCATCAAGTACAATTATTAATGGAAAATATTGCTCAATATCAGCGTCATAATTGTTGGGCAATTGGATTTTTAATTGACGTTTTTGACCAATTCGTTGAGAATCAAATTCTTGATATTCTATCTGCGCAGAAAGGAAACCGGAGACGATAAGAAATAAAAGTAAAAAAGATCTCTTCATAGCAGTGCATATACACACAGCTAAAGTTAAACATTCTATTGAAAATGAAATGGGAATGAATGAAAAGCATAGCTTTTAGGCAAATGCTGTGTTCAAACCAGTTATTAATCCCTTTTATTATTAAAAAGGGGAAGGCAGAGAAAAGAAAGTGCGCCAACGACTATAACCAATAAGGTTTGTGAACCCCAAACAATCCACCCAAAAGCTTCACCAGACTCTTTACTAATGCCAAAAAAGACTAACAAAGCTCCTATTGCTATGGGATAAACCCCGATGCCGCCATTTGTAGCAGATATAGAAAAAGAGCCAACAACAAAAGCAGCTAGTATTATACCAAAAGAAACACTTGCTACTTCTGGGACAGTAAATTTGATTATCCAGAACATAAGGACGTACATAATCCAGATAAAAAGGGTGTGCAGAATAAATGCTATTTTATGTTGCATCTTAAAGATGCTGCGCATTCCTTCGAGTAGTCCCGTGACGAAATTTCTGATTTTAGTGGCAAAAGTATGTTTGGAGCGTTGCAGCACCTTCAAAAAGATTACGGTAAGTGCTACAAATACCCCTAAAATTGCACCTGTTACTAATGGATTTATATTTTTTGAATCCAAATATTCCAGGAGTTTATCGCTTTGAGAAACAATTGCCAAAGCCACTATAAGCAGTAACATTATAAAATCTGCAATACGCTCTGATATTATTGTGCCAAAGGCTTTCTCAAAAGGAACATTTTCATAAGTGGTCAACGTTGCTCCACGTAAAATTTCGCCAGATCTGGGAATTCCCAAATTAGCAAGATAGGCTGCCATCACAGCCATAAAGCGATTGATAAAACTTGTTTTATAACCTAAAGGTTGAAGCATGTAGCTCCACCGGTAAGCTCTTGATAAATGACTTAAGATTCCGAAAAATAAGGAAAGCCAGATCCATTTGGTTTCGGCATTTTTAATATTTGCCCAAAGTGTTTCGCGCTGTTCAGGAGTGGCACTGCTAAGCGAATACCATATTAAAAATACTCCCAGTGCAAGAGGTATTGAGGTTTTTAAAAACCGTATGAATTGCTTTCTTGTCAAGCTTAATTAAGCAAGTTTGTGTTTTCGTCAGGGAAGACCAAAGTAGGTTTAAATTGTTTAGCTTCTTCTACTTCCATAAAAGCATACACAATTAGAATGAGCACATCTCCTTTGGCTACTTTTCGTGCAGCGGCACCGTTAAGCGTAACCTCTCCACTTTTACGTGGTCCGGGAATAGCATAAGTTTCCAGGCGCTCGCCATTTGTGACGTTTACAATCTGAACGCGCTCACCTTCTATTATATTGGCAGCTTCCATTAGATCTTCATCAATGGTGATACTACCTATGTAGTGAAGCTCTGCTCCAGTTACTTTTACACGGTGTATTTTTGATTTAACTACATTAACTAACATAGGACAAAGTTAGGTATTTTTAATTTAGGGCTATATTATCTATAAGGCGCACATCACCTAGAAAGACAGCTATAAAAGCACGATATCTGGCGTCTGGTTTCTTTTCTGAAATCGTCTTTAAAGTAGCGGTATCTGCTATTTCAAAGTATTCCAATTCCATATTTTTATGGTTGCTGAACTCCTCTTTTACCCAATGGTTTATTGTGGTTATATCTTTTGAATTAAAGTCTTCCTTAACTTTAGAGATTATCTTATAGATAAAAGGAGCTATCGCACGCTGCTCTTTGGTCAAACGCTTATTACGGGAACTTTCTGCAAGACCATCCTGATGACGATTTATAGGGCAGCCTATTATTTCAACAGGTATGCTTTCAATTTCCACTAGTTTGCGAACAATCTGTAACTGCTGAAAATCTTTCTCTCCAAAAAATGCTTTATCTGGTTTTACAATTTCAAAAAGATGTTTGAGCACAGTTCCAACCCCTTCAAAATGTCCTGGTCGAAATTTGCCTTCCATTTCATTTTCTAGACCTCCAAAATCGAAATCCTTAGAAACTACCTTTTCGCCATAAACCTCAAATGAATCAGGAGCGAAAACCGTTATTTTTTCATTATATTTCTTTAGAAAACTAAGGTCAGCATCAAGATCTCGAGGATAATTTTTTAAATCTGCAGCGTTATTAAATTGAGTGGGATTTACATAAATACTTACCACAACGTGATCACAATGATCAAGCGCATAATTGATTAAACTTGCGTGCCCGTTATGAAGCGTACCCATTGTTGGGACGAAACCCACAGATTTGCCAGCCTTTTTTAGCCTTGCAACAGCTTGTGAAATTTCTCGTCTTTTGGTGTATGCACCCATGATTCTCAAAAATTAACAGGGCGCAAAATTAGCATATTACTGGCAATCTGCATAAATTTTCGTAATTTTGCGTGTTTTTTAGCCATAACAGCAATTAAGAAAGATTCTATGAAAGATAAGAGGATATTGTACGTATCATCTGAAGTTATACCTTATTTACCGGAAACAGAAATCGCGTCTATGTCATTTGAGGCACCTCAAATGGTCAATAGTAAAGGAGGTCAGATTCGGATTTTTATGCCGAGATACGGCAATATCAATGAAAGGAGGCATCAGCTTCACGAAGTGATTCGTCTTTCTGGTATGAACCTGGTCATAAATGACTTTGACATGCCATTGATAATAAAAGTCGCTTCTATACCTAAAGAGCGTATTCAGGTTTATTTTATAGATAACGAAGAATATTTTAAAAGAAAGGCAACCTTCACAGATGAAGATGGAAATCTTTTTCCAGATAATGACGAGCGGGCTATCTTCTTTGCAAAAGGAGTGGTTGAAACAGTGAAAAAACTGAATTGGGCTCCAGATATTATCCATGTTCATGGATGGTTGGCATCTCTTTTGCCTTTGTATTTAAAAATCTACTACGCTAGTGAACCTCTTTTTAAAGAAAGTAAGATTGTTACTTCTGTATACAATTCTGGCTTCGAAGGGACGTTAAATGAGCAGATGATTGATAAAATTGCATTTGACGGCGTAGAGAAAAAAGACATAATCGAGCTTGAAAAGCCCAGTTATGACAACCTTATGAAGATCGCAATAAAAAATTCTGACGCTGCAATTATAGGTTCTCCTGAATTGAGTGAGGAATTGAACAATTATTTAAATACTACCAAGATACCTGTACTTCCTTTTAAGAAAAAAGAAGAATTCGCTCAAGCCTACGAAGAATTCTACACAACAAAAGTCCTTGACTAAAAATATGCTGATGAAATTGAATACCTTATTCTTAAGGACGATAGCCTCGTTATTTGTTTTTGCTTTAATGCTTACCTCTTGTGAGGATGATTTGCAGACAGTAGGCGGCAATATAGTAAATGGGACTAATTTTAAGTCCGACAGTGTTTCCCTTCCTGTGATAGCATATAGTAAACCCTTTTTTGACGCCTTAGGAGTGCAAACAAATGGTCTTTCTGCTGGTGCTTTAGGGTATTTGAATGACCCGCTTTATGGAACTACAACGGCTTCAACATTATCTCAGGTAGTGTTATCTCAAAACAATCCAAGTTTTGGAGAAAACGCATCCTTGGATAGCGTAGTATTGCTTTTACCCTATTATAGCACATCTGCTTTAAATGCTGATGGAGATACGGAATATACATTAGATTCTGTATATGGTAACGATCCGATAAAATTAACTGGATACCGATCTAATTATTTTTTAAGTGATAATACTCCTCCAGACTTTTCTGAAGGAGCTGCTTATTTTTCAAATCAGTTGGATGAATTAAGTGGTTTAGAAGGGGATGTTTTATTTGAAATCCCGGAGTTTACTGCATCAGATAGTCCAATCGTGACCAGTGAACCAGCTGATCCAGATGCAGAGGATCAAAGTGATGTTTTAACAGAAAGCAGCCCTGGTTTAAGGATGAAATTGGAAAATTTAGATTACTGGCAGCAGGCTATATTAAATCGTCAAGGTGAGGATGTACTTTTTAATGACAACAGCTTTAAAAATTATTTTAGAGGTGTTTATATAAAGGCAGAGCCGTTGGGTGAAGATGGAACCTATTTTCTATTTAATCTAGGAGCATCAAACATAACCTTGTATTATTCATACGATGGTGCAAATGAGGATGAAAGATTGCAAAACTCAATAAGTTTAGCACTTAATCCATCAGCAACATCGCGAACCATATCGGTTTTAGGATATGAAAATTCGTTTAAGCCAGAAATTGCTGCGGAATTAGCAGATATAGATAGTGAAAATGGAGAAGAAAACCTATTTCTGAA
>CAXBEL010000227.1:0-7123 GCA_963974735.1 uncultured Flavobacteriaceae bacterium | reverse complement strand
TAAATTTTATATGAATGAGGGTTATGATATTTTGGGATATCATTTTCTTAAAAACCTATAGCTGAACAGTTTAGTCAAAAATGATATTCTCCCCAGATTCAATTTCCCGCGGCTCTTTATTCTGTTCAAAAACACGAGCTGTCAACTCGCCTTTTAGCAAGCATCTATCATCTTTAACCTGTATCCAACTTCCTTCACGCAGACCTACTACAGGGAG
The DNA here is from genome assembly GCA_963974735.1 of uncultured Flavobacteriaceae bacterium. Lineage (GTDB taxonomy): Bacteria > Bacteroidota > Bacteroidia > Flavobacteriales > Flavobacteriaceae > Leeuwenhoekiella. The sequence goes on along the minus strand of CAXBEL010000227.1, from coordinate 6,906 downwards.
TGTATTAAATTGATGAAACTCTTTTATACGGGTCTCTCTAGATTCCCCCATATGTTTTCCGTCCACTGGAGGATCCAGATAGTGTGGATTTATATTAAAAGGAACAGCACCTAATGTTTTAAAACTGGGAGGATAGATAATAGGCATATCATTAGTGGTTTGCATAGTAACACCCCCAATATTGCTCCCTGCGCTGGTTCCTAAATAAGGGGTGCCCTGAAAAATGATATTTCTAAGAATTGGCATTAATTCTAATTTATAGAGCTGATTAACAAGAAGAAATGTATTTCCTCCACTTGTAAATACACCCTCTGCATCAGAGAGAGCCGCTTTTGGATCTTTAAATTCATGAATTCCTTTAACTGCTATGCCCAATGGATTAAAAACATCCTTAACTTTCTGGGTATAGGTATCATGATCAATACCTCCTGGTCTTGCAAAAGGAATGAAAATTAAAGTCTTTATGGAGGAGAAGTGATCTTCAAGTTCTGGAATTAAATAATCAAGATAAGAACCATTATATAATGTAGAAGTACTGGCGAGAATTAAATTTTTCAAAGCAATTGAGGTTTTAATGTAAAGGTAGTGATATGCGGTATTTAACAAAAATTTAGAGCAGTTTTACACGCATTTTTAAAAATCATGTTGTTACTTAATAGAGATTATTAAAAATCCTCAAAATGACAAAACAAATATCTCTTCTATTCTCACTTTTTTTTACTTTAAACGCCATATGTCAAAATGGGGATAGGGTACGTACTATGATAGAAGGTCAAGTGATTGTGCCTAAAGGTGATGATCCTGAAGGATTGGTGGTTTATAATACAGTATCAGAGAGAGGTACAATTACAGATCGTAAGGGTATTTTTTATTTATCAGTTGCAAAAAATGATGAGATTCTGGTTCAATCTGTTCAGTTTAATCCTGTCACCGTCAAGGTTGATAATGGAATTGTTCGAACGAAAAAAATGAATATTACACTTCGTGAAAGTGTTAACCTTCTCGAAGAGATTGTGGTTACACCCTATGATTTAACAGGAAATATTGTTGCCGATGTAAATAGAGTGCGAACAAGACCAGATACTTCCTTTGTAGATACAGCAAATATTATAATTGAAGACAGTAAATATGACCAGTTCACACCTGTGGATAATGTGGCATTAGATGATAAGAGCTGGAAATATGGAATTAACTTCGTAAATATCTTTAAACAATTAATAGGCAAAAGAGAGTCTAATCCAGATCAATTTGATACTACAGCAGAAGATGAATTGACAATGATGTATGACAATGCTTTCTTTAGGCAGAACTTAGATATAAAAGAAAATAACATTGGGGCTTTTCTAGATTATACGGCAAATCATGGGTTAAATAAAGAAATGCTCGAACCCGGCAATGAACTTAATCTTATTCAGTTTTTAATAGACCAACGTGATAAATACAAAGAGGAGCAAGAGAAAGGATAGTTTTCTCTTCGTCTTATTTATTCTTAGTTTCATTACAATCTACGCCCAGCGAAATTTAAAGGAAGGAAGGGTTCTAGGCAAAGAAGGGGCAGATAATATACGTATAGCTAATAAAAATTCGGCTTTATTTACCCTGTCTGATTCTAATGGAAATTTTTCCATTCCCCTTAAAATAGGAGATACTATAATTTTTTCTGCACTACAGTATGAAGAGAAATTTATTGCTGTAAATAAACAAATATTACAAGATGAAGATTGGCAGGTTGTTCTACAGATTAAAAACAATGAACTTGAAGAGGTACTTTTAGTTCCATTAAGTGGCAAATTGGCGTTAGATCTTAGAAAAGTTGATCTTCAAAAGCCTATTTCTGCAGCAAGCCAAAATATCCCGGCATTTACTGGGATTCCTTTAGAAATTATTCCTACAATTTATGAAATATATACGATTACTCCTTTTGGGATAAGTATAGATGTAGAAGCTGCCTTTAAACTGCATTCTGGTTATTACAAAAAATTAAAAAAGAAACGGGAGATAGAAAGTCAGGACCTCTTAGTAGATGAAGTTCTGGATTTCTTTTCTCAGGAATTTTTTAAAAAAGAATATAGTATACACCCATCTAAAATAAAGGACTTTATAATTTACTGTATAGAAAAATCTGACCTCAAGAATTCATTTAGTGCAGAGAATTATAATCTCGTTCTCAATGATTTTCAATTAATGTCTACAATGTATAATCAAAGAACCGTGAGCAAGGTGGATTAGATTATTAGACGGGAAATTGTAACATTATTATATTTGTTACGTCTATAAATGTGGGTTTAACACATGTCCCTAAAAAATCTCTTTTGCCAAAAGCATTCTTTATTATAATTGTTGTTTTAGGTCTTACCACTCCTGCTCACATTTTTGCTCAGGATGTTGTTATGCTTGAAGGTAAAGTACTCAATGATTCCATAGACGCCTCATTTCTACATATAGTAAATTTAAGCTTGCAAAAAGGCACTATTACTAATGAGGGAGGCTCTTTTATAATTCCAGTGCGCGTAAATGATACTTTATATATATCGGCTATTCAATTTAAAAATCGAGAGCTAATAGTTACCCCAGAAATTTATTCTAGAAAAAAAGTGTCATTGCATCTCGAAGAAGAGGTAAGCGAGTTAGAAGAAGTAAATGTTAGCAATATAGATTTGTCGGGTAGATTGGGCGAAGATCTTAATGTCCCAAAAGTTGAAAAACCTTTTGACCCCGCAGCGGCAGGCCTTCCTGTATACACTGGTCCTATAATTACAGTAGAAGAACGGCGTCTTTATACCGCAACTCATTCAGCCAATGGTAAGGCGTCTGTAGATGCATTAATTAATGCAATTTCCGGAAGGACAAAAACGCTCAAAAAATACGTAGCCATTTCTAATATGGAAAATAGAGTGCAAAAGGCCCGAAGTAAATTTGTAGATAGTATCTATATAAAGCAATTGGAAATTCCCTCCAAGCTTATAGATGATTTTGCACATTATGTATACCTTGACAATGAAGCTACACTTGCAATGGCTGAAAAAAATGATCCTCTCGCATTAATTGAAATGCTCATTATTAAGGCTCCTTCCTATCTAAAATTAAAAGAAAAAGTGGAGGAATAATCGAGTCACTTTGCAACAGTTTTATGAAGTTTAAGTCTTTCTAAATAATTAAACTTAACTCATAACTGAAACAATAAGGATTGAACTCTACCTACTTTTTTAAATCTATTTTCTTCTTAATAGCCAGTTCAATCTTTTTACTCATGGGCGCCCAAGCTCAGGAAGTAAAGATTATTAATGGTAGAATACTTAATGATTCTTTAGATAATTCTTCGCTCCACATCGTAAATCTAAATCTTCAAAAAGGTACAATTACAAATAAAAACGGAGAGTTTTCCATTCCTGCCAGAATCAATGATACCCTAAATATTTCAGGTATTCAATTTCAGCATAAGAAAATAGTTGTTAATGCTATTGCTTTCAATAAAGGGCAGATTTCCTTTTATATGGAGCCTCAGGTAAGTGAGCTTGATGCGGTACAGATAAGTGATATAACTTTATCTGGCAGACTGGGAGCCGATATGAAAATACCTAATCTAAAAGATCCATTTAATCCAGGAGCTGTGGGATTACCCGTTTATGACGGCCCTCATCTTACTGTGGAAGAACGCAGACTGTATACGGCATCTAGCGGTATAGGCTTGGGTGCTCTAATAAATTATTTATCTGGACGTACAAAAATGCTTAAAAAACATGTGGAAGTTTCCAGAATGGAGAATCGTGTTCAAAAAGCGAGAAAAATTTTTAGCGACAGTATGTATGTTAAGAATCTACACATCCCTGAAAATTTAGTAGATGATTTTGCTCATTTTGTTTATATGGATAAACTTAGTGCGCTGGCGATTGCAGAACGCAGGAATGAATTGGAGCTTTTAGAGTTTCTTATGAAGAGGAGTAAGGATTATTTTAAGCACAAAGAACTTATAGATTGACCTTTTGGAACGTGATTTGCTTATAGTATATTACATTTGTGGGCGCAGAAATGCTCCAGATGCTTATTTTGTAATGCTATGAAGAAATATTTATTGCTTTTTTTAGTCATCGCGCCACTAATTGTTTCTACGGCGTGGCATAAATATTACTTGAGTGTGAGCCAGGTAGATTATGATGAAAAAAGCAAATCTTTACAGATAATCACCCGTATATTTTATGATGACGTGGAGAAAGCGCTACAGGCTCGGTATGATGAAAGCATAAAGGTTGATAAGACATATCCCAAAGAAAAATTGAATAAATATTTAGAACGATATTTAAATCAAAAATTTAAAGTCACCATCAACGAGGAGGATAAAAACATATCCTACTTAGGTTTTGAAAATGAAGATGAATATGTTGTCTGTTATATTGAAGTGACAGATGTGCCTCAAATAAATTCAATTACAATAGAAAATTCCTTACTGATGGAAGTTTTTTCAGATCAGAAAAACGTAGTTCATCTTAACGTAGAAGGCACTCAAAAAAGTTTTCTTTTAATATCTGGAAATGATAAAGCAGTGTTAAATTTTCCAAATTAATTCTTAATAATTCCTTCAAATATATATTTTTATCAAATTCACAAAATTTAATTTTCACAAACACATGAAGAACTTAAAGTTTTCACTTTTTACTCTGGTTTTTCTCTTTGCTGCAGTAGGTTTTGCACAAGATCAAGAACAGCAGGAAGAAGTTAAACCCGGACACGTTAATACTAATAAATTTAGACAACTCTATAACGAGTTTTCAACTCCTAACATGTACCGCACCGCTTCTGGTGCACCAGGATCTGCGTATTATCAGAATGAGGCAGATTATAAAATGAATATTGAGCTTAACGATGAAACTCAAAAAATAACCGGTTCTGAAACAATTACCTATAAAAATAATTCGCCAGATGATTTAGAGTATCTATGGGTTCAATTGGATCAAAATATCCGTAAAAAAGATTCACCAGCTTTAGATAAAGATGGTAGTGGAATGGCTCCAGTTAGTCGTCCAGAATCTTTTGTTTCTCAATATATGTCAGAGCCTTTTGATGGCGGCTTTAATATAAAGGAAGTAACAGCAGATGGAAAACCCCTTAAGCACACAATCAATTTTACTATGATGCGTGTTGATTTACCAGAGGTTCTAGAAGCTGGTGATGAATTCACATTTTCCATTAAGTGGGATTTTAATGTTGTTGAGCATACGGTAGATCGCGCAAGATCTGGTTATGAAAGTTTTCCTGATGGAAACAAAAATTATGTGATTGCACAGTTCTTCCCAAGAATGTGTGTATATAATGATGTAGAAGGATGGCAGAATTATCAGTTCTGGGGTAATGGAGAGTTCGCACTTCCATTTGGCGACTATGAAGTAGATATCACAGTTCCTGCAGATCACTTACTTGATGGTACTGGAAATCTTGTGAACAGAAAAGATGTTTACACTAAAGAAATGTACCGTCGTTGGGAACAGGCGACTAAATCTTATGACAAGCCTGTAGTAATTGTAAATCAGGCAGAAGCAGAAAAAATAGAGAAAGGTCACAGTACACAGAAAAAAACCTGGAAATTAAGAGCTGAAAATGTACGTGATTTTGCATTTACCACATCACGTAAATACATTATGGATGCACAGGCTGTAAAGTTTCCAGAGCATGATGTAATGGCAATTTCGATCTATCCTAAAGAAGGTAATCCGCTTTGGGAAGAATATTCGACTAAAGCTGTTGTGCAGACGTTAAAGTCTTATTCACGTATGACTTTTGATTATCCTTATCCAAAAGCGATTTCTGTTCACGCAAAGAATCAAGGGATGGAATATCCTATGATCTGCTGGAATTATGGACGTCCTGATGAAGACGGAAACTATAGTGACAGAACAAAATACGGTATGATAAGCGTTATCATTCACGAAGTAGGACACAACTTTTTCCCAATGATCGTAAATAGTGATGAGCGTCAATGGGGATGGATGGACGAAGGTATAAACACATTTGTTCAATATGTTGCTGAACAGGATTTTGGTGAAAATTATCCAGAAGCAATTGCTCCAAATACGAAATACCCTTCAAGAAGAGGAGAGCCTTCTAAAATTGTAGGTTATATGAAAGGAAATCAGGATTACATTTCTCCTATAATGTCCAATCCTGAAAATGTTTATCAGTTAGGTAACAATGCTTATGGTAAACCAGCTACTGCCTTAAATATTTTAAGAGAGACTGTAATGGGCAGGGATTTATTTGACTATTCATTTAAGACTTATGCACAACGATGGATGTTTAAGCACCCAACACCAGAGGATTTCTTCCGCACTATGGAAGATGCTTCTGCAGTAGATCTTGATTGGTATTGGAGAGGATGGTTTTACAGTACAGACAATGTTGATATAGGCGTAAAAGAAGTTAAATCTTACTACGTAACAGATCAGCCTACAGAAGAAGGTAAAGAATTGCTAACACGTTATGGAGCTTCTCCAAGTTCTATAAATGGTCTTTATGTAGTAGAAGAGGATGGAGAAGGTTATGATCCTGCAATGAAGGATAAAACAGCTTTAGAAAACGCTCCTAACCTTAAGGAGTTTATGATGGATAATTTTACTCCAGAACAACGTGCTAACATAAAAGCACCTAAGCATTTTTATGCTGTTGTTTTTGAAAAGCCGGGTGGGATACCAATGCCTCTTATTGTAGAATACACCTATGCTGATGGTTCTACAGAAAAGAAAACATATCCTGTACAGGTTTGGAGAAAAAATGATGCTGAGGTAACAAAAGTTCTTGCGACAGATAAAGAGATTACAAAAATCACTGTTGATCCAGATCTTGAGACTGCAGATGTAGATCTTACAAACAATAGCTGGCCTAAAGAAGAACAGCAAAACAAGTTTAATACCTTTA
>CAXBEL010000226.1:0-7157 GCA_963974735.1 uncultured Flavobacteriaceae bacterium | reverse complement strand
CAAACATGTTCCTAAAATCTTCTAAGGACATGAAGGGCATATCTTGTTTTACTTGGTGAAGTCTGTATATGCGGTAACAGTCTTCTAATTGTGTTTCTAAGTATAATATCATTATAAGGGTTATTTGTTAGTTTGTCAAGTCAAAAACACCTCTATTTCTAAAAGCGTTTAAAGTTGTTAGCGGCTTCTCGCTCTAAAGCCAGTTTGTAGAACCCCCACAAAACCAGCAAGCACAATATAGATTTTATGATATAGGCTATCATGATTTCTTTGCTTTAATGCGTTCGTCTATAAGTTTTCTAAGGTCTTCGAGTTCCTGCTGACTAAGGTCTGTTTCTTTAGTGAAGAAGGAAGCAAATTGAGAAGCAGAGTCATTAAAGAAACTCTTGATCATCCCATTAACCTGCTTTGAGAAATAATCTTTCTTTCTTACTAAAGGAAAATATTCTCTGGAGCGACCGTACTGTAGATAATCAACGAAGTTTTTATCCTGCATACGCTTGAGCAAGGTTGCAACTGTAGTAGTTGCCGGTCTTGGTTCTGGATATGCAAGAATAAGATCTTTCATAAAGGCCTTTTCCTTTTTCCAGAGAATCTGCATTAATTGTTCTTCGGCGTTTGAAAGTTGCATAGTTCTACGTTTTTAGAATGTACTCTACAAATGTAGAATAATTATTTGATTCTACAAACATAGAGGTAATATTTTTAGATATTCTAGAAATATTTGGTTGCTAAGGCGTTTAAATTACCTTTACTCCCTTAATACTATACGATGAGTTTAGAACAAGATCTTAGAGATAGAAGTGATAATAAATGTGAATTGTGCAGCTCGACTGATGATTTAAACATTTTTGCAGTACCAGAGGCTACAGATATTACTACAGCTGATGGTAATATATTTATTTGTGCTACATGCAAAGAGCAGATTGAAAATCCAGAAAGCGTAGTGCCTAATCACTGGAGGTGTTTAAACGACAGTATGTGGAGTACGGTTCCTGCGGTACAGGTAATGGCTTATCGTATGCTCACTAGGTTAAAGACAGAAGGTTGGCCTCAGGATTTGCTTGATATGATGTATATGGAAGATGTTGTCAAGACTTGGGCAAAGGCCGGAATGCCTGCCGAAAATACTTCAGCTTTAGTTCATAGAGACAGTAATGGGGTCATTCTGGAAGCGGGGGATTCTGTAGTACTCATAAAAGATTTAAAAGTTAAAGGAAGTAGTATGGTCGCAAAACAGGGGACAGCCGTTCGACGAATTTCTCTAGATCACGAAAACGAAAAATATATCGAAGGAAAAGTTGACGGACAGCAGATTGTTTTGATCACAGATTACGTGAAGAAGATATAGCTATCTTTATTTGTTTTTGGGTAATCTAAATGCCTTTACCGCATAAAAAATAGATGTTCCCACGAATACTATAATTATAATTGGTAAAACGTATCCTGTTCCTTTATTCATTGAACCAATAGCTGTTTTAACTGAAATAATCGTCATTGCCAACACGGCTAATGAGAGATAAAAACTTATCCATCTCAATAATTGAGTTGCAAGATGATAGGCTTCCGTACGAAAAGGTTTATTGGGCTTAGAGGGAAAATTTAATAACTCAGGATGCTGATTCAGTTTAAAAATACCCCAACAAATTATACTTACTATTACTGGCGGAAACCAAAGAACATTTTTAGTAGTTCCATGACCGTTAAATAAGCTCTGTCCTATTTCTGCAGGAATAGAACTGTAGGAAACTGATAAATAAATAAAAGTACTGGCAAGACCTATCCAGGTAAGCCATTCTAAAATGGAATCCAAAGAGGTTTTTGGTACTTGTTGCTTATTGAATTTGCTCATAGATAATTTTCTCTATACATGAAAGTTACAACACATAAATAAAAAACCAATTTATTATTTATGGAATAAGTTTATGATAGAACTTAAAGAAACTATGTAAAACTAAAAACTCCCAGTTAAGGGAGTTTTTAGTTTTTGTTATTTTGATTTCAATTTGGTGAAAGCTTCATAAAAATAAGGGATGGTCTCAATCCCTTTAAGGTAGTTCCATATTCCGAAATGCTCATTAGGCGAATGAATCGCATCACTGTCTAAACCAAATCCCATTAAGATGGTTTTGCTTTTCAACTCACGTTCAAAAAGTGAAACTATAGGAATACTGCCACCACTACGTTGCGGAATAGGTGTTTTGCCAAAGGTTTGCTCGTAGGCTTTTTCAGCAGCTTTGTATCCTATATTATCTATGGGAGTCACGTAAGCCTGACCACCATGGTGAGGTTTCACTTTTACAGAAACACTTTTAGGAGCGATATCTTCAAAATGTTTTTGAAAGAGTTCGGTTATTTCTTGCCAATCCTGATCTGGAACAAGGCGCATACTAATTTTTGCATACGCTTTACTTGCAATGACCGTTTTAGCGCCTTCGCCTATATATCCTCCCCAAATTCCGTTAACGTCCAGAGTGGGTCTTATAGAGTTACGCTCATTTGTAGTATAGCCTTTCTCTCCGTAGATATCACCTATGCCTATTGACTTTTTATAAGCTTCTTCAGAAAATGGAGCTTCAGCCATTTTAGCGCGTTCTTCTTTTGTTAGTTCTTCGACTTTATCGTAAAAACCGGGTATTGTTATATGATTGTTCTCATCGTGTAAGGATGCAATCATTTTTGTCAAAATATTTATAGGGTTGGCTACTGCACCGCCGTACAATCCACTATGTAGATCTCGGTTGGGACCTGTAACTTCTACTTCAACATAACTAAGTCCGCGTAATCCTGTCGTGATACTTGGTACGTCTTTAGCAATCATTCCTGTATCGGAAATCAGTATTACATCATTCTTTAGTTTTTCTTGATTGCGTTCTACAAACCAGGCTAGATTTACACTGCCTACTTCTTCTTCGCCCTCAATCATAAACTTAACGTTGCAGGGTAGGGCCTCATTTTGAGTCATAAACTCCAATGCTTTTACATGCATATACATCTGCCCTTTGTCATCACAAGCTCCGCGCGCAAAAATGGCTCCTTCAGGATGCAGCTCCGTATCTTTAATTACGGGTTCAAAAGGTGCACTGTCCCATAAATCTACCGGGTCTGGAGGTTGTACATCATAATGACCATATACTAATATTGTAGGTAATTTAGAATCGATTAGTTTTTCACCATAGACTATGGGATAGCCAGGAGTGCTGCAAACCTCCACTTTATCACAGCCAGCATCCCGCAAGCTTTCTGCTACCGCATCTGCAGCAGCAAAGACATCATCTTTATAGGCAGGGTCTGCACTTATGGATGGAATTTTTAATAATTCTATGAGTTCGTTAAGAAAACGATCCTTATGTTTTGAGATATATTCTTGGGAATTCTTCATATAAATTGATTTGATTCAAAAATATGGATTTTAAAGCGCATATTTATTTGAAAAATGATTTTGCTATTGAAAGAATTTTCTATATTTGCACTCGCTTTTGTAAAAAGTCCTAAGTATTGTAAAAGTAAGAATGCGGGCGTGGTGGAATTGGTAGACACGCTAGACTTAGGATCTAGTGCCGCAAGGTGTGAGAGTTCGAGTCTCTCCGCCCGTACTTAATAAAAAAGCCGACTCTCAAGAGTCGGCTTTTTTTGTTTAATAATTGACATGTCGGGAAATTGGGTTGTTTCAACACATCCATTCTAATATCTTTTTGATTAAATTACTATATATAATGTATTTCGTAAATACTGCTAATTTTAATGGAGACATGCACTCATTCGATATAAAAAATCTTAGAAAATTCCTAAAATTAAGTCAGACAGATTTTGCTCAAAAATTGGGGGTAAGCCTACGAACTATACAGAATTATGAGAAAGGTAGTACAGCTCCCTCTGCAGAATCTCTATTAAGACTACAGAAATTTAGCAAACAATCTATTGCGGAGAATAAAAGTTTAGAAAAAAGTAGAGCAGAAGAAACATTAAGTAAAGAGGTTGAGGAAAATAAAATCCATAATTCATTAAGAAGATTAGAAAAACTTTTGGTACTACATCATCAGAAAATGGATGAGCACCACGGAATATTTGTATCGGCTTTTGAAAGAATAATTAAGGATAATGAAGAGATTAAAAAGGACATTCAGAATCTTAAGATAACTACAGAAGGAACTGAAGCATCCATAGCCGAGCTTAAAAAACTTCTTAAAAAGTAATTAAATGGCTTATTCTAATCTCATATATCATAAAAGCAAAGCAAAGTATGACAGCTAGCGCACTAAAAAATCTTCTGACCATTAACGGTTTTGATCGCAAGAAACTAGCAAAGTATATAGGTGTTTCGATCCATACTGTAAACTCATGGATTTCTGGGAAAGGAATATTCCTGAGCCTAAAAAAAAGTTGATAGAAATTATGGTCAATAACGAAAATAAAAATAATAAAACCGAGAGAAGATTTAAAGAAATGGATGTTCCAACAGCGACAAAAATTAATGAGGATATGATAAATTAGTGCGCTAAAGAGGTTAGAAATGCTATTAATAAAGCATCATAATACGAACGGTCGCAATCACGCAGTTTTCATACATTCTTTTGAAAGATTATTGAAATATGGGAGGAAATAGAGAAAAATACTAATGATCTAAAACAGATGCAGTCTAACACGGATATTTCAATTGAAAGACTTAAAGATCTTCTTAATAAATTATGATTTTGGATAAATCATTAATCTAATGACTGTTAAATAAGTCAAAACTTATAGTAATATTAACAAAATTATCTTCAACTCTAACAAAACTTAACTGAAAATTTAGGAATTGAACTAGTTAAAAATTCAGACAGGCTTTTGATGATTTAATTATACAGCACTAGAAATTTTGCTGATATTGCAATTATTAGAGGATTGAGTTATTAAATTCGGAATAAGATTAAAAGCTAAATTGGTGGATTATTGGAATAAATGGATTTTAGTTTTTGCATTTAAAATTGATTTTTATTATTAAGATTTGTAAAATATTGACCATTGATTTTTTATAAAGATGAGTTAAAAACCTTAATTCAAAATTTTACGTAAGTATTTAACTATATTTATTTTTTTAGAAGTTAAGCCCTTAGATTATCATTGTATGAGCCTAAAAGCGAACTTGTTTAGAATAAATGTTTTCTTAAAAGACGGTAATAAAAAGAGCCTTTTTATAATAATTAGAGAAGTTCTTGAATTATGGATAATTAAGAAAAATTTTCCTATTCATTATTTTGGAAGATTTCTTTATAGAAAGGATGCAGCTAATTATAAAGATTTTCTGGATATGAAAGAATATGCTTCAATAATTCTTTCAAAGGAGAATAATCAAGAGGAATTCGTTCCTTTTCTTAATAATAAATTGGTTTTTTCTAATTTTTGCGAGAAACATCACCTCCCCACCCCTAAAGTTATTAGTTATAATTTAAAGAATCAATTTTTCTATAATGGGGAAATCCATAGGATACATAATAAGATCGAGCTTATTGAATATTTTTTAATGATATTGAAAACTACTCAACAAGAAGCTTTTTTTGTAAAATCTTTAATCGGTTATGGTGGACGAGGGGTTCATCTTTTAAAGTTGGGAAAACTTAAACAACAAGTGGAAGAAATAGGGGATTTGCTCTTAAGCGGATCATTTATTCATCAGGAATGTATAATACAACATCCACAAGTGAATGAAATTTATCCTAATAGTGTAAACACATTACGCATAGAGACATATATTGATAATGTGGGCGATACCCATATTCTTGGAACTTTTATGCGCTTTGGAACTGGCGGAAAAGTAGTAGATAACGTGGGTTCGGGCGGTTTTTTTGTTCCTATAAATGCAGAAACGGGTGAATTAATAGAAAAGGGTACACACGGTATGATTCTAGGTGGAGGAGAACACTATAAACATCCTGATACTGGTTTTGTTTTTAAAGGTTTTAAAGTGCCTTTTTTCGAAGAATCCAAGGAGCTATGTAAGCAACTGTCTATTTATATTCCGCTCAAGTTGGCGGGTTGGGATATTGCTTTGACGCCTGAGGGACCAGTTATTGTAGAGGGCAACAATACGCCGGGTATTACAGCAGGAGAAGTAGCTTATGGAGGATATGTGAAACACCCTCTTTATAAACAAATGATTGCCAATGCTTAGAAAGTTTTACAGATGGTTCAAACGATAGAAAAATTAAGGAAACTCGCTTTCTGGACTGTGGATTTTTTCAAAGGTGGTAGTGTGCGATCACATTATAACGATATAAGGTTTATTTTAGAAAATTATAACTCTAAAGAAAGCCAGCATAGAAGACAAAAGCACCTCGATAACCTGCTTAACCACGCTATAGCAACAACAAGGTTTTACAGTGCATATGAGAATTTTAAGTCATTGGAAGATTTCCCCATTATTAATAAATCTATCATACGGGAAAATATAGAAGAAATTTTATCAAGTAAATACGAGGATAAAAATAATTATGAAATGTCAACCAGTGGTTCTTCTGGCACTCCTTTTAAAACATTACAGAATAAGAACAAAAAAATAAGAAATACCGCAGATACAATCTATTTTAAAAAGAGGGCGGGTTTTGAAATTGGTTATAAACTTTATTATATCAGGAAGTGGTTTAAGATGCATACTAAAAGTAATCTGATGACCAGGATGAGAAATATTGAAATGGTTGATGTGACAGAATTCTCAGATGATTATCTTTTAAGTTTTGTAAAAAATCTTCAAAATGATACATCAACAAAAGTGATGATAGGATATTCTTCGGCCTTTAGAGATATATGTAACTATTTAGAGCGTACAAATGCTGAACCTATTATATCAAATATTTCTTGTATTATAGCAATGTCTGAAGCACTGAGTGATCGTACAAGAGATGCTTTAAAAAAGTATTTTAATGCTCCAGTGCTTTCCCGGTATTCTAATTTGGAAAATGGGATTTTGTCAATACAGCTTCCAGAGCAGGGAGAATTATTTCATATAAATTGGGCAAGTTATTTTATAGAGATTTTACACCCTGATAAAGATATTCCAGTTAATTATGGCGAATTGGGAAGAGTTGTCGTGACAGACCTTTTTAATCACTGTATGCCGATGATTAGATATGACACTGGGGATCTTGCAATTATGACTGATAACAACACACATTATAGTG